>NZ_CP007141.1:1843610-2165416 GCF_000816145.1 Pseudothermotoga hypogea DSM 11164 = NBRC 106472 | reverse complement strand
TGCATATGGATGTGTCTCTTGGCGAGGATGACGCCTTTGTCCTTCACAACGACGCCCTTCGGCCCAACGATGACTATCCCTGGGGAATTCTCTATGTCTCCCGAATCTCTCACGGGTGGGTTCAGACCGAGTTTGAAGGCGTCCGTCCTGGAGACCTCAATTTGTGTCTCTTTCCTGACAGGTCCCAACACCCTAACACCTTCGATGGCTCCCTTCGGTCCAACGATTATAACTTTTTCATCTGCAGCGAACTGACCGGGCTGACCGAGATCCTTGATGGGTTTCAGCTCATAACCCTTGCCAAACAGAATGTCGAGGTCCTCTCTCGACAGATGTACGTGCCTGTTGCTCACTCCAACCACGATACCAGGTTCTTTCTTCTTCATGCTCGTCTCTCCTTTCTTGCGGGATTTATCAGCGCTTCTCTCTTTCTTACATATATACCATCGATGGTTTTCAAACATGTTTCAAACGGACCTCGACGAACGCTCAACCAGCCCAAACCTGCAATCGCCAGCTCCTCGGAAGCGTCCAGCTCGAACCTCTTTTCTTGAAAGCTCAAGCTCTCGATTGGCAACTCCTGTGGATCGAATGGGGGAACAAGGAGTTTCCCATACTGTCTTTTCCAAAGCGTATCGGCCTTGACTTTGCTGGTCTGGTGGAACTTCACAGCCTCGTTCGCAAAGATCTGAAAAATAGGTCTCAGCTCCGATTTGAAGTCGATATCCAGCCTGCAGACTCCCCCAAGAAAAATTACACTGTTCCTGTCGGGTTTGAACGTGAATCTGCTCAGATGATCTGCGTGGGTGAGTTTTTTTTGACTTTCCGGACTCAAGAAATCTATCAATCTGTGTTTGGTGGTTATGCCTGGAGAATCAAACAGAATGGTGTTGAACAACTTCGCGCGTATCAACCCTAAGGTTGTTCCTGGAAACGGCGTAACGCTCACATCCTTCCCTGTGATTTCCTTGAAGAGCGAAGATTTTCCAACGTTCGTCACACCGACGAAGAGAACGCGTCGAAACTCGAGGATCTTCTCTTTGAGCCTTCGCAAACCGTAACGCTTCGTTGCGCTGGTGAGGATCACGTCGAACGGTTCGTCTAAAACCTGTCTTCTCACCCAGCTATCTATCTCCTGAACGGTCACAGCCCTCGGAAGCAGATCTATTTTGTTCACAACGAGAATCTTTTTGACTGAGGACAGGACTTCAAAGATCTTTGGATCGTAACTGCCCTCGAAATCGGTGATGTCGAGGATCCAAACTACGACGTCCACCTCTTTGATGACGTTTATGAGCTGAGTCCAGAAATCTTCTAATCGCACCGGCATCAACTTACCGTAGTGCCTCGCCCTGAAGCACCTTTGACACAGTATTTCTTCTCCTGCTAAACTTCTCCTCTCGAAGACTTCCTTGGGTATGTAACCCGGGAGTGTTTCGTCCTCGTGCTGGATCTCGGCGCCACATCCTTTACACTTCATCGTTCATCTTCCCTTCCAGCACGTCAGCAAGATTTTTTCAAAGATTCTGAGCAACTTTGTGCCGAAGAATTCCCTGTCGGACAGAGGATTCACCTTGATCGTGTAAAAACCAAACCTCTTTCCTGTGATCACGTCGGTGAAGATCTGATCCCCGACGAACACTACCCGGGAAGGTTCAAAATCTTCGAAGATCTTCTTCAACTTTGTGGAAAAAGGTTTCCCGGCACGCCATATAACGTCGAAATCGTTGAGGCCCTTCAACTTTCTTGGCCGACCGTTCGACACGATGAGGACCCTCGCGCCCTTCGATTTTAAGTGTTCGAGCATGTCTTTGAGATCTTCCTTTATCTCCGCGTTTCTCCAGAGTCCAAGAGTGTTGTCGAAATCAAAGACAAACACGTCCTTCCCCATCGAAAGGTACCTCTCGATCTGTAAGTTCCTCAGATCGTTCACAAACTCGTCGGGTTTGAGAAGATCAAATAATCCCACGGTTCAACCTCACGTCCACAAGTTCGAATTTCACACAGTTTTTGACGTTGTGTAAGAAGTTCAGCAACTCGTCGAGCAGATCCGCAGGCACGAGTATTCTTAAAACACCGTTTTCGTACTTTCTCATGTTCAGAAGGTTGTCCTCGACCTCGAGTATGTAGCTCAACGTGTGAACGTCGTTGCTGTCCATTTTCAAGTACACATCGTACTCCACACTCTCACCCAGAAAAAGTATATCCCACGAACGTCTTGCCCGTGATGAACTGCTCTTTGTGCGCTTGAAACGAAAGATAAATTTTGGAAGCGTTGGTCGATCAAACAAGTATAATGAATTTGAGGAAGGGGGAAAGAAGTGTGAAGGTCATATTGCTCAAGGATATTCCCGGTATGGGAAAAGCCAACGAAGTGAAGGAAGTGAGCGACGGGTACGCGAGGAACTATTTGATACCCAAAGGTCTCGCCAGGCCCGCCACGGAGGGTGAGATCAAGAAAATAGAGAACGAAAGAGCCTTGAAAGAACACAGGGAAGACCTGATGCGCAAAAGGAGCGAGGAGATCTTGAAGCAACTTCAAAGAAAGGTGCACAGGATCGAGGTGAAGGCTGGAGCAGGTGGAAAGCTCTTCGGAGCTCTCACGGGCGTGGCACTCGCAGAAATTTTGAGTGACAGCGTCGGGACGCAGATCGACAAGAGATGGATCGAGCTCGAAAAACCCATCAAGGAGATTGGACTGTACGATGTGAAACTGAGACTTCCAGGGGGCGTCAAGGGTACGGTCAAAGTGGAAGTCATCGCTGAACAGAAGGAGTGAAGAAAGCTGATACTTCAAATATACTCCAAGGCACTGTATTCGACCTGGATTTATTATGCTCCGGAAAGGATCCTGTTCGACGCCGGTGAAGGCGTTTCTTTGACCATGGCAAACAGAATCTACGCCATAAAGTACATCTTTCTCACCCACGGTCACGTTGACCACATATCCGGTCTATGGACGATAATAAATTCGCGCAACAACTCTATGGGTGACAGGGAAAAACCCCTCACGATATACTACCCAAAGGGGAACACGGCAGTTGAAGAATGGCTCCAGTTCATTGTGAAAGTCAACGGGGACCTGAGGTTCGAGCTCAACCTTGTCCCAATAACTGCGGGTCAAAAGATCTTTCTGAGGCAGGCTGGAAGCTTTGCAAGGTACGTCGTGCCTTTCAGGGTCAGGCACACACAGTATGACCAGAGTTTCGGCTACAACGTGATCGAAGTGCGAAGAAGGTTGAAAGAAGAATTCAAGAACCTGAAAGAATCTGAGATCGCGCACCTTTCTAAGGAGCTCGGTCAGGAGAACATCACAGAAGCATACGAAAAAAAGGTTCTCACCATCTCTGGTGATACCTATGGAATAGACCCGTCGGACGCATTTGAAACGGAGATACTCCTGCACGAGTGCACCTTCTTGAAGAAGGAAGACAGAAAGATGAACGCACACGCTGCGCTGGACGAAGTACTCTCCATCGCCAGAGAGGCGAGGGTGAAGAAACTCGTTCTCTATCACATCTCCACGCGTTACTCGGGAAAGATCGAAAGATATCTGAAGAACTTGGCTGAAGAACCGTTCGAGATCCATTACGTCGATCCAAACGAACTGTTCACCATGTGAGGAGGTGAAAACATGGAACCATACATCTTTTGGCTCATCCTCGGGGTCGTGCTGGTCGTGGCTGAAATCCTCACCCCTACGTTCTTCTTTTTCTGGTTCGCACTCGGTGCTTTCGCGGCGGCTGGTGTGAGTTTCGTTTCGGGCACGATCGTGCAGATAATCACCTTCATGTGTGTGTCTGGCGTTCTGGTCCTTTTGACCAGACCGCTGGCCAAGAAACTCACCAAATCCGAACCGAGGAAGATCCACATCGATGAGATAATAGGTAAAGAAGCGATAGTGATCGAGACCATAGACAACAAACAAGGAAAGGGCCTCGTGAAAGTCAACGGTGAAATTTGGAGGGCGTACTCCGATTCCGACGACGTGACGATCGAACAGGGTCAAAAGGTGACGATCCTGAAGGTGGAAGGTGCCCACGTGGTGGTGCACAAAATTGAAAGGGGTGGTGAAGCATGATCATAGCTTTGGGCGTGCTGGTAGTTCTTCTGTTCATAATCGCTGCAACGGGTATTAAAATCGTTAGACCCTTCCAGCGAGGTTTAGTCGAGCGCCTGGGAAAGTTCCACAGAGAAGCCGGACCGGGCATTCACTTCGTAATACCGTTCTTCGACAGGATGATCAGGGTCGATCTCAGAGAAATGGTCATCGACGTTCCACCTCAAGAAGTCATAACCAAGGACAACGTCGTGGTTACGGTCGATGCGGTCATATACTACGAAGTCACCGACGCATACAAGGTTGTATACAACGTCAATAACTTTCAGTTCGCGACGCTGAAGCTCGCTCAAACGAACCTCAGAAACGTCATAGGTGAACTCGAGCTGGACCAAACTCTGACCTCGAGGGAAAAGATCAACGCGAAGCTCAGAACCGTTCTGGACGACGCGACCGACAAGTGGGGCGTCAGGATCACGAGGGTGGAAATCAAGAAGATCGACCCACCGAAAGACATCACAGAAGCGATGAGCAAACAGATGAAAGCCGAGCGAACGAAGAGGGCGGCCATCTTGGAAGCGGAAGGTATCAAGCAAGCGGAAATACTGAAGGCCGAAGGCGAGAGGAACGCGGCGATCCTGAGGGCCGAAGGTGAAGCCGAAGCGATAAAGAAAGTCGCCGAGGCGAATCGCTACAAACTCATAGCCGAGGCAGAAGGTCAAGCTCAAGCCATACTCAACGTCTTTAAGGCGATACACGAAGGTGCTCCCACGAGCGATCTGATCGCGATAAGGTACCTCGAGGCACTGAAGGAGATCGCGAACGGAAAGGCGACGAAGATATTCCTCCCGATCGAAGCCACGGCCATCATATCGAGTTTGGCAGGCATCGCTGAAGCTCTGAAAAAGGAACCACAGGAAGGAGAGAAGACTTGAGGTGCTGGGTATCATTCTGCTTGGACTCGTTCTCTCGTCGATCGGATTGATCGGGGCCAGCCTACTGACTTGGCTCGGTCTGGTGAGTTTTGCGAATATCAATCTTGTGCCATTTGCTTTTATGAACGCGTTGACCACGCTTGGGCTTTTGTTCATGTACAACAGCGTTTTTGAAGTGTCGTCCGTCCGTGACTTTTTGATCTACGTGGTTGTGGCCTTCTTTTTCCATGCCGGCAGATTGTCCGTATTGGTGGAGAGCGAAGACAAGCGACTCAGAGTTTTCTTCCTCTCCTCGGGGCACACGAAGAACGAGTACGTTCTCAATTACGTGTTCAGACGGGCTGTGAGAAGGAACGTTGCGTCGCTCCTTCTCTGTTGGGGACTGATGAGTTTAACGATAGCGCTGCGAAACCTGAGCTTATGGAAACTACAGGGTTTCTGGATTGGAGTGTTCCTGCTGTGTCTGGGTGTAACATCTTTTTTACTGGACCGAAAGTACTAAATTCCGACCAATTTGGTATACTTTTCTTGGCAAGAACGACCGCAGGAGGGAAAAATCATGCCGTTGTTGAGTGAAAAGGACACAAAGTATTTGAAGAAAACGTTCGAGGAACACCTGAAGGACCCGGTTAAGGTACTGGTCTTTGTTGACGATCCGAGCGAATGTGAGTACTGTGATCTCACTAAGCAAGTTCTCGAGGAGCTTTCTTCGATTGATGGAAAGATACAGCTGAGCACCCATCACGTCAAGAAGGAACCCGAACTGGTTAGAAGCTACAGGGTTGAAATGACGCCAGCCATAATCTTGCTGGATGCGAACGGTGAAGACACCAATATTCGTTTCTACGGAATACCGTCTGGTCACGAATTCTCGACGCTGATTCAGGATATCATAGCCGTTTCGAACAACAAGCCTGTCTTCTTCAACGAACAGCAGATCGATCTGATCAGATCGATAAACGTGCCGGTGAGGATCAGGGTCTTCATCACACCGACTTGTCCATATTGCCCCAAAGCTGTCCTCATGGCGCACAACGCGGCCCTGATAAACAGAAACATAACTGCTGAGATGATTGAGGCTAACGAATTTCCGGAACTCAGCATGAAGTACGGGGTATCCTCTGTGCCTCACACCGTCATAAACGACGTTCACGAGTTCATAGGAGCTTATCCGGAACACATGTTCGTTCAAGAACTCCTCAAAGCTGTGAGGAAGGTCTGAGATGCTGTTCGAGTTCAAGGATCTCGAGGAAATCAAGGATCAATACGACGTATTGATAGTTGGTGGTGGACCTGCGGCACTCGGCGCCGCAGTTTATTCACGAAGGGCAGGACTGAGCGTACTGATAGTCGAGAAGGTACTCGAAGGTGGGCAACTGAACTTCACCACATACATAGATAACTATCTGGGTTTTCCAAACATCGAAGGTACAGAGCTCGCCAAACGAATGAAAGAACACGCCGAATCGCTTGGAACACATTTTTTGAACGCATCGGTGGAGAAAATCATTGTTGAGGGTGAAACACGTGCGGTGGTACTTGACGATGGCAGAACGATCGAAGCGAAAGTTCTGATGATCGCAACCGGCACGGATCCAAAGAAACTGAACGTACCGGGTGAATCTGAGCTCATTGGAAAGGGTGTTTCTTACTGTGCCACCTGCGATGGTTACTTCTTCAAAGAAAAGGATGTGGTGGTCGTGGGTGGCGGCGACACGGCGATCAACGATGCTCTGTATCTTTCAAAGATCGCACGCAGTGTTACGGTGATCCACAGGAGGGACAAACTCCGAGCGGTCAAGATCCTCCAGGACAAGGCCTTCCAGAGACCGAACATAAAGTTCCTCTTCGATTCGGTTGTGGAACGGTTCGTTGGTGAAAAGAAGCTTGAAAAAGTGATCGTGAGGAACGTCAAGACGAACCAAACGAGTGAGATCCATGTTGAAGGCGTGTTCATCGCCATCGGGTCCATACCCAGATCGGATCTTGTGAAAGACATCGTCGAACTCGATGAAAACGGATACATAATCACCAACGAATGGATGGAGACGAACGTTGCACGCCTTTACGCGATAGGTGATGTCCGCAAGAAGAACGTTAGACAAATCGTCACGGCCGTCGCCGATGGGGCGATCGCCTCGGTTCATGCTGCAGAGAACTACTTTTGATTGTTCAAGGTGTGTTTCGAGACAAGGTTGTCAAACCCCACGTGATGGGTTATAATAGATAATGCGTGGGGCCGTAGCTCAGTTTGGGAGAGCGCTACCATGGCACGGTAGAGGTCGTGGGTTCAAGTCCCATCGGCTCCACCAGAGGGGGAACTTCCCCCTCTTTTCGATTGGAGGGATCGAACGTGAGATGGCTTTCCACAATGTTTCTTCTCTTCTGCTCCCTGGCTCTGTCCATAACGATCGCCGTTTCGATCAGACCGCTCGAACTCATCGTGAAACACATCCTTCCGGAAGGACACAGCGTCGTGTGTATCATGGACAAAGGGACCAATCCACACCTTTATCAGTTGAAGACGAGTGATTTGAGGATTTTGAACGAGGCCGATGTGATCGTCCTGGTTGGTCTTGAAGAATGGGCAAAAAAGGTTGTGGACATGTTCACGGACAAGACCATGGTCTTCGCAGATGACATCTTCGAGAAGGATTTTGAACAGAACGAACATCTCTGGCTCGATCCTGTGAATGTGCTTCTCTTCTCGCACAAATTGATGTTGAGGTTCTCGCAGATCGAACCAGCTTCGGCCGAAAGGTTTGATTGAGCGCAACTGGCAGGATTTTTCAAAACGTCTGCTCGAGAAACTGTGGCTCTGGTACGAAAAAATGCGTCATTTGAAGGGAAAAACGATAGTCGAAGTTCACCCGGCACTCACGCTCTTCGCAGAACGCTTCGGCATCGGTCAGATCTTCGGTTTGGAGTCAGGCCATGAGCAGGGAATTACGGCAAAAAGGCTCGCAGAACTGGCGAATCTTGTGAAAAAGGGCGCGGTGAGACACATACTGATCGATGAGCACGTCGAAGGTTCCACGGCTCTGAATCTGGCAAAACAGTTCGATCTGGAACCGATATTCGTCGATCTCATGGGCTGGGAAGCAAACGATTACCTTGAGCTGGTGGACTCGATCGTGGAAAAACTCGCCTCGATCGCCGAAACGATCAAATGAATCATTTGTTCAACGAGTTCATTTTCTCCTGATCCAAACCGAATGGTTCTTGCTCGACGTTTCCCGCAGGCTCGACGTGGACCAAGACGTCCGCTATCCTGTCGTTCCTGGCGATTATCGCTTGCTTAACTTGAGTGGCGATGTCGTGGCCCACTTGCACCGTCAAACTGGGATCGACCTCGATGTCGATGTCCACAAAGTACTTGTATCCGACCTGTCTCACACGAACCTTGTGGGGGTTTCTGACTCCTTTCACCGACTCAACGGCATCGAATATCTCTTGGTAGATCTCCATATCGTGCATGCCGTCCATGAGCTCGTAACTCGTTTCTCGAAAGATGTTGAATGCAGTTCGTATGATCATGATCGAAACGACCAATGCGGCGACGCTGTCCATCCAGAAGAGTCCAAATTTACTCAGCATCACACCAAGCAGAACCGTGCCTGAAATGAGAATGTCGTTTCTCATGTTCAAAGCGTCCGCGATCATGACTGAGCTGTTCAGTCTCTTCCCAACCCGATACTTGTAGAAGAACAACCAGCTCTTGATGGCTATGGAGAGGATCGTCACCAAAAAAGGCAGAACACCTTGAATCTGTACGTGTTCGTGAAGGATTATCTTCTTGACGGACGCAAAAAGTAGGCTTACGCCTGCGTAAAAAACGATGAAAGAAACGATCTTTGCCGCGATGGCCTCGGCCCTCTCGTGCCCGTACGGGTGAGTCTTGTCGGGAGGCCTGCTCGATATCTTTCCGGAAACCAGCGTCACCAAGGAAGTGAACACATCTGTTCCCGTGTCCACTCCGTCGGCCAGCACCGCGGAGCTGTTGAAAAGCAAGCCCACGAGGACTTTCGCTGTGGACAGCGCACCGTTAGCCCAAACGCCTATCCAAGCGACTTTTGAGAAGAGTTTGCTCCTGTCCATAGTTCCCACCGATCAAAAAGCGCGGCGTGTCGCCGCGCCGAATCGGCTCCTCAACAATCATGATTCCTTCATCTCTTTATGCTGTAGAAAGATGCAACCCCTCTGTACTGAGCAATTCCATCCAGTTCTTCCTCGATCCTGAGCAACCTGTTGTACTTGGCGATCCTTTCGCTACGAGACAGAGATCCAGTCTTTATCATACCACAGTTCGTCGCGACTGCGAGGTCTGCGATAAAGGTATCCTCAGTTTCGCCCGATCTGTGCGACACGATGCACGTCATGTGGTTTTCCTTTGCAAACTCTATTACATCGAGCGTTTCCGTGACCGTTCCTATCTGGTTGAGTTTGATCAGTATGGAATTTGAGGCCTTCAATTCGACACCTTTCTGCAACCTCTTTATGTTCGTAACATAGAGATCGTCACCAACGATTTGAACCTTTTCTCCGATTTGATTCGTGAGCTTGAGGAACCCTTCCCAGTCTTCCTCGTCGAAGGGATCTTCGATGCTGATGATCGGGTATTTCTCAACGAGCTTTTTGTAGTACTCTAATAGCTCATCGGTTGTCTTCTCAGCACCATCGATCAGGTATTTTTTCTTCTCGGCTTCGTAGAAAGAAGAGGCAGCGCAATCGAGTGCGATGAAAACGTCTTTGCCCGGTTCATATCCGGCTTTCTCGATGGCCTCGATTAGTACCTTGATCGCTTCCTCGTTGGAGGACAAATTGGGTGCGAATCCACCCTCGTCACCCACCGAAGTGACGTGGCCTGCGTCGTGCAAGATCTTCTTGAGTGTGTGGAACACCTCTGCGCCACAGCGAAGCGCTTCGGAGAACTTAGAAAAGCCTGCAGGCACAATCATGAACTCCTGAATGTCCAGACTGTTGTCCGCGTGTTTTCCACCGTTGATAACGTTCATGAACGGAACGGGCAATACCTTTGCGTTCGGTCCACCGAGGTACCTGTACAAGGGTAGATACAGACTCTCGGCAGCTGCCCTCGCCACGGCCATGGAAACTCCGAGGATCGCGTTGGCACCGAGCTTGGACTTGTTCTCCGTTCCGTCGAGCTCGATCAACGCATTGTCAATGGCCACCTGATCGTACGCGTTCATGCCTATGATCTTCGGTGCGATGATTTCGTTGACGTTCTTCACAGCCTTTAGCACACCTTTACCCAGATACCTCTTGTCCTTGTCTCTCAGTTCCAGCGCCTCAAACTTTCCCGTGGAAGCACCTGACGGAACGATTGCGGAAGCCTTTGTTCCGTCCTCAAGGTAAACTTCCACCTCGACCGTCGGATTACCTCTCGAATCGAGAACTTCTCTCGCCTTGATGTCCATGATTTCGTTGTACATTCAGCCACCTCCTCATTCGGGTGAGATGTAACTACCAACAGGTTCACCTTTGACCGCCCTCAGCAGAGCCCCATCCTCGAAGAAGTTGAGCACGACGATGGGCAACTTGTACCTTCCACAGATGGAGAAAGCCTCCGTGTCCATCACTTTCAAACCCAATTTTATCGCATCCCGGTAAGACAATCTTTCAAACTTCTTTGCGTCCCTGTTTTTTCTTGGATCGCTGTCGTAAACTCCATCGACCTTCGTAGCCTTGATGAGCAGCTCGGCTCCCATCTCCACGGCTCTCAATGCTGCGGCGGTATCGGTCGTAAAAAACGGATTGCTCGTACCACCCGCAAAGATGACCACGTAACCTGCGTCGAAGTACAAATTTATGTCGTCGTAGTGGATAGGCCTTATGGATGGCAAGGAACTTATCTGGGAGACCACCACGCACTTCATACCGACCCTCTGCAGGATTCCCTTAAGGTAAAGCGCATTGATCACGGTGCCGAGCATTCCGATCTGATCGGCAAGCGAGTGTGGAAGATCGATGAGTTCTTCTCCCCTGAATATGTTACCAGCACCTATGACGATGCCGACGTTGACACCGTACTCCACCACCTGTGCTAACTGTCTGACAAGGAATTCGACGTTTTTTCTGTCGAAACCTCTTTCTCCCTCACCGCACATGACTTCCCCACTCAGCTTTATCAACACCCTCTTGTACACCACACGATCCCTCCCTCAGGATTGTACCAACTTCACCAAGATGGAGAACGCAGATAATGTTACATCAGAGTGTACTTGACAAACTTTGAGTCGAGAGTTAATATATTTTCAGGTAAGACTAAATAAATTGAAGAGGTGATTTGAATGGCGCGTGTTATCTCAAGGTGTCCTGTGTGTGACAGCCAGCTGCTCATAACGGAGCTCACGTGCCCTTCATGTGGGACGATCATAAGGGGCAAATTCGAGCTGGAAGAGTTCTTCAGACTTTCACCCGAGCAACTGGGCTTTCTTCGGATCTTCATAAAGGCGCGCGGGAACCTGAGCGAAGTGCAGAAGGAACTCGGCATCTCTTATCCCACAGCGAGATCCAGGCTTGAAGGCATAGTGAAGACGCTGGGCTACGAGGCTGAGGAAGTACAACAAGAAAAACAGGTGAACGAGGTCCTCGAGAGCCTCGAAAAGGGTGAGATATCCGCCCAAGAAGCGCTCGAGAAGATCAGAAAGCTCAGAGAGGGTGCGTGAGCGTGCTGGTCTTCAAGGTTCTCAGCGGCGTCGTCGGTGCGTTGCTGCTCGCTTACATAGGTTACAAACTGCTTCAGATAAAAGTCAAGTCCATCGCTCTGACTTACTCGATCTTCGTGGTTCTGTACGTGTTCTTTCTTATCTGGGGAAACATTGTGCCCATTCTCATCTACATAGCTGGCGAGCTCGTGGTGATATGGGTAATCGTCAGGTTCATGGGTTTTTAGGAGGGATGAACCTTGGAGAGGAAGTCCATTGTCATAGAGAAGCACGTGAACGAAGTTCACATTAAGTTGACCAGCGGAGCTGTGAAGGTCGTTAAAAGCTCTGATGATTCGTTCAAACTTTTTTTCGAGGAAAACGCGCCGGACGTGCGCATCGATAACGGTGTGCTCAGTATAAACGTGAGAGGCTACGAAAAGGGTCTGCTGGGTCTGATCAACTTTGGCTCCGGTCCGTCGGAGCATTTAGAACTCCACGTGCCGACACACTTGAAGCTGTTACAGATCAGTTCCATCTCGGCGGACATAGAGGTTTCCTCGCTCTCGTTTGAGCACGGCACGCTGAAAACGGTATCAGGAGAAATCAAGATCGACGGCTGTCGGGCTCAAAGCATGGAGATCAAAACGGTTTCGGGTGACATCGAACTGTCGACTGTCGACGTACAGCGACTCGCAGTTGCGAGTGCGAGTGGAGACATCAACGTTGACAAACTGGAATGTAGAGAGTACGATTGGTTGCTCAGCACCGTGAGTGGAGATATGAGCTTGAACGTCGTGGGCTTGCCGAATATAAGGCTGAGTTTGAAGAGCACCAGCGGCGATATTTCTTCAAACGTTGGTTACGTCAGACGTGGTAATGAATACATCTTTGGCGATGGCAGAATGAAGATCGTTGCTTCGACCGTCTCCGGCGATGTGCGGCTCAAAGTGATGAGCAAGAAAGAAAGGGTGGAAGAGATCGAAAAGAGGATCCTCAGACTGGTGGCCGAAGGTAAGTTGAGCTACGAGGAAGCGAAACAGATGCTCCAGGAGCTGAGCTGATATGTTCAAACGGATCGTACCGTTTTTGATCGCTGCGATTCTGTTCGCGATCTTGCTTTTCGTGGCGCATCGTCCTGGAACTGACCTTTTCGAAATACCACAGGTCGACTACACCTTGTTCATGAAAGCGGATGGAACGGCGAACGTCACAGAAACGTTCACCTTGAGGTTCAAAAAACCCTTCCGTTACGTCACCTGGGCCTTGGATATGCCGGAGGGTGTGACGATGGAAGATCTTCAGTACGAAGTGGTCCAGGGTCCGCCACTGCTCGGAGGCGTTCAAGAGCGCAAGGTTGGTCCAAACAGTTTCGACCTTTTCTTTCAGTTCAGTCGTTCCATGGATGAATACGTTCAAACACCACCGCAGGGGCTCATCGTCCAATTGAAGATCAGTTACAGCGTGAAAAATTTGTTGATTCAAGGCAGAGATTTCACCCAGCTGTTCATCAAGTACTTGGGTGAGGCACCCGTACCCGTCAAGAAACTCGACGTCAAAATGGTTTTCCCCTCCGAGTTCGGCGAGCCGAAGGTTTACCACCACCCATGGGGGCTACAAGTGAGCTCGAGTAAGGATGGTAGGATCAAGAACTTTGTCTTCAGGAACGTTCCTTCAAACTGCTTCGTCGAGGGTAGGTACGTCTTCGACAAACCAATCCTTGTTCAAGAAGCTCGTCATCAAGATGTCTCTTTGCGGGAAGTCATCAACTACGAGCGCAGTTACATCCTCAAGAATGTCCTCGGTGTGGCGCTCGCGGCGAGTTACACCTTGTTCGTGATTCTCCTTCCTTTCTACTTGTACAGAAAATTCGGCAGAGAATTCTCGATCGTTTACGATGCCGAATACGAACGAGAGGTTCCGTACAGAGATTCACCAGATGTGGTGAATGGTGTGGTGAAACGTCTGTGTTCTGTTCCGGACGAGCACGGCTTGAACTCCGTTCTGCTGAACGCAGTGAAAGAGAAGAAGGCGAGGTTCGTCATGGGTCAGAATGGGGAGATCGTCGCGCTGGAGCTTTTGTCCAAAGACGATGTCATAATGAAGATCTTCGATGGGTTCCTTCAAGATGGAAAGTTGAACTTCAATGTGTTCAAGAAAGCAGTCCAAAAAGAATCGAACGCGAGAAAGTTTCTGGAGAACTACAGAAGATGGCAACAGAACGTGTTGAGACAGATAAAGGAAAAGAATTTCATGGATGAAAGGGGCAACAAGATAGCAAAATCTTTCGCCCTCGTCTTTGCCATTCTGATACCTATAATCGCGCTGTTTCTGTCGAACAACCTCGGCCCGGCATTCAAGGTAATCGTCGATTATGTGCGCACCTTGATGTTTCTGTGCATCTCTGCTGGAATTGCGGTTTTCCTGATGAGGAAAGATGTCTTTTCGCGATGGACTCATGAAGGATTGCTCTACTATCTGAGATGGAAAAACTTCGAAAGGTTCCTTCTCGATTTCTCTGCCCTCTCTTCACATCCTCCGGCGTCCGTGGCCATCTGGGACGACTACATAGTTTACGCGACGGCACTCGGAATCGCAAAAACAGTCGCTGAGAACTTCAAAAAACTCAATCCTCCCTCCGAATCTTCCGTGGCGAGCTTGGTGGTGATACAACCGAGAGTGCTCGATGTGGTGCCAACGATGGTCAGGACGGCCTCACAAACAGTTTCCAAGTCGTCTTCGTCATCCGGTGGCTTCAGAGGAGGAAGCGCAGGTTCCGGTGCTGGCGGCAGCAGGATCGGCGCTGGATGACACAAAAATTTCAGAGACATAGAAGCGAGTCACAGCAAACCTCCCCAAGAGCTCAAGCGATGAAGACTTGACTGTCCAAATCCTTTCGAACGTCAAACATTATGTTGTTAATGAAAGCAGACAATGCTACGAAAGAGACAGTGCAAGTAGTGGAAGGTATGAGCAAGCAATCAGACGTTGTAGTGGGAACAATTCAGCAAGATAACAGGGCAGATAAACAGCATGGTGAGTCAGATAGAGAGTTTGGCAGCGAGCGCAGAGGAGCAGAGTGCTGCTGCAGAAGAGATGAGCAGTGCTATGGACACGGCGACCAAATCGATCACGACGATAGCGCAGCAGGTGGAAGAGATGACGCAGGCGGTGAAGCAACAAGCGAGTGGAGCGCAGAACGTGAGCAGTCTGTCAGAGGAACTATCTTCGATAGCAGAAAGCTTGGTCGAACAAGTGAGAAAGTTCAAAACATGACAAGATCGCTTTAAGAATCTAAGGGGCGCCGTTGCGCCCCTTTTTTCAAAAGATAACTTTTCACATGCCCAAATACGCTTTTTTCACCAAATCGCTCTCGAGCAGTTCTTTGCCCGTTCCATGTGCGACGATCCTGCCAGTTTGAAGCACGTATCCTCTATCGGCCATCTCCAGAGCCTCTTGAACTTTCTGCTCGACCAGTAGTATCGTGACGCCTTTCTCCTTGTTTATCTGTTTCAGTGTTTCGAGGACCTTGTCGACCATCATGGGCATCAAGCCCAGAGACATTTCGTCAACGAGCACTAATTTCGGTTCGGCCATGAGAGCTCTTCCGATGGCGAGCATCTGCTGTTCTCCGCCAGAAAGTGTCTCGGCCTTCTGATTTTCCCTTTCCTTCAACCTCGGGAAAAGTTCGAAGACTTCGTTAAGCAACCTGTTCACCTTTGCTCTGTCGTTAAGCGTGTAAGCACCCATGAGCAGATTGTCTCTGACGGACATCTTGCCGAAAACGTGCCGGCCTTCAGGCACGTGTGCTATGCCCAAGCGAACGATCTCGTGGGCGGTCAACTTGTGAATCTGCTTTCCTTCGAACTCTATCTCACCCGAGATGGGTTTAAGCAATCCAGAGATCGTCCTCAGGATCGTGGTCTTGCCAGCCCCGTTGGAACCCACAATTGCGACGAACTCTGCTTCGTTGATCTCGAGAGAAACATCGAAAACCACAGGAACTCCGTCATAGCCTGTTGTTAAGTTTTTTACTCTTAGCATAGTATCTCTCCCCCAAGTACGCCTTTATGACCTCTTCGTTGTTCGTGACTTCAGCCGGTTTACCTTCGGCGATCTTTTTCCCGGCACTGAGCACGATCACCCTGTGGGATATGGGCATTATCGCTTCCATGATGTGCTCCACGATCAAGAGCGTTATTCCAGATTTGTTGAGCTTGACGCACAGTTCCATTGCTTCTTTTATCTCCGATTGGTTCAGACCGGCCATCGCTTCGTCGAGCATGACCATCTTGGGTTTGGTGGCCAGCACGCGGGCTATCTCGAGCCTCTTCTTGTCTGCCGTGGTCAGACTGCCTGCGAGCATGTCTTTCTTCTCCCAAAGGTGTGTCAATTGGAGCACTTCGTCCGTTATCTTTTCAGCTTCCTTCCTACTGGAAGATCTCAAAAACGCTCCAGTGAGTACGTTGTCTCTGACGGTCATATCTTTCAGAGGTTTGACGATCTGGAAAGTCCTGGTCAAGCCCATCATTGCTATCTGGTGAGGCGGCTTACCGGTTATATCCTTTCCTTCAAAGAAGACCTTCCCGCTGAATGGCTTGTAAAAACCACTTATACAGTTGAAAAGTGTCGTCTTACCAGCACCGTTAGGCCCAATGAGACTGACGATCTCGCCCTCGTTCACGGAAAAGGAGACGTTGTCGTTTGCGACGAGATTACCGAACTTCATGGTGATCCCCTGTACTTCAAGCAGTGCTCTTGCCATAGTTGATCCTCCTTCTGCTGCGTTTTCTCAGAAGTCCCAGTATTCCCCTCGGCTCGAAAACCACAACGATGACTATAAGAATGCCGTAGATCATCAAATCGATACCTTTACCTGTACCTCCAAGCAAGGTTCTCGTGTACTCAGAAAGAGGTATGAGTATCGCCGCACCGATGATCGGACCGTAAATGCTACCAAGACCACCGAGAACCGTCAGCAGAACGATCTTCATCGAGACCTCCAACCCAAAAACCATGAAGGGATCTATGTAGAGTATGTACTGCGCATAGAGTGTGCCGAAAAGCGCTGTGAGCATCGAACTCACAATCATTGCGAGCAGTTTGTAGCGGGCAGTGTTTATTCCGAGTGCCTCGGCGGCTTCGTGGCTTTCTCTTATCGCCTTCAAATAATAGCCCATCTTGTTGCGCTCGATGGCTATAGCAACGAACAAAACGAAAACGAAGAGACCGTAGGCAATTAAAACGTACGGGATCTTCGAACGATGAAACTGCATCGCCCAAAAACTGTCGGCAACGACGGGAATGGAAATACCCGTGGCACCCTCGACGTAGTCCCAGCTGACAAACAGCTGCTTTACGATCTCAGCTACCGCGAGCGTCGCTATAGCGAAGTAGTGGCCCTTCAATCTGAAGCACGGATAGCTCACCAAAAAAGCCACAACACCTGCGAACAATGCACCCAGTATCATACCGATCCATGGTGAGACGTTGAATTTGTAGAAAAGCACCGTGGAGGTGTACGCACCTATCCCAAAGAACGCAGCATGACCGAAGGATGTCTGTCCAGCAAAGCCGGTGATGATGTTCCACGCTTCGCCGAGACCTGCGAAGATGAGCATCATGAGCATGACGTGCTGAAAATTCACATCTTTGACCACAAGGGGCAGGATCAAAAGTATCGCCAGGATGACGAGTAGCGGTGTTTTTTTCATCCACTTTCACCACCCAAAAAGCCCTTTGGGCCTGAATTGCAGTACGAGCAAGTATATGAGGAAAGCTATCGCGTACTTGAACTGGGTTCCAAGATAAAAACCACCGATCGTCTCGGCGAGTCCGATCATGATTCCCGCATAGAAGGCACCCCATATGTTTCCGAACCCACCCAGTGCGACGATCACAAAAGCCAGAAGACCGTACATCGCACCTGACTCTGGATAGACCGGGAAGATACCCGAAAGCAAGGTCCCCGCAACACCGACGCAGATACCGGAGAGGGCAAAGGTGAACATGTACACTTTCTCCGTATCAACGCCCATCAACTCTGCGATCTCTCTGCTCTGCGCCGTTGCCTGAACAGCCTTTCCAAACTTCGTTTTCTTGATGAACAAAGCCACGGCGAAAGTCATACCAATGCTTCCAAGGGCTGCTACGAGTTGTGGGATGCCAACGATCACATCGGAGATTACCAATCTCTTGCCGGAAAGGATCGATTCTCCGACAAACCTGTAGTTCGGACTCCACAGGAACTGGGCAAAGTTTCTTATGAACAAGCTCAAACCGAAGGTGGCAAGCAGAGCCATGAGACCAGGTGCGTTCAGCACACGTTTTATTACCAGTCTGTAAGTGAGAAGCCCTATCATGGCTGCCACCAAAGCGGCGATGGGGAGCGACACGAGCGGATCCCATTTCAGGAGTGCGTACAACCAGAAGACTGTGTACATCGAGATCATCATGAAATCACCGTGCGCGAAGTTTATTATGTCCATCAATCCCCAAACGAGTGTCAAACCGACTGCGACGAGAGAATAGACACTTCCAACCAGCACGCCTGTAACAACGAGTTGTGCGAGCATGCTCATCCCCTTCCAGATTTTTTAAGGGGGGGCGGGTGCCCCCCTCATTACTCATCTCTTTTTCCAATCCGGGAACTGCGGCACTGGCTCGTGTGTTTGATACTGTTCCGGCCAGACGGCTTCGTAGACTCCGTTGAATATCTGCGTCATCACCGAAGCCGAGTAGATGTTCTGCCCGTCCGAACCGAATTGGATCTTTTCCGACACGAAATAGGGAGCCTCGAAGGTGTGGGTCTTCAAAACCTCGAGAATCTTCTCTGGTTCAGTTGTACCGGCGATGTTGATCGCTTCAGCTATGACGAGCGCAGAAGCGAAGTCTTCCAAAGTTGGGCCATCGATGTCGACGCCGGACTTTGCCTTGTACATCTCGTTGATTTTGGAGAGGATCGGCATCTTTGCAAACAGGGCAGGCGTGGTGGCGTTCGTTCCAGCAAAATAATCTGCATCTTTGCCGAGGTTCACAACAAACTGCGGGTCCTGATATCCACCACAGTAAGAGAGCACGACCTTTGGAACCACGTTGAACTCTTTGTACTTCTTGACGAACATGGTCATGTCACCGATGTAGGACGCATGGAAGATCGCATCCGGTTTGGCCGCTTTGATTTTCTGGACCTCTATGTCCACGTTGGTCGCACTCACAGGATACTTCACGTCGGCCACGAGGCTGAATTCAGGAAAGTCCTTGATCTTTTCTTTCACCATGAGTGCCGCGTGCACTCCGTACTCGTTGTCTATGTACACGACGGCAACTCTCTTGATGTTAGCGTTGTACTTCTCGTTCAAGTATCTGAGGTAGTTGAAGAAAAAGACAGTTTCCATACCGTCGTGCGGCGCAATCCTGAAGAACCATTTCAATCCTCTTTCCGTGAGAGCTGCGGAGCTCGAAGACCCAGCGACGAAGGGTATACCGTACTTCTCAGCGATCTGGCTTGCCGGTTTGGTACAGGAAGACTGATAGCAACCGATGAGTGCTACAACTTTTTCGTTTCTGATCAATCTTTCGGCTTCTGCCATGGCCAATTCTGGGTTACCCTGATGGTCTGCGAAAACGAACTGTACTTTGGCCCCGTTGAGGTTCGGCAATCCTGCAGATTTAGCGAGCGCGAGGTTGATTTCAGGATAGACACCGTTGATGATTTCCTGTGCGACCTCGACTGCATACTTGATCTTCACTCCAGTTGCAGCGGCTGCACCCGTGAGTGGGAAAATGGCACCGATCTTGATAACTTCTTGTGCCAGCACGACGAGGCTCAGCAACACCACCAGGACCGCCAACAACTTTTTCATACGGACACCTCCCTGATTTTGAAGTGTTGTGGGGACGTTAAATTTCTAACGTGGCCCTTTTGATTATAACTTTTTTGATGCGAGTGTGTCAAAGAATCGTTTGCGCACTTTCGAGAGCGGGTTTTGCAAAATTTTTCGATATGAGATCCTGAAAGCAACATTTTCTGAAAAAAATCGGAATGTTCCGTGTTCATTTCATCGTGGCAGAATGTTGTTGTGAGGAGAGCAGAGCTGATGAATCGAAGGTGGACCTTTGTGCTGGTAACGATCCTGATTCTCTGGACTGGTGTCGTGCTTTACTTCGGCACAAGAAACGCTGTCGTCTCGTCCAGACAGGCTCGCTGGGCCTACGACATCTTGAAGAGGATCGATCAAATGTTGGATCTCTCTGAGACTGAGCTTTTCGTGAGGATCAAGAATGGCCTGAACAAACTTTGGTCTGGAGACAGAAAGATGCCCACGGTGGAGCTCGTCAGAAAATCTGCGCATTTTGGACTCTACATGGTGCTCGGCATCGTTTCTTTCTGGTTCGCTTTCGCCTACTCAGGCAAAGTCTTGATGGCTGTAATCGTCTCAGTCTCTCTTCCTGCACTCGTGGCGAGCTTGGATGAGTATCTTCAGCAGTTCAGAGGAAGAGGAGCTTCTTTGAACGATGTCATGATAGATGTGTCTGGTGCCGTGACGGGCACGGTGTTCTGTTTCGTTGTATTTACTCTCGTCAGGTTAATACAATTCTTTCTGTCGAAAAAGGCTCAACAACGAAAGGAGGCTTAGAACGTGGCGAAGAAGCTTGTCGTGAAAGACAGAGAAAGATGCATAGGATGTTATTCTTGCATGTTTGCCTGCACGAGGACGTGGCACGGAGCTGTTGGAATAGAGAAGTCAGCCATGAGGGTGAAGAACTATCCAGGAGTCGAAGGCGCATTCTCTGTGCGCGTGTGTCAAGCTTGCAAGGATCCAGAGTGTGCCGCGGCGTGTCCAACTGGAGCGCTCAGAGTTTCGAAACGCGGTTTCGGTGTGGAACTGGTGAAAGAACTGTGCACACACTGTCGAAAATGTATCAAAGCCTGCGCTGCGAACGCGCTCCAGTGGGACGAACAGGAACAAGTGCCCATCGTGTGTCACCACTGCGGTGTTTGTGTTCGCTACTGTCCGACCAAAGTCCTCGCTATGGAGGAGGTGGGCTGATGTACAGGATGTTGTCCGTAGATCTGACGAGCGGAAAGGTCGAGGAAAAGGATGTGAGTGAACTGTTTCGAAGGTTCATTGGTGGCACAGGCGTGCTGACTTATCTTGCGATGCAGGAAATCACAAAGGATTTGGATCCGTTCTCTGAAAATTCTCCAATTTATTTCGCGATAGGTCCTATCAACGGCTATTTTCCAAGCATGTCGAAGACCGTTGCGATGTTCAGATCACCTTTGACGGGCGATCTCGGCGAATCCCATGCGGGTGGAAGACTTCATCTCGCGATGCTTTCGGCCAACGTTCACGTTCTCAGGATCGTTGGTCGGGCTGAAAAACCCGTTTATCTGTCCATAGACGATGATAGCGTGAAACTTGTTCCCTGCAGTTCGCTCTGGGGTCGAAGCGCACTTGCTACCGAGAGAATTCTCAGAGAAAAGGAAGATCACCGCAAGGGCAAAAAGAGCATCGTCAGGATCGGACCAGCGGGTGAAAGGCTTTCTCCCATTGCCGCTGTTACTGTGGATTCTTCAAGGCACTTTGGAAGGTTGGGCCTCGGTGCGATCATGGGTTCAAAGAATTTGAAGGCGATCGTTGTGTCAGGAAGCAACTGTCCAGAACTGAGAGATAAAAGATCATATCAGTCGCTCTACGATCGAATTTTTCAGGAACTCGTCGAGAGTGAAAACACATACAAGTACAGAGATCTCGGCACGGCGGCGAATGTGGTTCCGCTTTCGAAAATAATGGGTCTTCCGACGCGGAACTTTTCTCAAGGCTTCTTCGAAAGCGCTCAGGGAATAAGTGGCGAGTATTTCGCAGACCATCTCCTCGCACAGCAGATCTCCTGTGCGCACTGTCCCATAGGATGCATCCACATGGGCGTCTTGAGGGAACTGTTCGCTGATCCGCACATGTACAAGGCTCTGAAGACTTCCTACGATCACGAGCTCATTTATTCGCTGGGCTCGAATGTCAGCGTTTCGAAAGCGGAAGATGTGCTCAAACTGATTCACTTCGTTGAGCGACAAGGTTGGGACGCGATAAGCATTGGTGTTGTGCTTGCGTGGGCGACTGAAGCGTTTCAAAGGGGTTTCATCACGCTGAAACAGACCGAAGATCTCGCCCTGAACTTCGGCGATGTGGAAACTTATTTGAAGGTTCTTGAGAACATCGCACTCGGGAAAAACGAATTCTACAGAGATCTCGAAAAGGGTGTTCACTATTGTGCAAAAAAGTACGGCGGTGAAGATTTCGCAATCTGCTTCAACAAAAACGAAGCTCCTGGGTACATGACCGGTCCAGACGCGTTCGTCGGATACGCAGTGGGTGTGAGACATTCGCACTTAGACTGTGCAGGATACAGCGTCGATCAAAAGTATCTGGGACGTTCTGAAGACATCGAGAAAGAAGTCAGGGCAATGTATGAAGAAGGTGTCTGGCGCGTCCTCACCAACAGTTTGGTGATGTGTTTGTTTGCACGGGGTGTCTACACTCCACAGAAGGTAGTTGAGTGTTTGAACACTGTCGGATTCGACATCGATGAATCGAAGATGAATCAGATCGCCCACACCGTGCATGGGATGAAATACTTGCTCAAAGAGAGGCTGGGTTTCAACTTCGCCGGGTTGAGTCTTCCCAAGAAATTGACCAACGTCTACACAAGCAGGGGAAAGATGAGTGAGGCGGACTTCAAAAAGAGAATCGAACTCTACCAGAGGTTAGTGGACGAAGACAAGTCTCTCGCATCACGCGCGTTGTGAGCCCTGTTCGGCAGGATTGAGGTCAGCCAGAGCAAGGTGTAGCTCGAGGCCAGGACCATCCCGATGAATATCAGCGCTGCGATGTGCGCGTGGACCTTCATGGGAGAAAAGAACAACACGGAGAAGCCCAGAGCGACACCGAGAGCGTTGGCAATGATAGGCCTTCGGGTGAATAGATAGGCTCGTTCGAGAGAACCATGTTTCAGGTACGCGCAACAGAAGTGTATTGCATAATCTATCCCTGCACCGAGTACGATGTTCATGATGCAAGCGCTTATGGCGTTCAATGGTACTTTCAACAGTCCCATCGCCCCATACAGGCTCAGCAACGTCGCTGCGATGGGCAGACAGCTCAAAAGACCGAGTTTGAAATTTTTCAGCGTGAGCCCCATCATGAGCGCTATAACAAGCAAGGCAAACATCAGACTCGTTCGCAAGTTCTGGATCACGAACCTGTTCATCTCCATGTACTTGAAATCTTCGCCAGAGAGCTCGATGGACCTGATCGGACCACAAGCAAGTGAAGAGACGGTTTCTTCGATCTGCCTGTAGGTGCTGCTGTCTACTCGTTTTGGGAAGGCAATCACGAGAACAGAATTGCTCTTGCGATCGAACAGGATCCCTTCGGGTAACAGCATCGAAATGAGATTCCGCAGAGGCTGTGGAAATAACTCGTACAAATCCAAAATTGAGAAGATTCTTTCGCAATGATCTTTCAAACGATCCCGCACCTTTTTCAGGGCCTCGAGACCTTCCTGACTCTGAACGTCCTCGTTCATATCGACTTTCAGAAAAACGGGCACCTTTATGCCTGCGATGGCTTCCACCACGCGAGCCCCCTTCATGACCTTGGAGTTGGACCTGAAGAACAGCAGAGAGTGAAAATCCGCCTGTACTCTGCCGATGAAAAAACAGAAGAACGTGAACAGTGAAAGGAAAACCAGCAACTTGGTTCTTCTCTTCGTCAAGCTCCTTCTTTCGATCATGTCAGGCGTTCTTCTGTCTTCGATGAGTGTGACTATCGGTGGCAAAAACACGAAGGTTGCCACCCCCGCTGCGGTCATACCAGCTGCGCCGCTCAGGCCGATCTCCCTCATCACTGGGGAACTTGTGAGACCAAGGCTCAAAAATCCAACCACTGTGGTCAGAACGGTCATGAACAATGCGGAAAAAGTCTCCTTGAACGCCTTGTAAGATCTTTCGTATCTGCTTGGATCTTTCAGAGTCAGGTACCTGTTCACGTAGTGGAGCGCCGCAGAACTTCCCATTATCAACGTTATGAACGGCATTAGAACATTCTCCATACTGATCGGTTTGCCTATCGCCGCGTACAGAGCGAGCAGGTAGATGGTGGCCAGAATGCTGGGAAGAAACGCGAGCAACGCGGTCCAGAAACTCTTGAGTGTGAGGTGAAAGATCACGAACATGATCGTGAGCGCAACTGGAGTGAGGTAGATGAGAATCATTCGAACGTAATCTATCGCCATCGCACCGATGTACGAAATTCCGAAGACCAGACCATCCCTCGCCTTCATCATCCGGTAGATGCTTCTCGAAGTGTCTTCGGGACTTTTAGAGATGAACGTCACAAGCAGAGCATAGTCGCGCCCTTCGTATTGTCCAACGAGCCTGAGCCGCTGAGCGAGGGACGTGTTGTTGACCATCGTGAGGGGAAATTCAAAAGGATTGATCACCATGGAAACACCAGAGAGATCTCGAAGCTCTCGAGCCACATCGTTTACCTCGTCTCTTGTCCTGTAAGGAACAGCGACGATCGCAACGTCTCTGAGGTAGAAAGTTTTCGATATCTCCCTCTCTGCAATCACGTAACGTGATTCTTTGAAAACCTGCGCCTTGAAATAAGCCTTCACATTTAGTCTTGGAAGCTGTAATGCTGAAATAATCCCAAGAAGCGACATGAGAGTGAGCGCGACCCACGGCTTTCTGATCCACACCATCTTTTTTCCTTCCCTGATAGAATTCTAATTGCAAAAGGGGGTATAAGAACAATGAAGCTGACAGACACACATGCACATCTGCATTTTCACCAGTTCGAGAAGGACTTGGATCAGGTGCTTCAGAAACTCGATTCACACAACTTCTCTTTCGTCATCAACGTGGGCATAGACATCGAGGATTCCAAAAAAGCACTTTCTCTGAGTGAGAAACACGATAAAATCTACTGTTCAGTTGGTGTTCATCCCCACGAAGCTTCGAATGTCCCAGAGAACTTCTTGCAAGCTTTTGAAGAGCTGATCGAATACAAAAAGGTTGTCGCAATTGGCGAATGTGGTTTGGATTACTACAGGATGCTGTCTTCCAAAGAGCAACAACGAAAAGTTTTCGAGGAACAGCTGAAGTTTGCGAAAGATGTCGATCTACCCGTGATAGTTCACGTTAGGGATGCTTACGAGGATGCTTACGAGATCATAAGCCGCGTGGGACTGCCAATGAGAGGTGGTGTTGTACACGCCTTCTCTGCGGATGAAGAGTGGGCAATGAAGTTCGTTGAACTCGGCATGTACATCGGTATAGGTGGTCCCATCACGTACCCGAAGAATCACACGTTGAGAAGAGTCGTTGCAACTATCGGAATCGAAAACGTTCTGAGCGAGACGGATTGTCCTTACTTAGCCCCCCAACCGGTGAGGGGCAAGAGGAACGAACCAATCTACGTCAGGTTCGTAATCGAAGAGATCGCGAGGATCCTGGACATGAATCTTGAGGATGTTGCAGCTGTTCTCGCGAGCAACGCGGAAGAGCTTTTCATGTCCTGACGTTTCCGATTTTGTAGAACCATCTCACTGCTGGAATTGAACTCAGCAGGCTCGCACTGAAGATGAAAGCCGAGGTCAGGAACACCCATCTGTGTCCGAGCCTTCCTGCGATCTGTGTTGACACAACGGGAACGAAGGTTCTACTGAGGATGTTCAATCCCTGGAAGAAACCTTCCCACCTACCCAGTTCTTTCGGTGATAGACTTATCTTCACCGTTTCCTTGGCGGGAAACCACAGGATGAATCCAAGTCCCATGAGCGTGTGGGAAGCGAAAAAAACGTAGACGTTGGGTACGAACCAGAGGGCGAAGGTAACTATAATTAGCACAGAGCCGATGACTAAATTCGTTACTGTGTTGTTCCTGGTCTTTCTTTTCCAAAGATACGATGTGACCACCGAGGCAGAGAAGATCATTTCGAACAGAAAGGGCGAGGAACTGTCCAGATTGAAACGGTCCATGAGATAGTACGAAATGATGAGAAAGCTTGAAAAACTGAAGGCCATGTACGCCAGATACTGATGCAGCATTATCGAAATGAAGGGCCCATTCACGCTCGTGGCCAGCACGTGGTGTTCGTGAAGACTCGAACCGCTCTGAACACGTGGCAGGATTTTCAAGAAGGCGAAAGCGTAAAAGATGTTCGTCAGGAAGGTCAGGAAGAATATTGTCGAGAGAAATCTGAGATCTTTCATGTACTTCGACAGAATGAACACCAGGAAGAAGTAAACGATGGCCTTCGTGAACTCAGTGATGAGAAACTGCAAAGAGTAAATCTGTTCACGTTTCTGCGGCTGAAAGAGCGCCCTTTCGTACATCACCTGGCAGGGATATAGGACGTCGGTGACACCCAGCAAAAGTTGTGCTGCCACGAACCCATAGACGTTACGTGCCAGGACGAAAAGGATACTTCCCAGAGCGAAGAACATCCTGGCGAGCGCGTAACCATAGTTCACGCTTATACTTTCGAACTTTCTGCCTAAGACGTAAGTGAGAATGGCCTGAAAGATGTAGGAAAAACTGAAAAGCCAACCGAGCTCTTGAATGGAGATGTTCAAAACCTTACCGAGCGTCGGAGCCGCGATGAGCGCGGAGAAGGAAAACCCGCTCACAGAATAGAAGAGAAGATAAAGCTTGATTCCCTTCGGCAAGTCCTTCCACATCGGCATCACCTGCTTCTTCTCAGCGTTAATCTAAGAGTAAATAACTCTACACTTGAAATGGAAAAAGCTTTTGATAGAATAATTGTCGATAACTGAACTGGCGCTCCGGCGTAGCTCAACCGGCAGAGCGGGTGGCTGTTAACCACTAGGTTGCAGGTTCGAGTCCTGCCGCCGGAGCCAAGCTTCAAATGAATTTCCCGATCAGTAGGTGGGTCACGAACCCACCTCTTTTTTGTTGTGTGTTCAGTCAAAGAAACGGGCGTGAAAAACCGCTCCAGAGAGGAGCGGTTCTTCCTTTGAGATTCGTTCAAAAAAGTAGAACACTCTGGCGCCCCCAAGGGGATTCGAACCCCTGCTTCTGGCTTGAAAGGCCAGTGTCCTAGGCCGCTAGACGATGGGGGCTCAACCAAGGCTATATTACACTATCTCGCAGAAATGGTCAAGAGGGTTGTTTGGGGTTCAACGCCGTCTCTTGGATTTGAATGTTGGTCCGAATGATTTGCAAAAAACCTTACCGGGGAACTTATGACTCACAATATCTACGTGAGGTATGATGAAAGCTGAGCGCTAATGAAGTGGGGTGATAATTGTGAATCAGGTGGAAGCTTTGGTGGAGATCCCTAAAGGTAGTCGCAACAAGTACGAGTTCGACAAAACACTCGGTCGGATCCGACTGGACCGTGTGCTTTATTCGCCCTTGCATTATCCTGCTGATTACGGGTTCATTTTGAACACTCTTGCGGAAGATGGAGATGCGCTGGATGTCCTCATTGTGACATATGAGCCGACATTCCCTGGATGTATTGTGCAGGTTCGACCCGTTGGAGTGCTGATAATGCAAGATGAAAGGGGACGTGACGAAAAGATTCTGGCGGTGCCCACCGTGGATCCTCGTTTTAATGATGTTGAAGACCTAACGCATTTGCCTCGGCACCTTCTCCTCGAGATCGAGCACTTTTTCACAGTGTACAAAACCTTAGAAGAAAAATCTACCGAGATTCTCGGATGGCAAGGGCGCGAAGAAGCATGGCGATTGATTCATCAAGCTCAAGAGCGTTTCAGCCAGCAAACTTGAAAAAGGCGTGAGCCTCGGGTCACAACTATCAAGAGCGTTGGCGGGTGAGATTGCTTTGAAAAGAAAAGGCGGCTCTCGCCGCCTGGTCGGGGCGACTGGACTTGAACCAGCGACCTCTTGCGCCCCATGCAAGCGCGCTAGCCAATCTGCGCCACGCCCCGCAGCTTTTATTTTACCACCATCTTCTCTTTCGTGCAAGTGTTCAGTTACTCTTCAACAGTTGTCAAAGCTCAACCTCTGTGGTATCATTTGTATTGGCTCAGGGGGTAGTTCAGTTGGCCAGAACGCCGGAATCGGGGTCCGGAGGTCGAGGGTTCAAGTCCCTCCCCCCTGACCATATTTCAGACGTTCACACATAGATTTCAACGCCAGCTCGACACTTTCGTAAGGATCTTGTGAATCCACGGTTGAAAGATATCTCTGCAACGTTCTTCTCGCAAGCGTTTCCGTGTGGTGCTTCAGCCTTTCTTTTCTCATTTGCTTCAACCTCTCGGTTTCGGCAAGACTCTTCCACAAGGTTATTACTTTGTCGACGAGTTCTTCTACTCCGTTTCCGTTCAGTGCCGTGGTCTTCACGACGCTCGAGGCATCTCTTCCAGCAAAGGTGAGAAAACCAACGAGCTGATCGTACAGTGAGTCGTTCCCCTCAAGGTCCGATTTGTTCACCACGTATATATCCGCGATCTCCATGACGCCGGCCTTCAAAAGCTGCATTTCGTCTCCGAAGCCTGGTGACAACACCAGTACTACGACATCAGCCACATACCGAACCTCGATTTCGGCCTGACCAACGCCCACCGTCTCGATCAGAACGTAGTCGAAACCGACAGATTCGAGCAATTCCACGACGTCGTAGATACTCTCGTTCAAACCACCGAGCGCACCACGCGACGCCATGCTCCTTATGAAAACGCCTTCGTCGAGAAAGTGTTTCTTCATCCTGACCCTGTCGCCGAGGAAGGCACCCTGACTGAACGGACTGGACGGGTCCACCGCAACGACCGCGACCGTTTTCCCGATGGATCTGAGCCTCGCGATCACCTGGTCGATCAGCGTGCTCTTGCCAACGCCAGGACTTCCCGTGAAGCCGATCACAGGACAGATCCTCTTCGGCAGCTTTTTCAGAATATCCCTCGATCTGTCAGGTTCATTTTCTATCAACGTTATGAGCTTGGCGATCTGCTTATGATCCACTCGTGCTCGCCACCCCTTCCAGAACCTCTCTGACCTCCTGAACGATCTTCGAAAGCGGTGTTCCTGGTCCAAACACACGTACAACACCTATCTCGAGCAACTTGGGTACATCGTCGGGTGGGATTATGCCTCCCACGAAGACTGGAATGTTCCCTATGCCCTCTTTTTTCATCAGCTCGATCACTTTCTTCGACAACTGCAAATGTGCGCCAGACAGGATCGAGAGCCCTATCAAATCGACGTCCTCTTGGATCGCAGTTTTCACTATCTGCTCGGGAGTCTGTCTCAGACCGGTGTATATCACTTCGAAACCCGCATCCCTCAGGGCGTGTGCGACGACCTTTGCACCGCGATCGTGTCCGTCCAAACCAGGTTTTGCAATCAAGATCCTGTACTTCTTCATCTGGTTCACCCCCTCAGATCGATGTGCTCTCGGTGTACTCTCCGTAAACTTCTCTCAGAACATCGCTGATCTCGCCGAGGGTCGCGTAGCATTTGACTGCTTCGAAAACGTAAGGAACGATGTTTTTACCTTCCTGCGCAGCTTGTTTCAATTCTTTCAACGCGCTCGCGACGGCCCTGTTGTCTCTTTGTTCTCTCAATTGTTTGAGGGACTCTTTCTGTTTCTCTTCAAGTGCGGGGTCAACCTTGAGGATGTTCTCAACCGGCTTTTCTTCTTTGGTCTGGAACGCGTTCACTCCCACGACGATCTGCTCGCCTTTTTCAATCGCCAGCTGTTGCTCGTATGCACTCTTGTGGATCTCCTTCTGAACGTATCCAAGTTCTATCGCACGGACCATGCCACCCAAAGCGTCGATCTTCTCCAGATATTCCCAGACTTTCTCTTCGATCTCGTTCGTCAGAGCCTCCACAGCGAAGGAACCTGCCAGTGGATCGACGATGTCCGCAACACCAGATTCGTAGGCGATTATCTGCTGTGTCCTGAGTGCGACCTGTACGGATTGTTCTGTCGGAAGACCGAGTGCTTCGTCGAAGGAATTTGTGTGCAGAGACTGAGTACCACCGAGTACGGCCGCCAGTGCCTGGATCGCCACGCGAACGATGTTGTTCAGTGGTTGTTGTGCTGTGAGTGTGGAACCACCCGTCTGCGTGTGGAATCTGAGTCTCATAGCGTCCTGGTTGGTAACGTTGAAACGTTCCTTCATGATCTTCGCCCAGATGCGTCTTGCGGCTCTGAACTTGGCGATCTCTTCCAGAAAGTTGTTGTGTGCAGCAAAGAAGAATGACAACTGTCTTCCGAACACGTTCGGATCCAGTCCGGCCTTGATGGCCGCTTCGACGTAAGCGATCGCGTCACCGAACGTGAAAGCAAGTTCCTGGACTGCGCTGGCGCCGGCCTCTCTTATGTGATAGCCGCTGATGCTTATCGTGTTCCATTTGGGCATGTGCTGAGCGCAGAATTCAAAAATATCTGTGACGATCTTCATTGATGGTTCAGGAGGGAAGATGTATGTGCCTCTCGCTATGTACTCCTTCAGGATATCGTTCTGTATCGTGCCTCTGAGTTCTTCAATCTTCGCCCCCTGCTTCTGTGCTGTCACAGCGTACATGCTCAGGAGGATCACCGCAGTGGAATTTATGGTCATGGAGGTGCTGACGTCCTTAAGTGGAATACCGTCAAAGAGTATCTCTATGTCCCTCAAGGAGTCCACCGCGACGCCCACACGTCCGACCTCGCCCTCTGCGAGAGGATGGTCTGAATCGTAACCGATTTGTGTGGGCAGATCGAAGGCCACCGACAAGCCCGTTTGACCCTGTTGCAAAAGGTATTTGAAGCGTTTGTTCGTTTCTTCCGCGGTTCCAAAGCCTGCGTACTGCCTCATCGTCCAGAGCCTTCCACGGTACATCGTTCTCTGAACGCCTCGCGTGTACGGATAGTCTCCCGGCATGCCGAGGTCTTTCAAATAATCCAGCTCCGCCACATCGAGTGGCGTGTAACATCTCTTGAACTCGTATCCCGAACTCGAAAGGAACCTTTGTTTCCTCTCTGGAAACTTCTTCATGTCGTTTTCTGTCTGCTGTTGCCAATGTTCGAACACCTCAGCGATCTTCTTGAGTTGTTCTTTATCGTACATGCTTCACCACCTCCACTTTGGATTTCGCCAACCAAAGGGCGCAGCAACCTTTGAAATCGAAATCGACCTTGAACACTGGTTTCACAATGACGCTCACAAAATCTTTCACAGATTGCTGCAATGAGCGTCTGTACTCACCGCGAGGTTGCATGCAGCCGAGTATTACATGCTCGAAGTTCTCGGCGGCGTAACTGAAAAGTTCTTTCACCTGCAAGAGATCAGGTGGAAGGGCTTGGGAAAACTTCGTTCCGGGAGTCGGTACGAAGACGTTCAGGACCACAACGTTGAACCGTTCCGAAAGCATTTTCAGCGCTTCGTACTCGTGTGAGATGTGGCCTTCCAGAATTCCAACTGTTATGTGTGGCACGGCGACGACCCTCGTTCGTGCGATGGCATCCAGAAGTTTCGTCGGTTCAACGCTGAACCCATAGACGGCTTCCATGACCTTTGGATCCGCGAAAAAGTCAAAGCTCACAACGTCGGCCAAGCCTTCCAGTTCTATAACGGGCGACTGCGGAAAACCCACGTGGAAGTTGTAGGAAAGTTCGTACGTTTCTTTTAGATACCTCAACTGATGCAAATGTTTTCTGAAAGGCACGAGAAAATCTTCCTCGAGTCCTCCACTTATCAGGAAGCTCCTGCGTCCTTCTTTTGCAAGTTGGTCCATCTCCCGCAAAGTCTTCATGTGACTGAGATAGTGCCCACCACAGTGCGCACAGTTCATATGACAGAATTTTCCAGTGAGCGAGATCGGTATCGTTCCACTCGGATCGACGAATACCATTCGATCACCAAAAAGATCATACCATCTTCGAGTGTTCTTCGTGGTATGATTCGAAAAGGTAAACGATGAGGAGGGATCATATGAAGATATATGTTTCAGTCGACATGGAAGGTCTGGCGGGTATCGCCACGTGGGGAGAGGTCGACACCAGTAAGAAGGAAGCTTCGGAAGCTTTGCAAGAACATTTGAGAGCGTTGCTCGAGGGGTTGTTCTCTTCGGGAGTTGGAATTGATCAGGTGTTGATCTGTGATGCTCATGGCTCTGGTACGGCTATACCTTACAAGATATGTGAAGAGTTCGATAACGTCAGTCTTGTGCACGGTCCAATCAGGAAAGATTACATGATGAGCGGTCTCGATTCGACATTCGATAGAGTCATCTTTCTGGGTTATCATGCTGGAATCGGGACCAAAAACGCAATCATGGACCACACGTATTCGAGTTCTTTGATACACAACGTCTGGATCAACGGAAAGAGGATGAACGAGGCGCTCATAAATGCTGGGTTTGCCGCGCACCACAACGTTCCCATCTGTCTCGTCGTGGGTGACGGTGCGCTCAAAGAGGAGCTGGACAAAGAATTTCATGGCACGTGGCTTTTTGTAGATACCAAGATGGGGCTTGGACGTTACGCAGCCATCATGAAACCGAAGAAGCGTTTGTTCGAGGAGATGAAAAGAGCGGCTGCCGAAGCTGTGAAGATCCCGAGGAACGAACTGGTGTTGTACGGATTCGACGCTCCTGTGGAGCTGAAGATCGAAATGAAAGACACGGTGTACGCGGACATGGCCGAGCTGATCCCTGGCGTTGAGAGGATCGACGGCCGTACCGTGAGGTTCGTCCACAACGATTATCCTGTGGTTTTCAACACGATCATGGCGATAGTTTATGTGGCGATGGCAGCCCGCGATTGGAGGTCGTGAAATATGAGGTCTCTCGGTGAACTGATCGAAATGGCGAAGAGGGGAAGGAAGAAAAATCTCGTCGTCGTGGGAGCCGAGGACGAAGAAGCCGTCAAGGCGGCTTTGATGGCGAAAAGGGAAGGACTGGTGGATCGCATCTTCCTCGTGGGAAAGTTGGAGAAATTGAGAAGCTACGAAAATTTAACCGATGCGGAACTTGTCGACAGTACTGACGAAAGCGATGCGAGCGAGAAGGGTGTGAAGCTCGTTTCTTCTAAACGTGCGGATGTTCTGGTCAAGGGCCTTGTGAAGACATCAACCCTTTTGAAGGCCGTGCTCAACAAAGAATGGGGACTGAGAGGTGCAGGACTTCTGACACACCTCGCTGCAATCGAGGTGCCCGCACTGGACAGGATCGTGTTCGTGTCGGATGGAGGTATTGTTATAAGACCTTCACTCGAGGAGAAGGTGAAGCTCATCAACAATGCGGTGGAAGTTCTGCACAAACTGGGTTACGAATTGCCTAAAGTGGCTCTCATCTGTGCCGTCGAGACGGTGAACCCTGCCATGCCCGAGACAGTTGAAGCTGCAATAATTGCGAAAATGAACCAGCGCGGTGAGATTAAAAACTGCATCGTCGACGGGCCGCTGGGCCTGGACAACGCTTTGAGCCCGAGAGCTGCGGAAGTGAAAGGAGTGAGGAGTCCGGTTGCAGGCTGTGCGGACCTCTTGATCGTGCCCGACATTCATTCGGGCAACTTCCTTGGAAAATCTGCGATCTATCTTGCAAACGGCAGGATCGCGGGGATGGTGATCGGCGCAAAGGCACCCATCGTGCTCGTTTCGAGGGCGGACACCGCAGAGAGCAAGTTGCTCTCGATCGCCATGGCGTGTAGCGCGAGCGAGGGATAGGTATGATAAAGGTCCTGCTGCCTTCGAACGTGCTCGGCAGTGTTGAACTTTCCTCGAGCAAAGAGAGGCTCTTCGTTGATTTCTATGATGAAGATGACTACGACAAAAAGCTACTCGAAGAGTTCTGGGACGTGGTGATGGGACCGAAGAAATTCGACAATCCCACCACGATCTTCGTCAGTTCGATGGACGGTGTGACGATGGCCATCAGGTATCTCGAGAGCAGGCTCGAACTGGATGAACTCAAGAGGAAGCACGAGGTGCTGTACAACTTTGCTGAACTACAGGGTTTAACCGCGCATGAGATCTTGAGGGAACTTCAAAAACTTCGCAACGGTTGTGAAAAGGCGATCGCTTTCGTGGCTGAAAGAGGAGTGCACCTGCTTGCGTATCTTGAATACTTCTCCGCGGGCAAGTACGTGCAGCACGAAGAGGGCATCTTCGAGGTCAATCTGAACGGTAAGACGAAAAAGATCGTTTTCAGCGATCTTCCCGTGGAAGGTTTTCACAACCTTCGCATTCCCCCCTTGAGAGAGCGTAAGAACGATATTCCCTACATGGTCGACTGGGTTCTTTCTTCGATACACCAGAAGCACAGATACCTACCATTGAAGTTCCCGAGTGAAGAGATCATGGACCTGTTTCTGAAATACGATTGGCCTGGGAACACGGAGGAGCTTGTCAAAGTGGTACACATGTATGCGGCAGGCTTGGACGTGGTCAGTTACTTCGTGAATTCGATCCCGAGTCGGGCCGAGCAAGACCTGAGATTGCCAGAGTACGTGAAGAAGGTTGTCACGAGCGTTGAAAAGAGAGCCATAAGACTCTTTTTGGAGAAGTACAACTGGAATCGCAAGAAAGTGGCCTCAGCGCTTGGCTTGAACTACAAAACGCTCTGTTACAAGATCAAGAAATACGGTATCACGAAACGATGACGGCCCCCAGCTTTTTCGAGATTTCTCTCGCTGTGTTCATGACCTCGCGAGCGATTTTTGGTATGGTCTCTTCGTTCAGCAGACCAGCCGCGCCTGTGACGCTGATGGCACCAATGACTTTGTTGGTGTAATCGAACACCGGTGCTCCAACGCACTTGACCCCGTATTCATTCTCCTCGTTGTCGATGGCGTAGCCTCTTTCTCTCACCAAGAGTAATTCTTGCTTGAGTTTTTCAGGGTTTGTGATGGTGTTTGGCGTGCATCTGCTGAGTGGTACGTTCTTCAGATACTGTTCGAGCTCTTCCTCGCTCAGGAAAGCGAGGATGGCTTTGCCGAAACCCGTTGAGTACAGTCTCATCTTCATTCCTATCCTCGAAACTGTTGGAATCGTTCTTGCACTCTCGACCTTGTCGACGTAAACACCTTCGAAACCATCTTTGAGGGCGAAATGGACCGTCATGTTGGTCTTCTCCATCAATTCGATCAAGAGTGGATGGGCTATCTCGCGCACTTCTATGTTCCTGAGGACTATGCTCCCGAGCTCGGCCAGCTTGTAGGAGGCGAAGTATCTGTGGGTGTACGGATCTTTGAACGCGTAGCCACACCTGACAAGTGTTTCAAGGTGCTTGAACGCCGCTGGTGCTGTTACGTTCAAAAATTCCGCAACGTCGCGAACCCTGACACCGTTCCTTTTCGAAGCGATGTACTCAAGGACTTTCAAAGATCTCTCAACCGAGTAGATGGACATGAATTTCACCTCACAACCCTTCCACTTCCAGAACCTTTCATCAGGCTCTTCACCTCGTCGACGGTGACCTCGTTGAAGTCTCCGACGATCGTGTGTTTCAAACATGAAGCAGCAACGGCAAACTCCAGAGTTTCTTCAGGTTTCATACCGTTCAGAAGACCGTATATGATGCCTGCAGAGAAGGAATCTCCCGCGCCAACTCTATCGACTATGTGAACTGTGTACTGCTTGGCACTGTAGAAATCGTCTCCGTCGAGCAAAACACCAGACCAACCGTTTAGATTGGCAACGATGCTTTCTCGCAGGCTTATCGCCACCTTTTTGAAACCGAACCTTTCCTTAAGCCTGCGACACACCTGCTCGTATCCTTTCAAACTGAGTTTACCCTCCACGACGTTGCTCTCGTCCGCCTTTATACCGAAGACTTTCTCCGCGTCCTCCTCGTTCGCGAAGAGAACGTCGACGTACTTAACGAGCTGTGACATCACCTCTCTCGCCTTTTCCTGGCTCCACAGTTTGGCTCTGTAGTTGAGATCGCACGACACAATTATGCCTTTCTCTTTGGCCTTCTTCAGAGCATCGAGACACGCTTGCACCAAGTTGTCCCCGAGTGCCGGCGTTATTCCGGTGAAGTGGAACCAGTTTGCGTTGTTCAGGATCCGATCCCAGTCGTACTCCTCGGGGCTGGAAAGGGCGAACGCGGAATTTGCCCTGTCATAGATCACTTTCGAAGGCCTTTGAGAATAGCCGGTTTCAAGGAAATAGACACCCAGCCTTCCCTCTCCAAAGATTATGTGAGACGTATCCACATTGTACTGTCTGAGATAGCGCAGAACTGCGATACCGAACTCGTTCTTGGGAAGTTTCGTCACAAATGATGCTTCCAGACCGAAGTTTGCGAGTGAGACGGCCACGTTCGCTTCCGCCCCAGCATAGGTGACATCGAAACTCCTCGTCTGGACAAACCTCAAGAAATTCGGTGTTGCGAGCCTCATCATGATCTCTCCGAAGGTAACAACTCTGGCCATAGTCGCACCTCCATAACTACTGGTTAATGAAACAAATCTTAAGTCAACGCTATGAGAATTCTACCACATGTTGCGTCATTCGAGCAAGAACACGATTTGAGGTACAATGAAAATGGGAGGAGTCGAGCATTGAGAGTCGGAGTTCTACTGAGTGGTGGAGTCGACAGCGCGGTGGCACTGTACAGTTTGCTCGAAGCAGGTCACGAGGTGATCGCCTATCACATGAAAACCATGCCGGACGAATTCTACCTCACCAGACAGATAAAACACAAAGTGTGTTGCTCTCCCGCCGACACGTTCGATGCTCAGCTGATAGCGAAACACTTTTCTGTGCCACTAAAAGTGATCCACGTGGAGGACGTCTTTCGTCGAACCGTGATCCAGTACTATCTGGAGGAATACAAAAACGGAAGAACGCCCAATCCATGCTATCTGTGCAACAGATTGATCAAGTTCGGTTTCGTGATGGATCTCATCCTGAACGATGGTGCGGACATGATCGCCAGCGGGCATTATGCGAGAATCGTCGAAGGTAAGCTTTACAGAGCGCTGGACAGAGAGAAGGATCAGTCCTACTTTTTGGCCTCAATCGAGAGACGCAGACTCGCCAAGATCATCTTCCCAAATGGTGACAAAACCAAGTCTCAAGTGAGAGAAATCGCAGTCAAGGCACGGATTCACGTTCATTCGAAACAGGAATCTCAAGATCTGTGTTTCATCCCGGACGGCGATCAGGAACGTTTCTTCAAAGAACACAACGTGGAATTCAGTGAAGGTCCGATCTACGATGTTCATGGCAGAGAATTGGGCAGGCACAAAGGTTTAATTCGTTACACTGTGGGTCAGAGGAAACTTGGAATCTCACTGGGGTCGAGAACGTACGTGGTGCGAATCGATCCGGGAAGGAACGCAATAATCGTTGGAAAAGAGGAGGATGTTTACCGAAAAAGCTTCTCGGTGAGCCGTCTCAACTTATTGGAGTACCTTCCCGAAGAGTTCACAGCAAGTGTAAAAGTAAGAAAGAACACATCAGAAGTGCCATGTTTCGTGAGACACAACGGAAGCGAAGCGCATGTTGAAACACAGCAACCCATTTTCGCAATCACACCTGGTCAAGCAGCGGTGTTTTACGATGGTGAGCTCGTGCTTGGTAGCGGAATTATCGAAGAAGTTTTGTGATAAAATTTGTTATTAAGAAGACAAACGGGGAAGTGGTGGTTTGATACCTCTGTACGACACCATACCGAGCAGGAGAAAACCGTACGTGGTCTATGGGCTGATCACGATCAATGTTGTGGTCTTCATCTACCAAGTCATGCTTAGCCGTGTCGAACTGATTGAGTTCCTGTACAATTTTGGACTCGTACCGGCGCGATTCACGTCGACGAGGTGGGCCACGGTGTGGCAGCTCCGCACGGGTTTGAGCTTGTATTCGAACAAGTGGTTGACTTTCTTGAGTCACATGTTCCTGCACGGTGGATGGTCCCATTTGATTGGAAACATGTGGTTTCTGGGATTGTTTGGAGATAACGTGGAAGACGAGCTTGGTCACGTTAGGTTTTTGATCTTTTATCTGTCTGGCGGTGTGCTCGCGAGTCTGGTACACTTTTCACTGAATCTGGGATCACAGGTTCCGATGGTTGGAGCTTCCGGTGCGATATCCGCCGTCATGGGGGCTTATTTCGTACTCTTTCCATATTCGCGTATCGTTTCGCTCGTGCCTCTATATTTCTTTATGCCTTTTTTGGTTGCCATACCTGCGTTCACGTACTTGTTCGTTTGGTTCATCTTCCAAGTGCTCAGCGGTTTGCTGGACAGCCCAACAGGTTCTGGTGTGGCGTATTGGGCGCACATCGGGGGCTTCGTCGTGGGTATGATCTATGGCTACGTGCGACGGTTGCGAAGAAGACGATATTACTGGTGAGGGAGGTTCGACATGTTTCAAAAGCTGACCATAGAGGACTGTCTCGAGGTCGAAAGGCGAAATCTGGTGAAAGAGTCTCTGAGCGAAATAGGAAGGGTCGATGGGGTCCTCAAGAGCTTCATCACAGTACTCAACGAAGAACAGATCGAAGTCAATGAAGGTCCATTCAAAGCCATTCCGATAGCCATAAAGGACAACATCGTCACGAAGAACATCAGAACGACCTGTGCATCGAAGATCCTCGAAAACTATGTACCTCCGTACGATGCTACGGTCGTGAGAAAGCTGAAAAAGGCCGGTTTTGCAATCGTTGGGAAGACGAACCTCGATGAGTTCGCGATGGGTTCGAGCACGGAACGTTCTGCATTTTTCGTCACGCGTAATCCTTGGGATCTTTCGCGCGTTCCGGGCGGCAGCAGCGGTGGATCTGCTGCAGCGGTTGCGAGTGGTGAGGTGGTGGCGGCGCTCGGCAGCGACACGGGTGGCTCCGTGAGACAGCCAGCGGCGTTCTGTGGCATCGTGGGTTTCAAACCCACGTACGGTTTGGTCTCTCGATATGGACTTGTGGCGTTCGCTTCCTCGTTGGACCAGATAGGACCGATGACCAAGAGCGTTAGGGACGCCGCCATCCTCATGCAGATCATTCATGGCAAAGATGAGTTCGATTCCACAACAGTCGATGTGAAAATGGATTTCTTGTCGCACATAGAGCAGGGAATCGAAGGTTTTCGTTTCGCCGTTCCTGTAGAAGTTTATGAGTACGAAGGTCTGGACAAAGAAGTCGCAGAAAGGTTCGAAGAGTGCATCAAACTCGTCGAGAAACTTGGAGGAAAGGTCGAGAAGGTGAAAATCCCCACGCTGAAGTACGCGGTTGCGACGTACTACGTGATCGCTCCTGCGGAGGCAAGCTCGAACCTCGCAAGGTACGATGGCGTCAAGTACGGTTTGCGCATTGAGAAAGCCGGTTTGAAGGAGACCTATTCGGTCACGAGAACGACCGGTTTTGGGGAAGAGGTCAGAAGAAGGATCATGCTGGGCACGTTCACTCTGAGCGCGACTTACTACGAAGCCTACTTCAACAAGGCACAGAAGGTGCGAAGGTTGCTTGCCAACGACCTGAACGCAGTGTTCGATCGATTCGATGCAATCCTCACCCCCACGTCTCCCATACCAGCCTTCAAGATCGGTTCAATAACGGATCCTCTCGCATATTATCTCATGGACGTGTTCACAACCTTCGCCAACCTGGCTGGCGTGCCAGCTTTGAGTGTGCCCTTCGGCTTTGCCCAGGGCCTTCCCGTAGGCATTCAGGTGGTGGGAAAGAGGTTTGAAGATCCAAAGGTGCTGAGGATCGGTAGATCGATCGAGAAATTCTCTCCGTACAACGAAAACGGTCGTATTCCCTTACCGGTGGTGAGAACATGAGGTTCAAGACCGTGATAGGTTTGGAAATACACGTACAGCTTTCGACCAAGACCAAAGCTTTTTGTAGCTGTCCTGCGGACGTTTTCGAAATGCCGGCCAACACGGCGATCTGTCCCGTGTGCACGGGTCAGCCTGGAGCCCTGCCAGTGGTGAACGCAGAGATGGTGGACTACGCCATTAAGCTCGCACTGGCACTGAACTGCAAGGTGAACGAATATTCGAGATTCGACAGGAAGAACTATTTTTATCCGGATTTGCCGAAGGGTTATCAAATAAGTCAGTATTTTTATCCACTCGCAGTTGAAGGTTATCTCGACATAGATGTTGATGGAACGACGAAGCGCGTGAGGATAAGAAGATTACATCTGGAGGAAGATGCGGGCAAGCTCATGCACGAGGGTGATTCGATAACGCAAGCCAAGTACTCTCTGGTGGACATGAACAGGTGTGGTGTTCCGCTGGTTGAGATAGTGACGGAACCAGACCTGTCGTCACCAAGAGAGGCACGCATCTTCACCGAAAAGCTGCGCTCCATACTGAGGTATTTGAAGATAAGCAGTGGTGACATGGAAAAAGGTGCCCTGAGGTGCGATGCGAACATTTCTGTCGTTGATGTCGAGAAGAAGGTTTCAAGCAACAGGGTCGAGGTCAAGAACATGAACTCCTTCAAGTTCATCGAAAAGGCGTTGGAATACGAGGAACAGAGGATCAAAGAAGCGCTCGTGAGAGGAGAAAACGTCGAGAAAGAAACGCGCGGTTGGGATCTTTCTACGAAAACGACCGTTTCGATGAGGGGCAAGGAGGAAGAAAGCGATTATCGTTACTTTCCGGAGCCCGACATACCACCGGTCGTTGTCAGCAGAGAGCGGATCGAAAGACTGAGGTTCAGTCTGCCAGAGCTCCCGGATCAGAAAAAGCAGAGGTTTGTTCAAGATTACGGGCTTCCAGAATACGACGCATCCGTACTCACGGCGGACGAATGGATTGCGAACTTCTTTGAGGTGTGCGTTGAACTGACCAAAAAACCCAAGGAAACGAGTAACTGGATCATGACGGAGATGCTGAGAGAAATGAAGGAGTTCGAGAGCGAGGAACTGAAAATCAAACCTGAACACATTGCGGAACTCATAAGGCTGGTCGACCGTGGTGAAATTTCTATAAAGACGGCCAAGGAGATCTTTCCAGAGATGTTCAGAACGGGTAAAATGCCAGGCCGGATCGTCGAAGAAAAGGGGTTGAAACAACTGAGCGACGAGCACACCATCACTGAGATTGCAAAAAAGATTCTCGAACAAAATCCACATGTTGTGGACCAGTATAGGTCCGGAAAAACGAACGTTATTTCTTTCTTCGTCGGTCAGGTGATGAAACAGACCAGGGGCACGGCGAATCCAAAAATCGTGAACGAGGTACTGAGGAGGTTGCTCGAGAGGTGAAGCGGTATCTCTTGGTGCTGTTGATTCTTCTGGGTTGGGTTACCGTATTCGGTGTGGAGATGCTCTATGTCGATGGCTTGGAGCACTTCATCGATGTTGGGAATTTTCTCATCAAAACTTCGGAGAACGACCTTCAACTCGGAGCGATTTACGAAAACGAGAAAACGATCCTGCGAAGAGTGGGTTTCCTCAGGATCAAAGAGGCTGACGCAAAGATGAGAGTTGGCTTCACCGTCGGGAAGAGTTGGTCCGTTCTTGCGACCTTCGACGTCGAGAGCTTCGGTTTGATGCCGTCACGCTACCGGATGCTCTTTTCTATCGCTCCTGAGAGTTCTTACGCTGTGATGGGTGCTGAACAAAAATTCTTTCTTGGTAATTACACGATCAACTTCTCTTCCTTCGACATCTTTGGTCCCGTCACCATGGGCATGAGCAGGTTGTATGTGAAGATGCAGAACCGAGAGATCGGTTTCTATGCACTCGACAAGGCACTGTTCGCAGGCTTCTATCCTTACTCGAGGGGGCAAACTGGGGACGAAGGGTTCTTCATGGGCGTGGGATGGAAAGATGGATTTTCGGGAGCCTTGGCGATGAAGTTCAGAGTTCCGATCTGGAACCTTTCAATAATGGTAGACTTCATTCTTGCACTCAGCCAAGACAGTGCATCGGTTGGAATCAGGAGTGAATGGATTGGAGAGAATTTCAAACTCGACACTTGTTTCATTGATGGAAAGTTTGTCTTCAACGTTAGTTTCTGAAAACATAGGTTTGTACCTCCACGTTCCTTTTTGCAAGCGCAGGTGCACGTACTGCGACTTCGTTTCATTCACGGATTTTTCTCAGGTTAAAGAGTACTTTGAAGCATTATGGAAGGAGATCGAACTTTGGTCGAAGTTTCTACCCAGAATTCACGTGGAGACGATATACGTTGGAGGGGGAAGTCCGAGCGACGTTCCGTTCGAGTTACTCGAGAAAACTCTCGAGCGCATTCGGGATATGTTTCTCATCGCGGATGATTTCGAGTTCACGATCGAGGTGAATCCGAATTGTGAGTTCGTCGAAAGGCTCAGATTTCTGGACGTGAACAGGGTGAGCATAGGTCTTCAAGCAGCGGACGATGAGGTACTGAAATGCGTCAGGAGAAGACATTCGGTCGGTGATTTCTTCAGAACGTTCGAAACGGCAAAGAACTTTGCCAAGGTCAACGTGGATTTCATCGTGGGTCTTCCGAATGAGAGCGATCGCACGATAGAGAACGACGTGCACGTGGTGGAAACGTTGAGGCCGGATCACGTATCGATCTACCTTCTGGAAACGCACGAAAGCGAGTTTGAAACCGCGATCAGCGAGGTAGTTGAGAATCGCTACGAACGTTTCGTCGAAGCGGTGAAAGAGATGGGTTATGATCGTTACGAGATTTCGAATTTTGCTCTCAACAACAGTTTCTGCAGACACAACTTGAAGTACTGGAGAAACGAGGATTACATCGGTCTCGGCGTGGCCGCAGGTGGGCATCTGGGCAGGATCAGGTACGTGAACAGTCCACGGCTCGGAGAGTACATCTCGAAGTTGAAGGAAGACGATTTCGTATTCGACTATTTTTCAAGGAACGACGATCTGCAAGAGTTGAAAGAAACCATATTCATGGGTTTGAGGCTGAGCGAGGGCGTGAACATCGAGAAGTTGAGAGAGATTTGGTGGATGTTCGATCCCTACGAGCTCTTTCACGACCTTTTGGGTGAGTTTTTGGAGATCGAGGATGGCTTTCTCAAACTCACCGAACGAGGTTTCGACCTGTCTGCTCGGGTCCTCGCCGATGTCATAGATCGTGTTTCTCTGATGGCCGTTGGGAGGTGATCGAAATGGTCTTTGTGGAAACTTTGCAGAAGTACAACTTACACTATCCTGCCAACGTTGCACTGATATGCAGTATGTACGAAGAGAGGATCAACGCGATGGCTGCTGCCTGGCACACGCAACTGTCACACGATCCGCCTCTGTACGGTGTTTCGATTTCACCCAAACGACTGACGCACGATCTGATTCTGTCTTCAAAGGAGTTCACTGTGAACTTCATAAGGTACGATCAAAGCAGACTCGCATCCTTCGTTGGAAAGACCTCGGGAAGGGACATCGATAAACTCAACGTTTTCGAGATAAACCTCACCAGTGGCAACAAGGTGAAGGTGCCGATACTGAGCGATTGCTATGCGGCGTACGAGTGCAAGCTGGTAGATTTCAGGCGTACTGGAGATCACACCTTTTTCATAGGTCTCATCGTAGGTGTTCATTACGATCCAAACGCTTTCACACAGGTTCTCAACGTTCAACCAACGCTGTACCTTGGTTCTGACAACTACGTCACAGTGGACTTTTCCACCAAGAGGGTGCACGATGAAAAACAGGTGAAGGATTATCTGTCGAAGTGGGTGCAGGGAGGATGACGAAGTTCTTGTCCGTAATCTCACAGCTCATATCGGAAGATAACATTCTCGTTTTGGGACACGTGATGCCGGATGGCGATGACATCAGCAGTGTGGCTTCTCTCGCCGAGGGGTTGCGAAGGCTTGGCAAGAAAGTCAGAGCCGCCATTGACGATCAGATTCCGTGGTATTACAAGCTCTTCTTCGCAGTGGATTCTATAGAGTCTTTCGAACAGTTGCAGGACTTTCATCCAGATTTGATAGTGGTTGTTGACTGTTCTTCACCCGACAGGGTGGGAAGGTTTCAACACTTGCTGAAGAACTCGAAAACGATTGTCATAGACCATCACGAAACAAATTCGATGTTTGGAGACTTGAACTTCGTCGACGTCACGAGTGCTTCGACAGCCCAGATAGTTTATAATATGAACAAAGCCATGGGTGTAGTGTACGATCCAGAGCTCGCAACGACCAACTATCTTGGCATCGCCACGGACACAGGCTTCTTCAAGTACTCCAACACGGATGCGAACGTGCTCAAGATCGCCGCAGAACTCGTAGAATTGGGTGCAAAACCATACTTTGTTGCATCAGTGATCCTGGAGAACAAAACGCCCCAGCAGTTCAAACTTCTTGCGAAGATGATCGAACACATGAAAATCGAGGGTGAATTGGTGTACTCTTGGTTGAGTTATGAAGATTACCTTTCACTCGGTTGCAACGAGGACGACAGCAGCGGGTTCGTCTCGGAACTGAGATCTATGAAGGATATAGAGGTCGCGATATTGTTCACGGAGTTTCCCAAGGGTGAAGTCCACGTGAGTTTCAGATCGAAGCAGTGGTTGAACGTGAGCAAGATCGCTTCGGCTCTTGGTGGAGGGGGGCATGCGCGTGCGGCGGGTTGTTCTTACAAGAACGTCGAGCTCGAGAAGGTCATCGACGAGGTTTTGAGCCTGACGCGCGAAGCCATGGTGGGAGGAAGGCATGAGGTTGGTTAAATTTTTACGGCAAACTTACAGTGGCGATGAGTTTTTGATCGTGGCGAACAACGTGTACAAGAGGCTCAAGGTTGTAAAGAGAGAGGCCGTGGAAGAAGGGCGAGAAGAGCTCATAGATTTTCTCACAAAGCTTTCAAGAATGAAACATCCCGCGATCGCACCGATCGAGGAATCTGACTTTCGTTCTGAACTGCCTCAGGTACAGTTCACCTACTACGGTGGAGAGCCCATCGAGATGAAGGAAATGAAGGATGCGCAAGAATTTGCCATGTTCTTGCTTGCTTTGCTGAGGGAGCTCGTCCATCACGGAATCGTCATTCCCGTGATTGGTTTTGAGGATTTTCTGAAGCGAGACGGTGATTATTCCATGATCGCACCGTGCTGGCGCAACCACAAAGAAATTCCTGAGAAAGAAGGTATATTCGTTGCACCGGAGTTTGCCAGTCATGGTGTTGCTTCGGTTGCTTCAACGGCCTACGTGTTCGGCAAGATGATCCTTTCTTTCTCTCAAGATGAGACGATCAGAGAGCTCGTCAGTCAATTTGTTCAGGAAGATCCTACCAGAAGAAGATTGCACTTCGTCATTTCGAGCTCCTCGGTGGGCAGCTTTGGTCGCGTCAGGATCAGGCCAGTCATCCTTGCCCGGCGTGAGGAGGAAGAAATCCTGAGTTTTGTCAAAAACCTTGCGCCGAAACTCAACACGATCTTGGTCTATGGACCACAGAGGAGTGGGAAAACCACGCTCTTAAGTTCGCTCGTCGATCAGTTCAGACATTCAAATATCCCAACAGTTTGGTTGACCAACGTGGATGCACTCGTCACGGACTTGGTTCAGCTGCTGGATGACGAAACCTATTTGAGTTTGGACGATGTGACGAAGAACAACGTTTCCAAATTCCTCTCATCGCAGCTATTGTCATCGGACGAGGTGATACTCACCGTCGCCAAACTTCTGAACAGAATGCGAACGCTGGTCCTTGTGGCAGATGACACGCACGAGTTGACGGCGAGCATGAAAACTCTCTTGAGACAACTGAACGAGTACGTTTATCCTCATGGGCATGTGCTGCTTCTGGCTTCGATCACCGAGGATGTTGGCCTGCCTGTTGATCTGAAGACAGGAGTGGGCCCGCTGAGTTTCGAAGAGACCAAAAGGTTGATCAGCCAATCACTTGCCATCGGTGAAGATAGGATACCCGGTGAGTTCCTTCGCTGGTTGTACACGGTCACACAGGGTCTGGCTGGAAAGATCGCAGAGGTGCTCAAGATCTTGGCTAAGGAGAATAAATTGAGCTTTTCAGAAGGGAATCTTCAAGTAGACAAAACATTCCTCGAGAGCGACATGAGTGGTGTGTTGGAATTGTCCCTGGAGAAATACATGTCTTTGAACGAGGCTTTGTTGAGCCTGTGTGGAGAGAAGTTCTCTCCCGAGGAAGTCCAGATACTCTGTGAGGCGCTCGATTTGAAGAGAGAGGAGTTGAACGACTCGCTACGAACGTTGATGAAAGATGGTTTGATCTACTACGAGAACGAACGTTTCAGGTTCACTTTGCCAGAGATCTGGCGTTCGTTCTACGACAGTGTCTCACCATCGATTCGGAACCAAGCGCACAGTTTCCTGGCCGCGAAGGTCTCTGACCGGGAGAAAAGGGCTTGGCATCTCAGAATGTTGGGCAAGACCATTTCTGCGGCAGCCATGTACCTTCTGGCGGCTCGAAGGGAGATCTCTTCGTACGGGGACATCTCGGCGGCGCTCGATTACCTTGCTCAGGCTCAGCAGTTGATGCGAGATAGAGAAAGTTACGCTTTGGTGAGTTTGAAGTTCAAAGCGTTGGGCATCAAGGGACAGTCGAACAGTCTGAAGCTCTTCGCGAAAGAACTTGAAAAGAAGGAAAAATTCGCTTTCTTCAGATACGCTGCACTCGTCATAGCGGGTGAAGTAAGAGAAGCTTCTGAACTCGAAAAAGAGATCGATTTTTCAGGCAGAGCTTCTTACTCTGAACTGTCCAGACTCATTTACAGAGCTCGAAGAATTCTCCGCTCGGGCGAGAGAGTCGATCAAGAACTCATCAAAAAGCTTTCATTGCTTGTTTCTAACTTGCTGGATCTACCACTGCACAAAAAATTGAAAGCTTCCACCCTGAACGTTCTCGCTCGTGCCAGGGGCATCGAATCGATGCGCAGTCTGGATTTGCTCAATACCGCCAGATCTCTCGCCGAAGAAGGACCTTTCTACGATGTTCTGGCGGACACGCTACTATTGCTTGGAACGCGTTTGACGGCCACGCCTGAAGCGCAGAGACTCTTTTCACAGGTTGTTGAAATCGCCAACAAGATAGGTTCTCAGGATCTTTTGATGACCGCGCTTAGTAACATGATGTGGACCAACCTGTACAGAGGCGAAATCGAGAAGATGTTCAGTGCGATGTACCAACTCAGGGAGTTTGCAAGGATGGTTGCGAACGGTGTGACCGAGGCTTACACGTACTTCGTGGAAGCGCAGTACCACACGTACAACAAACAATTGGAAGAAGCTTTGGAGGATCTCGAAAAAGAAAGGTCCATAGAGAAGTCACTCGGCATAGAAGAACGAGGGCTAAGGGCGATGGTTGCAGCACATGCGATCTGTGGAAACATCGATGAAGCAAGAAAAATTTTGAAGGAGAACATAGACAATCCCGCTTTGAACAATCCATTGTTCGTTGAATTCAGGGATCTTTTACTTGCTGAGAATGATGAAGAATTGTTAAGATCGTGGAAAAAGTTTTTGAGCAAAGATCATCTCTATTGGATGGAAGAAGCTTACCAAGTGTTTGGAGCGAAGATCGCAGTTCTCGACAGAGACTCTTTCTTCAGCTTTGCCGAGAGGCTTGAGAAGGAAGCGATAAAGTCTGGTGCATTTCTTTCACTCGCTCAAGTGCTCGAATCTCTGGCTCTGGCCTATAAAACGTTGGGGGAAGATTTGCTCGCTCTGAACTACGCAGAGAGAGCGACCACAATTTACAGGACTCACAGCTTCGATGCCGCAGCCGATTGGCTCGAAAACAGACTCGGCGTGGAATCAGAAATGAGTAGACTCATGCGAACGCTCGAGATGGGTTCTGTGAAAGAAGAAGATATCAAAGTGAAGCTTGGCGATCTGAGATCTTTGGTGAGAAGTTTTGTGGACAGCTATGCCGTCACGCAATACGCGTTTGACACGCTCAAGGTCGCGGATATTCAAGACGATTTGAAGTCCATCTTGGATTTTTTGCTCTCCAGAATGATGAACGTTCTACCTGTGAACTCGGCGGCGTTGATTTTGACCGATGGTTCTGGAAGGATTGTTGAGCTTTCGCAATTCAACGTGAAGGATATTCCAAAGAACCCGGCTGCGTCTTATGAACCGTTCGAGGTCTATCACACAATACAACTTGATCACAATTACAGATTGAGCCTGTATCTGGCGAACAAGTCGCTGTACGTCAACAGGATTCAGGGTGAGAACCTGATGAGGATCGTTTTGAACTTGCAGGATATCTCAACGCACATTCTGAAGAACGCACTCTCTTACAGACGTAGCATAACCGATCCTCTAACGGGCCTTTACACCAGATGGTACTTTCTTCAAAGACTGCGTGAGGAGTTCGAGAGAGCCAAGAGGTACAGCGGTAGCTTCTCGGTGGTCATGGCCGACATAGACGATTTCAAGAAGGTGAACGACACTTACGGTCACAAGATCGGAGATGAGGTTCTGAAATTCATCTCATCTGTGATGAGAACTTACACGCGTACGACCGACATAGTGGGTCGCTATGGAGGAGAAGAATTCATTTTGATACTGCCCAACACTGACAAAGAGAGTGCGGCTTTGGTCTGTCAAAAGATACTGCACGGTATGATAGCGATGAACCCGTTCGATTTCAGAATCACCATGAGTTTCGGTGTGGCGGGTTATCCGGAAGATGATGTGTTCGAACCCGACGAGCTCGTCAGCCTCGCTGACAAAGCTATGTACATCTCGAAAGAAAGGGGTAAAGCTTGTGTCACGGTCTATAGATGATCTGAAGAGAGAAATCCTGTCGCTCTTCGAAGCAGACAGCAAGTACACGTTGAAGGCCATCTACAAGGCACTCAAGGTGAAAGCAAAAGATGAAAAACGTATGGTGAGGGATGCGATCAGGCAACTGCTCGAGGAAGGGCAATTGATCAGGGACGGAAAAGGGTATTATCATTCGGCAGAGTCGAGCAACCTGGTGGCTGGCACCATCGAATTTTCCAGAAGGGGCACCATCGCCTTCGTCACCACCGATCAGGGGCAAGAGATCGCGGTACCGGTTGAATTCACATCCAGCGCCATGCATGGTGACAAAGTTTTGATAGAGATCGTGGGTAAATGGCGGAACCTGCCCATGGGGAAGGTCACGCGCGTTTTGAAACGTGGTAAGGAAAAGATCGTGGGCGTCTTCGAAGTGAGAAGAACTCGTGGTTTTGTTATCCCAGATGATCCAAAAATAATCTATGACTTTTACGTTCCCATTGAATGCATAAACGGCGCAAAACCCCATCAGCGTGTCATCGCGAGGATCACGAAGTGGCCAAGGAAGGGCAAAGATCCGGAGGCTTGTATTGAGACCGTTCTCGGTAACGTGGACGATCCGAAGACCGACGTACCTGCCGTGATGGCGAAGTACGATCTTACGGACCGATTCCCCGACGAAGTGCTCGCCGAGCTGGAACAACTCCCCGACGATGTGAGACAAGAAGACATCGATGGCAGGATGGATCTCAGAGACGAGATCGTCTTCACGATAGACGGTGAGGATGCCAAAGATTTTGACGATGCCGTGTCGATAAAGAAACTCCCCAAGGGGAAATACCTGCTTGGGGTCCATATCGCCGATGTTTCCCATTACGTGAAGGAAAATACGGCTCTTGACAAAGAAGCGTATCGTAGGGGAACAAGCGTGTATCTGCTCGACACGGTTGTTCCGATGTTGCCCTTCAAACTGTCCAACAATCTGTGCAGCCTGATGGAAGACAAGGATAGGCTCACCTTCACCGTCGAGATGATCATAGACGAAGAAGGACGAGTGCTCGATTTCGATGTCGCACCGAGTGTCATAAGGAGCAAAAAGAGACTGACTTACACCATTGTGAACAGGTTGCTCGAGGGTGACCAAACGATTGAGCGCGCTCTTGGAAAACAGATTACCGATTCATTGAAAATGATGCACGAACTTTCCTTGATCTTGAGGCAGGCTCGCCAGAAACGGGGTGCCATAACGGACATAGAGGGTGGAGAAGTTGAGGTAGTGATGGATGATAAAGGGCAGGTTGTGGACATCGTGCCGAGGAAGCGCGGACCTGCTGAAATATTGATTGAAGAGTTCATGATAAGGGCGAACGAGACGGTTGCCGAGATCTTTCACAATGCCGGGCTTCCTTTTGTCTACAGGGTTCACGAAGAGCCGGATCCGGAGACCATTCTCCAGCTGAAGGAGTACGTGGAGGCACTCGGACTGAAGGTGAAATTTCCAAAGACAATGCATCCGAGCATTCTGCAGAAGGTGCTCGAGTTGGTCAGGGATCATCCACTGCGCTCCAGCGTCGAGAAGTTGATGGTCAGGTCCATGAAGCGTGCGATGTACTCCTTCACGAACATAGGACACTTTGGACTTGCTTCTTATGCGTACACACACTTCACCTCGCCGATCAGGAGGTACCCCGATTTGGTCGTTCACCGTCTGTTGAAACTTTATCTCAGGCAGGGGAATAGGTTCACGGAAAAACAGATCGAGATCTATTCGAAGCTCTTGCCGAAGATAGCCCAGCACTGCAGCAAGCGAGAAAGGATCGCGGACGAAGCTGAATGGGACCTTTTGGCAATGAAAAAGGTGGAGTACATAAGCAGGCACATGGACAAGATTTTTGACGCAGTCGTGACGAACGTCACGCGCTTCGGTTTGTTTGTTGAAATACCAGACAAGCTCATCTCTGGGCTTGTTCATATCTCAACGCTCGATGATTACTACTTTTACGATGAGCGAAAAAACATACTCGTGGGAGAACGAACGGGAAGAATCTTCAAAATAGGTGACACACTCAAAGTCAGGGTCCTGCGTGCGGACAAGATCGCTGGGGAGATAGACTTCGAGCTGGTGGGGGAAGAGGAACGTGTGGATAAAAGAGTTTCAAGGAAATGAAGGGCACGTGATTTTGGTGCACGGTCTCGGTGAGCATGCGAAACGTTATCAATGGCTTGTCGATTTGCTCATTCCACGGTTCGGAGTGACCCTCTTTGACTTGCCGGGTCACGGAGAGAGCGAGGGAAAGCGTGGCCATGCGAGTTTTTCGGAAATCTTCAACATCATCGACGAGCTGGTCTCTCGTCATCCTGGCTGTTTCCTCATGGGTCACAGCCTGGGCGGGCTCATCGCGATCCGATACGTAGAATTGAGGAACAACGTGAAGGGTCTAATAGTCACCTCACCCGCACTGCATCTTCCTAACAGCAACATAGCTTTGAGAACAGTTGCTTCAATCTTTTCGATCTTGGCACCGGCGTTGACCTTCGACAACGGGATAAACCCGAACGATCTTTCCACCAATCCAGAGGCAGTTCAAAAGTACGTGGCGGACCCATTGGTCCACAGGAGAATTTCTGCAAGACTTGCAGCAGACCTTTTCAAACACAGTCAGATGGCTTTGAAAGAAGCTCACAGGATAAAGGTTCCAACCTTCGTTGCTGTAGGTAGTGAGGATAGAGTGACGCTTCCAACCGGGGCGAGGCAGTTCTTCGAAAACCTCACGGTGAAGGACCGGGTTCTCAAAGTGTACCAAGGATCTTACCACGAGCTGTTCGAAGACAGCTACAACGCCGAAGTATTTAAACTGGATCTTCTAAGCTGGCTAAATTCACACCGTTGATCTTACTGACCGCCCATACCCTCTTCGGCGCTTTCTCTCAGTACATAAACTTTCGTCGAGGAAGGCAGATAGGCAAGGGGATTCACGACCTCTCCCTTTGCCAAAACCTCGATTTCGAAGTGAAGGTGTGGCCCCGTACTCACACCCGTGCTGCCCACACGCCCGATCAATGTGCCTCTGTCGACCCTCTGTCCAACGTACACCGTTATCTTGGATAGATGAGCGTATCTGAAGATCTCTTTCGAACCCTTCACTTCCACGAGTAACCCATAGCCTGACTTTTCACCAGCGAAGATCACCGTACCGGGTGCAGAGGCAAAGACGGGCGTACCCTCAGGTGCCGCAATGTCTATACCCGAGTGGAAGGACATCTGCTTGGTTATGGGATGTCTTCGCCAGCCGAATGGAGAGGATATCACGCCGTAAGTCGGCCATATGTAACCTTTTTCGACGTTGAAAGCTTTTCCAATACAACTGATCGGGATGAAAAGCTTTTGACCGACGGTGATGCTGTCTGATCTCAGATCGTTCGCTGTCTTTATATCCGAAACGGTGGTGAAGAAGGACTTCGCTATGGAATAGAGGGTATCGCCTTTCCTCACAGTGTAGATCAATCCCTCGGGTTGCGGTATCAGCAGCCTCTGGCCGGGAGAAAGCCTCAAGGGGTTTATGCCGTTCCAATCCAGAATCGTCGAGGGAGAAACGTTGAACTTGCGCGCGATGTCATAAAGCGTATCACCCTGTTGTACGATATATGTTACCGTCAAATACCCCCCAAGTACAACGGTGAGGAGAAACACTATAAGCAAGAGACACAGAATCCTTCGCACGCCCATCTCCCCTCTGTCTTTTTATAATTATACCAACTGACCCCTCTTCAAACCAACTCGACCAACTTTTCAGCTATCTTGTCAGCAGGAAGTATGTAATCGGCGTATCCTTCCTCCACAACAGCCTTTGGCATTCCATAAACCACACACGTGGATTCGTGCTCCGCGATGACTTTCCCACCATAGTACTTTACCATGAAAGCACCCTTGGTGCCATCCCTTCCCATTCCAGTCAGTATGACCGCAATGGTGTTGCTTTTGTAGATTTCTGCGACTTTCGTCAGCGTGAAATCCACAGCGGGCCTTACGTTGTTGATCTTATCTGATCTATCCAGATAAAGCTGAACTGTTGAATTCATCGTTCGAACACCGAGGTGGAAATCACCGGGCGCCACGTAGACAGTTCCTTTGTTCACGGGCTCGCCATCTTCGGCTTCTTTCACGCGCACCTTGGAAATGGAGTTCAACCTCATGGCGAGTGATTTCGTGAACACCGGCGGCATGTGTTGTACCAGAAAGATAGGTGCAGGAAAATCTTCAGGCAACGCGGGTACGATCACATCAAGTGATCTTGGTCCCCCAGTCGAAGCACCTATGACCACCGCTTTGTTGCCCAGCAGAGGCATCTTGATTCTCGCTACCGTGGGTCTGGCGATCTTCTTTGTGAGAACACTCTTCGGATCAACGAGCATCGCGTTCCTGATTTTGCTGACCAGCGTGTCTGCTACCTCTCTGAAGGTGAGAGAGATCGAACCTGAAGGCTTCGTGAGGAAATCGACGGCACCCAGTGTGAGAGCCGTTATCGTGATATCGGCACCTTCTTCCGTCAGACTGCTGACCATGATCACTCTGACGGGATATCTCTGCGCAATTCTCTTCAGCACCTCGATTCCGTTCATTCTGGGCATTTCGACATCCAGCGTGACGACGTCAGGTTTCTTCTCCTCGATCAGCTGCAACGCTTCGAGCCCATCTTTCGCTACTCCAACCACCTGCATGTCCGGTTGTGAGTCGATGATGTCCTTCAAAACCATCCTCATGAACGCCGAATCATCCACGACGACGACCCTTATCTTCGTTTGCGCCATGAACTTACGACCCTCCAAATCAAAGAAACTGTTGGAAAGAGCAGAACAAAAATCAGAGCGATTAGTTTACCTACAGATTGGCTCCAACCAAACATGGCTCTACCCAGAACGATCACGCCAACGACCACCGCAAAAAGAGAATACCACAAAACTATGCCCGCCGCCACGTCTTTCACGAATTTCACCGTCGGGTGCGGCTTGATCTCGTACAGGTCCATGATGGATTCGACGAGCGTGTTGAGCAATTCCATACCGATCACTGAGAAAACTGCGAAAATGAGCCAGAGCAATTCGTTCGCTGTGAGCTCGAGAACGTAAGAGATCAGCAGCACAAATGAACCGATTGCGAAATGTAACTTCAAGTTCCGTTCTTTCCCGATCGCTTCGCTGAACCCTTCTACTGCGTGAATGAACGAAGACAGAGTTTCACTCAAAACCGAGCGTTCTAACCTTTTGCTCGGATCTGATCCTGTACTCTTTCGTGACAGATTCGTATCCATATTCGATCGCCTCGATGTTCATCTTTACGTACCTTTCCGAGACAGTTTCTTCAACAGCTTTGCGCAACGATTCTATGCTCACCAATCGCGTTGCCTTGACCAACGCGCCCAGACCTATCATGTTCGAAACGATGGGGGTTTTGAACTTATCTATGGCCATCCTTTCCAGTGGTAGTGCTATCACTTTCTTCGTCAGCGTAAAGATTTTCTGGGGCATGTTCTGAAGGTAGGTGTAATCGAGGAGCAGAACGCCGTTGACCCTGAGTAACTTGTAGTAAGTCCTGACAACATCAGGATGCATTAAGTACATCACGTCGAACTGTGTTGCCTCCGGAAAATCGATCCAGTTATCGTCTATGAGCACGTCGCAGTGGCTTATACCTCCACGCACCTGCGCACCGTACAGCTGAGTCTGAACGACGTACTTGCCGTCGAAGACAGCAGCCTGCGCGAGTATCCTTCCAGCCAAGACACTTCCCTGTCCACCACTTCCTGCCACTCTGACTGCGATAGGTTCCGACAGCGCCATGGTTTCACTCCTTTCTCGAGATGGTCTCCACAAGCTTCTTATACCTGTCGTGGAAGGTCGGTTTATCCTCCACGTGGAATTCTCCTATAATTATCTTGTCCTTCAACTCCTCTGCACTCACGTTCTTGGCTCTCTCCAGCGTGACAGAGTTCTTCTTGAAGTACTCGATCATCTGAGACGCATCGCCTATCCTGTTGTACCGGCCGTAATAAGTGTGGCAGTTCGTCACGGCCTCAACAACCGCCGTACCACGGTGGCTCAGCGCTCGCTTTATGTACTGTACCAAGAGCGGATAGTGGTACACCGTTGCCCTTGCAACATAAGTTGCACCCGCGGCGATGGCTACCTTCACCGTGTCGAATGGTGGTTCTGTATTACCGAAAGGAGCGGTGGATGCAACCTTTTCGACCGGAGTCGTGGGCGAAACCTGTCCTCCGGTCATACCGTATATCATGTTGTTGAAAACGATGATCGTCAAATCGATGTTCCTCCTGCACGCATGAATGAAGTGATTGCCTCCTATGGCGAGAATGTCTCCATCACCGCCCAGAACGACGACGTGAAAATCGGGCCTCGCCAACTTCACGCCCGTCGCAAACGCGATTGCCCTTCCGTGCAGAGTGTGCAACGTGTTGAAATCGATGTAGCCCGTCGCGCGCGAGGAACAACCTATACCGGAGACAGCGGCCATCTTATCTTTGCTGAGGCCGAGTTCGTGGACTGCTTGCAGGAACGCTTTCAAAACGATGCCGTTGCCACATCCAGGACACCATATCGTTGGCCACCTTTCACTTCTCAGATAATCCAAGAGGGCTTCAACCTTCAACTTCTTCACCTCCAGTTATTCTGTCGACCGTGATTCGGCACGCGTTGAAGAAGTAATCCGTGAGTGGATCTGGATAATCGTGTTCGTACACCACTCTGGTAATGCCCGCGTTTATGATCAGCCGGGCGCAAACGGAACAGGGCTTGGTCGTCACGTAAATGGTGGCACCTTGCGTTGATATACCAAACTTGGCTGCCTGCATGAGTGCGTTCTGCTCCGCGTGTAAACCGAAACACACTTCCTGGTTCCTGCCAGAGGGTATCGCCAACGCATCTCTCACACAACCGATGGAATCACAGTGTGGGAATCCTGAAGGTGGCTGATTGTAACCGGTCGCTAAGATTCTGTTTTCCCTAACGATCAGCGCACCGACTTTTCTGTGCAAGCATGTGGATCGCTCACTGATCATGTGAGAGATACGCATGAAATAAACGTCCCACGGTACTCTGTTGTCCGCAGTCTTCAGAAGATTCAGATTCTTGAGATACTCTTTCAGCCGGTCCGTGAGATCTGGTTTCATACCAAATACAATGATACACCTTCAACCCCTGCAAAAGTAACTATGAGTCGTTTTCTCCGCTCAGTGAGTGAACAAAACAATGATGCTCATGATAAGTGTCACAATCGGTCAAATATTCAAAACAGTCAACGAAGTACTGCGCGCCGAGTCTGAACCAGCGGAGATTTTGTAAAGATTTCTTAAAGAGGTTCTCATACCCATTGGGGCTACCCGGTCTTATAATGACTACGTAAGTTGACCAAGTGTGATTATAATACTTAACAGCACAGAGAAGTTGACAGGTCAAAGGAATTGGGGTGTTGTTATGAACGTGGGCGACAAGATCAGAAGATTGAGGATGTCCAGGGGTTTGACACAAGAGGAGCTTGCGATGCGAACAGATCTTTCAAGAAGTTTCATATCGCAGCTGGAGAGCAACAAGACGTCTCTGTCACTCGACACGCTCGAAAAGATACTCAGGGCGCTGGGAACTGATTTGAAAGCGTTTTTCTCGGATCAGGAAGAGGAAAAGATCGTATTCAAGAAGGAAGATAGAATTCCGCTCTACGATCAACCAGATGGTGTGTCTTCGTTCCTGTTGATGAGCGATGTGGAGACGAAGAAGATAGATCCTACACTCGTTGTGCTTGCACCCGGAGCTCAAACAGAGGAAGAGAGTTACCACGAAGGAGACGAGTTTGGATACGTACTTCAGGGCAAGGTCGATCTCTGGTTGGACGATGTCCGATACAGGCTCTCGCAGGGAGATTGTTTTTACTACAGAGCGGACAAGAAACACATGCTCAAGAACCCGAGTAAGAAAAGGGAGGCTGTGGTCCTCTGGATCGAAATAGACTGAAGGGGAGGGATTCAAAATGGAGAAAAGCTTGGGTAGGCACTTGATTGCGGAGTTTTACGACTGCGATCCTCAGGCTATCGACGATGTGGAATTCGTCGAGGAAAAAATGAAAAACGCAGCGATAATCGCTGGTGCGACGATCGTTGGTAGTTCGTTCCACCGGTTCCTCCCCTACGGAGTGAGCGGTGTGGTTGTGATCAGCGAATCCCATCTCACTATCCACACGTGGCCCGAATATCGTTATGCGGCGATCGACCTGTTCACGTGTGGTGAGGACACTGACCCGTGGAAGGCGTTCGAATACCTGAAGCAGGTCTTCAAGGCGAAGAGAACGCAGGTGTTCGAGCATCTCAGAGGAGATTACAGAACCATAGGCATACCGTTCGAAGCCTCGCACAAGGCTGTCAAAGGAGGAGTGAAACATGAATGAGAAGTTGCTCGCGGGTAAGCACCTGTGGTACTTCGAGTACTACACCGGCGGTGACGTCGGACTGTTCATGAAGATCGCCCGTATGGTTCATTCTGAGCAAACTCCGATCCAGAGGATAGACATCTTCGACAACCCAACTTTGGGTAGGGTGTTCGCCTTAGATGGCATCACTATGACCACAGACAAAGACGAGTTCATGTACCACGAGATGCTCGCACACGTGCCCATGTTCACTCACCCGAACCCGAAGAATGTGCTCATCATAGGTGGAGGGGACGGAGGAACGCTCAGAGAGGTACTGAGACATCCTGAGGTTGAGAGTGTGGTTCTCTGTGAAATCGACAGGCGTGTGGTTGAAGTTTCAAAACAGTACCTCAAGACGGGAGAGGCCTTCAACAGCGACAAGGTAGAGCTCGTCTTCGAAAACGGTGCCGAGTATGTCAAGAAAATCAAGAATCAATTCGACGTGATCATAATCGATTCGACAGACCCAACGGCCGGTGAAGGAGGACACTTGTTCACACAGGATTTCTACAGGGCGTGCTTTGACGCTCTGAAAGATGGTGGTGTTATGTGTGCCGAGGCAGAGAACGCGCTGTACGATTTCAACTGGACGAAGATAGCTTACAGAAGGATAAAGAGTATCTTTCCCGTTGTCAAGGCCTACGTTGGTTTCATGACGACGTACCCATCAGGCTTTTGGCTTTACATACTTGCTTCGAAGGGACTGGATCCGATCAAAGACTACAGGTTTGAAGCTGCGAGAGCGATGTCGCAGCAGTTGAAGTACTACAACGAAGAGTTGCACAAGGCGTGTTTCGTTTTGCCGAACTTTGTCAAGAGAACCTTAGAGGAAAGCCTGTGAGTGGAAGAAAGACGATCGAATGGTTGCTGACCTGTCCCGACCCAGAAGGAGTCGAGGAATTCCTTCTGGGTCTTAATTTTTTCAACTTCGCGCTCGAGGCCACTGAAAATGGAAACTTCGTTCGCGTCTACACGAACGATGAGGGTCTGCTCGAGCGGCTTCGACTCCAGTTTGGGTGCGAACTGATCGATAAGAAGCTGACTCAGGAGCGCGACTGGTTTTTGTACCTTCGCTTGAAGCCTTTCGAGATCGTCCCGAATGTCTGGATAGATCCGACGCACAGGTTCAGAAAGAATGCGATAGTGATCAAGATGAAACCGAGCGCTGCGTTCGGCACAGGAGATCATCCCACAACGAAACTGGCGGCACGGCTGATGTATAATCATTTGAAAAGTAAAGATCGTGTGCTGGATGTGGGATGCGGCACAGGAGTACTTGCCATCATTGCCAAAAAACTCGGTGTTAGAAAAGTCGTTGCGGTTGACAACGATCCTGTGGCTGTGGAGATAGCCAAAGAATTTGCGCGCAGGAACCGAGTCCAAATAGACATCAAACTGTCGGACCTTTTGGAGAACGTTTCTGGCACGTTCGATCTGGTCGTTGCGAATCTGACGACGAATCTGGTAATATCCTTGTTGAAACAGATTGACAGGGTTACGAAAGCCGGTTCCAGGATCATCGTGTCTGGTATTCCTCGTGTGGATGACGAAAAAGTTAAGATGGCCGTTAGAGAGAAAAGCCTTCAAATTGTTGAGGAGGCTGAGTTGGAAGATTGGAAGGCGTTCTGTTTGAAGACGTATTGATCATCGAAAGACAGATCGGCAGAAAACCTCTCGGCGTGAGGAGAGTCGTGCTCAGGTGCGAGCACAATTTTCCCGTGGTCATAGAGAACGAATGTGAAATCGATGGAAAGCCTTTCCCAACGCTCTTCTGGCTGGTTTGTCCAAAACTCTGTAGAGAGATATCCCGGCTCGAGCAACTCGGATGGATCAGCAGGTTTGAAAAGATCATCAACGAAGATCCGGACTTTGAAAGGGCGTACATCGACGCACACCTACAAGTACGAGAGCTCAGGGACAAGGTTGTACGTAACGAAGGTGCGCGGCAGATCCTGTCTCGACTCGGCACCGGTGGTATACGTAACCTGAGAACTGTTAAGTGTTTGCACCTTCACGTGGCCGATCGTCTCGCGGGTGTGAAGAACCCTGTCGGAGAGATGGTCCTTCAGATGATCGATCGGCCATTCTGTGAGGGCGACAGGATCCTTTGTCGTGAACTTCGTGCATAGCGCACTGGTCAAAATAGGAGGAAGAGGATGCGTGACGAAGAACTCGTCGAGGGACTGAGACACGGGGATGAGAGAGCATTCAGAATTCTCTATAGAGAATATGCCGGCAAGATCGGTTCCATAGCGAGGTCGTACCTTGGCTCAGACGATGTCGACGACGTGGTACAAGATGTGATGTTGAGAATCTTCAAGAGTATAAGGAAATTCAAAGGGGATTCCAAGCTGTCGACGTGGATATACAGAATCGCTGTGAACGTGTGCAAGGATTATCTGGCGAAGTACAAAAGAAGGAGCGAAATTTTGACGGATTTCACCGAAGATGAGGAACATCCGAGTCAGCATCCTGTTTCAGAGATCGATACGGAGGAGACCGTCACGGGAGAGCTGGAATACGAGAGGATCATGGATGCGCTGGAAAAGTTGTCACCCGAAGACAGGCTGTTGATAAAGTTGCGCGACGTCGATGGTTTGAGCTACGAAGAGATAAGCAAAATCGTGTCTAAACCTATCGGAAGTGTCAAGAGCAGTTTGCATTATGCGAGAAAGAGGTTGAAGAGATTGCTGGAGGAGGCTCGCGAATGAGCGAGGACAGGTTCAACGGTTTCCTCGACGGTGAGTTTGACGATGAAGTCCTGGACGAGAAAACGAAGAACGATATCAAACTCTACTCTGAAGCTTTGAAGGTCTTTCGAATGAGGTACGACTACAGACCGAGTGCAAAGCTCGAAGAAAAGATCATCCACAGATTCATGAAACCTCGAAGAATCCTCTGGGAAGTCGCAATGGGTGTCGCCGTGGTTGCAGCCGCGTTTTACATCACTTTCAACCTTGTCCCAAGACGGAACGTCGAACCCATGGTGCAAGAGAGTAAGGTTGTATCGGAAGTTTTTGACTATCTGAGCCTGGTCAAACTGGTGGGAGACGGATTTTGAAGGTCCAGGAGAGTACGTGTAGATGAGAAGAACTTTGTTCCTCGCAGCAATAGTTTTGGTAACGAGCTTAGTTCTCGCACAATCGTTCATTGAACTCTATTTGAACTCGTCCTACTTCGGTAGAAGGATCGTCGTTGAGAAAGGCCCAACGAACAAGACACGAGTCGAGATGGTTTACAGGTGGCCAAACGACAAGATCGTACACGTTCTTGACCCGGTCTTCTTGGTTTGGGCAAGGCGATCTGGCCTCTTCGTCATGGGACAACCCAACAACTATCGTAACTCGCCTCTGGAGATACTCGACCTTGAGGATCTGTTCATCAAACAACTGAGAGAGCAAGGCATCACGAAGCTGGAGAAAGTCGACAAGAAGTATAAGATCACCGTGGATTCTCCTTCAGGTTTGTTCACCGCGTTCATCACCCAAGAGGGTCTTCCAGAGAAAATTGTCAGAGTCTTCAACAACGTCACGACAGAACTGGTTTACGAGCACGTGGAAGTCCTCAAGGAGAGTTTCGAAGAGGTCGCGCAACGTTACGGAATCAAATCCGCAGAGGAGACGGTTAACCTTCCAAACGAAATAAAGTTGATCCTGAGCACTGTCAACTGGTACACGGTTTCGCGGTTGCAGATCGGTGGCGAACAAGTCGTCATGATCATCGCAAACCACAAATCTGGATCGGTGATAAAGATGGTGTGCTCATCGAAAGATGTGACGGTGAACATTGAACAGAACGAACAACTCCTCAGGATCAAAGGAAAGGATTACTATCTGTACATCATAGCTCAGGACCAATCTGTCCTCGAACAGGTGAAGTCCCTTCTCACCAAGGAGAGATGAAACAAAGAGGATGCGGGCGTTGATAGTTGACGGATACGTCGATGAGCCAGCCGCGCTCGGCGTTCCTCCCTACGTCAGTCATTACGTTCGATACGCTGCAGGCGTGCTGATGATGAAAAACTACTTCGTTGACTATCTCACGATAGATCAGCTGCGAAGGCTTCCTGACCTCAGCAGCTTGAAGGATTACGATTTGATCCTCGTTGTGGGTGGAGTCGCAGTGCCTGGAAAATACGTCGGAGGCGAGCCAATCAGACCTGACGAAGTGGAGAAGATCTTCGCGAGCTGTTCTTCATCATGTTTGCGCATCCTCGCCGGTCCTTTCGCTCGCTTTCAAGCGGTTCAGGGCGGAACGTTCGCGAAGCTAAGGACTCTGAATGCGGACGTCCGCCTCGGGCCCGATTTGACCGTCGAACTCTACAATCTTCTCTTCAATGCTGAAAGGCCTCGAAACGATTGGGAATTGGTGAAACAGGCGAGCCTCTTTGGCGCTTCCGTTATCAAGCAGCACCCTCGCTATCCAAACATCATCTGTGAGATTGAGCTATCCAGAGGTTGTGAAAGGCGCACGCACTGCTTTTTTTGCATAGAGCCGGTCTTTTATCCCCATTTCACTTCGAGGCCTGTAGACCACGTCGTTGAGGAAGTCAGAGAGCTGCACAGGCAGGGTTGCAGGGCTTTCAGGTTCGGCCGTTCTGCCAACGTTCTGGCCTACTGCTCGGACAAGAACGATGGAAAGCCAATCCCACAAGTTTTTGAAGAACTGTACGAAGGTGTGCGGAACGCGTGTCCAGAATTGGAAGTTCTCCATCACGACAACGCGAACCCGATGTACATCGTTCAACACGAAAGAGAGTGCGTGAAGATACTGGAAACGATAGTCAAGTGGAACACACCGGCAGACGTACTCTCTTTCGGTGTGGAGAGCTTCGACGTGAACGTTCTGAGAAAGAACAACATCGCGGTGGAACCAGAAAAGGTCTTGAGGGCGATAGAGATCGTCAACCAGATAGGAAAGGTCAGAGTGGATGGAGTTCCGAAGTTGCTTCCGGGTTTGAATTTGCTTTACGGCCTGATTGGTGAGACGAAACAGACTTACGAAGAGAACTTAAAGTGGCTCAGGATGATCCTCGAACGGGATTTGCTCGTCAGAAGGATAAACATCAGACAGGTCATCGTGGAGCCGGGTACGCCACTCTGGAGATACGCACAGCTCAGAAAACTGAAGGGACCAGATCAGAGGCTTTACAGGACCTACAAAGAGATCATTCGGCGAGAGATAGATATACCCATGTTCAAGCGCGTGGTTCCCGTTGGCAGTGTGTTGAGGAAGGTCTATCCAGAGTTTCGCGAGGGCAAGATCACTTTTGCCCGCCAGCTTGGAACCTATCCGTTTCTCGTTGGAGTAGTTGGAAAGTTCGAGAATCCCATCGATGTAGTCATCGTCGATCACGGACCACGGTCCCTCACCGCGTTGAAATATCCTGTGAATCTGAACAAGGCAAGTTACGAGGAACTGATCCATCTACCGGGAATTGGTGAAAAGAGGGCGAGCAGGATAATTCTATCTCGACCAATCGAAAACCTGGAGCGTTTGAAAAGTATCCTCGAAGACAACGAAGTTTTTGAAATGCTTCGTAGAATTGTCGTCGTGTTATGATGAACGGAGGAGGGAGCAGGGTTTGAAGTACGAACGGATCAAGGGAACGCAGGATATCTATGGCGATGAAGTGAATTATTGGTACTTCATTGAAGAAAACGCGCGCACTGTTGCGAATCTTTACGGTTACGAAGAGATCAGAACACCGATCATAGAACCCACGGAGCTGTTCGTGAGGAGTGTGGGTGAGGAGACGGACATTGTGCAGAAAGAAATGTACACCTTCACGGACAAAGGAGGTCGGAGCATCACGCTTAGACCCGAGGGTACAGCACCTACGGTGCGCGCGTTCATAGAGAATTCCATGATCAACGAAGGTTTACCTCAGAGGTTCTTCTACATAGGACCCATGTTCCGATACGAAAGACCTCAGGCAGGACGCCTCAGACAGTTCCATCAGTTTGGCGTCGAACTCATAGGTTCCGCACACGCATCGGCGGACGTCGAGGTACTGTTGATAGCCAAGCACTTTCTCGACAGGATAGGTGTTCGTGATTACATGGTGCATCTCAACTCCATAGGCTGTCCAAAGTGCAGGCCGATCTACAAACAGAAGTTGAAGGAGTACTACGAATCGCACGTGGATCTACTGTGTGATGATTGCGAGAGGCGCTTGAACACGAACGTTCTCAGACTCTTAGACTGTAAAATCGACGCACATCTCGCTGAAAAGGCCCCCAAGTCTTTCGAGTTCCTCTGCGACGAGTGTCGATCGCATTACGAGGAGCTGAAACAGAAGCTCACGGAACTGCATTTCGATTTTGTCGAAGACGGCACACTCGTGAGGGGGTTGGATTACTACACGAGAACCGTGTTCGAGATAAGACACAGGGAACTGGGAGCGCAGAACACGATCCTCGCGGGCGGCAGGTACGACGGTCTGTTCTCAGAGCTCGGAGGTCAGGCTATACCGGCGCTCGGTTTCGCCAGTGGAATAGAAAGGCTCGTCTTGACACTCAAGAGTCAGGGAACAAATGTTCCACGTAGGGAAAGGTGTTTCGCGTACGTTGCCAGCCTTGGGCTCAAAGCGTCGATCGAGGCTTTCAAGATAGCTGAGGAGTTGAGGAAGAAAGGAGTACCCGTCATCAACGAGGTGAACGACAGAAAACTCACGGCGCAGTTGAAGCATGCAAACAAAATCGGAGCGAAGGTGGTCATTATCCTCGGCGATGAAGAGCTTTCGCGCTCGGTCGCTCACGTCAAGTTACTCGAAAGCTTCACACAAGTAGAGGTCAGTCTCGACGTGGTGGTGGATTACGTTCTGGAACTCTTCAGCTCTCGTTCGTGAGAGAAATCTCGCAGACAGAATTGAACACGGCGATAAAGCTGGATAAGAATGCGAGGCCCCAGGAATGGGGCCTCTTTTCGAAGGTTGCTTAAAAGTTTATCTTGTTCACATACAGGGGAAATCTCTCACACAACTGTTTGACCTCCATCTGAACTTCGCTCTGCACATGATCTGGTATTGTACCTTCTTCGTCCGTGATGCTCGCCAGAACTCTGTATATGAGTCGTGCTATTTGCTTCATCTCCGCTTCGGTCATACCTCTTGTCGTGACTGCCGGTGTGCCAACACGTATGCCGCTGGCCACAAAAGGAGAACGCGTCTCGTTTGGAATCGTGTTCTTGTTCACAGTAATTCCGCATTTTTCGAGCGCTTTTTCTGCCGCCTTTCCGGTCACGTTCAGTGGGGTCAAGTCGACCAACATCAGATGCGTGTCCGTTCCACCCGACACGATTCTCAGACCCATTCTGGACAATTCTTCAGCGAGCGCCTTCGCGTTCGCCACGATCTGCTTCTGATACTCCACGAACCCCGGGCTCAGCGCTTCTTTGAAGCACACGGCCTTCGCCGCAATCACATGCATGAGCGGACCACCCTGAGTGCCGGGGAAGACCCACTTGTTTATCTGTTTGTACAGCTCTGGATCGTTCGTCAGTATGAGGCCCCCTCTGGGTCCTCTGAGCGTCTTGTGTGTTGTCGAGGTCACTATGTGTGCGTAGTCCGCAGGATTCGGGTACAGGCCCGCGGCGACCAAACCTGCGAAGTGCGCCATGTCCACGATCAGATACGCGCCGACCTCGTCGGCGATCTCTCGGAACTTTTTGAAGTCTATTATCCGTGAATAAGCACTTCCTCCGGCCACGATGATCTTGGGTTTGTGTTCGAGAGCCAGCTTTCTCACTGCGTCGTAGTCTATTATCTCGGTCTCTGGATCCACGCCGTACTGGACCACTTTGAAAAGTTTTCCTGAAAAATTGACGTTTGCCCCGTGGGTTAAGTGTCCACCGTGGGAGAGGCTCATGCCCATGAGCACATCCCCCGGTTCGGCGACGGCCAGATATGCAGCCATGTTCGCCTGCGAGCCGGAATGCGGCTGAACGTTGGCGTACTTCACCTTGAAGAGTTGTTTGACCCTTTCTCTGGCAAGTTCCTCTGCCTTATCGACCCATTCGCAACCGCCGTAGTAACGTTTGCCTGGATAACCTTCTGCGTACTTGTTGGTCAGAACGCTGCCCATGGCCTCCATGACCGCAGGAGAAACGAAGTTCTCCGAGGCGATCAGCTCGAGCCCGTATTCCTGTCTCTTCAGTTCGTTCACGATCACTTCGTACACTTCTGGATCCACGAGCTTCACGTGTTCCCACATCACTCATACCTCCCCGTGGAAAGAATACGTGGAGCCTTCGCGTGTATCGCGCACCTCGATTCCGAGTGACTTCAACCTGTTTCTGATCGAGTCGGCGAGATCGTACAATTTTCTTTCCCTCAACTCTTTTCGCACGTCAAGGATCAGACGCAACAGCGGATCGACATCTGTCTCTTCGGACCGTGTTCCTGCTTCGAACAGTCCCAGTACCGGACAAAACTCTCTTCGGAGCAAGTGGTATGCCCTCAGCGCACCTTCTTCGTTGCTTTCGTCCATGAATCTGTTCAGAAATCCTACGAGTTCGAAGATCTGTGCGATCGCTTCAGGCGTGTTGAAATCGTTGTCCAACGCTTCGATGAATTTCTGTCTTTGCTCGTTCATCCAGGGCTCGTTCTTTGGTACGGGGATTAAGGAGAATTTCGATTCGAAGCGCTTGAAAGTTTCGAGAACCCTCCTGGCCGCCTTCGCGTTCGCCTCGAGCGACTCTATGGAGAAATCGATGGGACTCCTGTAATGCTTGGACAAAAAATAAAGCTTCAAGCCATCGGCGCCGAACTTCTTCAAGGCTTCTCTGAGCACGAATATGTTGCCTAAGGATTTGCTCATCTTGTCACCTGAAATACGCACCAGAGCGTTGTGGAGCCAGTATCTCACGAATGGTTTTCCTGTCAATGCTTCACTCTGTGCTTTCTCGTTTTCATGATGAGGAAAGATGAGATCCTCTCCTCCAGCGTGGATATCGAGTGTGGAACCGAGAAGTTTCGTGGACATGATGGTACACTCGATGTGCCAACCCGGTCTTCCCTTTCCCCATGGACTGTTCCAGGCAGGTTCCTTGGGTTTGGCCGCCTTCCACAACGCGAAATCCAGTGCGAATCTCTTCTTTTCACTCACTTCGACCCTCGCACCAGCGATCATCTCATCCAAACTCCTGTGTGAAAGCTCTCCGTACTTTGGAAAGCTCTTCACATCGAAGTACACATCGCCATCCACGACGTACGCGTGTCCTTTTCTTATCAACTGCTCTATGGCGTCGATGATCTCAGGCACGAAGTCCGACGTCTTTGGAGTGAAATTCGCCGCTCTGATGCCAAGCGCGCTCGCGTCCCTCCAGTACTCTTGAATGAAGGTCTCTGCAACTTCCTCAAAGTCGACTCCCCATTCGTTGGCACGGTTTATGATCTTGTCATCGATGTCCGTGAAGTTCTGAACCATTATCACGCGATAGTTCCTGTACTCGAAATACCTCCTGAGGGCATCGAAGACGATCATGGGCCTCGCGTTGCCCACATGTATGAGTCCGTACACCGTCGGACCACACACGTACATTCGCACGACGTTGGGTTCGAGAGGTTCGAACTTCTCGAGCCGCCCCGTAAGTGTGTTTTTCAGAAACATCATCCTACCCCCAGTGCCTTTTTGATCCTCGCCACCGTTTCGGTTGGCCCAAGCAGCGTCACGATATCTATCAATTCAGGCCCCTCGCTCTTTCCCGTCAAGGCTTTCCTCAAGCTCATATAAAACTCTTTTGCATTCAGTTTCAAACCTTTAATCACTTCACGGAACACGTTGACCAATCCTTCTTTGGTCAGTTCAACCGCCTGTTCGAGCCTCGTTGCACACTCAAGCAAGCCTCCTCGGATCGCTTCATCGGCCTGTAACGTAACCTCAGGTCTGACGAAGAAAAAGTCCGCAAGGTCCGTGAATTCTTCGAGTGTGTGCATGCGATCCCTGACACACAAAAATACGTTCTCGAGCCATTCTTTGCTCGTGCAGGACCATCCCCTCAATTCTATGTATGGGATGAGTAATTCCACGATCCTTCTGGCGTCCGCCTTCCTTATGTAGTATCCGTTCATCCATCTGAGCTTTCCGGGATCGAATATGGCAGGATTCTTGCTCACACGGTCTATGGAGAACTTCTCGATCATCTCCTCCATCGACATGATCTCCTGAGCGTCAGGTGGCGACCAGCCGAGCAGAGCCAGATAATTCACCACCGCTTCCGGTAAATATCCTCTGGCCCTGAACTCTTCTACAGATGTGGCACCGTGACGTTTGCTGAGCTTCTTACCGTCTGGGCCGAGGATCATCGACACGTGACCTATCTGTGGAGGCTCAACACCGAAGGCCTCGTAAATCGCGAGCTGTTTGACCGTGTTTGGTAAATGATCGTCCCCTCTTATCACGTGTGTGATCTTCATGAGCATATCATCGACTACGCATGCGAAATTGTACGTTGGCATGCCATTGCTTCTTAGGAGAGCAAAATCTCCGACGGAGCCTTCGGTGAACACGACTTGACCCTTTATCAAATCGTTGTGAACGATCGTTTTCCTCGGCATCGAGAAATAGATGGCCGGTTCCAAACCTTTTTCTTCGTATTCTCTGATCCTCTCTCTTGTGGCAAACCGATCGAACATCTCGCGAGTGTAGTGTGGTGGCAAGTTTTTGCTCAGCAACTCTTTCCTGAGCTGTTCGATCTCTTCGGGGTACGCATAGACCCTGTACGCTTTGTTCTCTTTCACCAGTTTTTCGGCGTACTCTCTGTATATGTGGAGCCTTTCGCTCTGTCTGTAAGGACCGAAAGGTCCTCCAATGTCTGGTCCTTCGTCCCACTGAATTTTCAACCAGCGAAGCGAGTCCATCAATTTTTCCTCGAAGATTCGTTCTGAGCGCGCTATGTCCGTGTCCTCGATCCTCAGAACGAAGGTGCCGTTGAAATGCCTTGCAAACAGATGGTTGAACAGGGCCGTTCTTGCCCCTCCAACGTGCAGAAAGCCTGTGGGACTCGGTGCGAATCTGACTCTCACCATCGATCTTTCCTCCTATTTTTCAACGGTCTTCTTGACGAAGTACCAAAGGTACAGATCGAACTTTCCCGGTGGTTCTCCGAAGTATCGAGCTTCTTCTTTCAGCAAGGCTTCCAGACTCAGATATCTCTGTTTCGTGAGTGATTGCGGTATCGAATCGATTAAACCATAGTTTCTCATCAGAGAGAGTACGTGTCTGTCCAGTATCGCAAGATCCTCAACACCGACGTTCCTCAAAAAATGACTTGCCTCCTTGTAACCGATGCCGAGCACGTTCTTCACCAACCATTCTCGCGCGTCGGTTGGAGGTAACGAGAGCAGAGTTTTCAAACGATACACAACCCATCTGTTTTTGACTATGTACGAAGCACGGGCCTTCGGGTAACGATGGTGCAAACGCACCAACGACTCGGTCAGTTCTTCCTCACTCATCTTCATGAAGCCATCGACGCCGATCAACTGTTGCGCCTCCATGCCACCTCTGGCGCTCCAGTTCGCCGTGAGTATGCAGAAGCACAGCTCGCTGTACAGTTCTTCATTGGTTCCATTCTCGCCGAGCTCTTTGAACTGCCTGAAGCGTTCTTCAACGAGCGGTGCCGCCTCTTGCCTGATACTTTCAACGGCCTGGGCCAACCTAATCACAGAGCACCTCCGGTTAGATTATACATGCAAAAAGTTGGTGAAAGTGTTATAATTTTGTAGGAGGTTGACGGATGACAACAAGTCAAATTGCTGATATGCTCAGATCCAAAGGTCTAAAGGTCACGCCGCAGAGGGTTGAGATCATAAGGTTTCTTCAGACACACAGAACTCATCCCACCGCACAGCAGATATACGAACATGTGTTGCGCAAGGTCGGGAGCGTCTCTTTCACAACGATATACAACACCGTTCGTGTGCTCGAACAGATGGGACAGGTCAGAAAGATTCCCATCATTGAGACTGGCGCCATTTACGATATCGACACCTCTGACCACGGGCACTTCGTCTGCGAAGTGTGTGGGAGCGTCTACGACATAAGTTACGAAGTCTCGTTCCAAATTCTGGGACAGGTGAAGCGAACGGAACTCGTTGTCTATGGAGTCTGCGAAAAGTGCGCTGGAAAAGACTCAGCGACAGATATCAAAGCACCCTCTTGATCTCCTTGAGCTGGTAGAATTCCAGTTCATCGCCCTGTTGGAAATCTGCTCTGCTTTTGAACTTTATACCGCACTCTTGCGGTGCTTCTACTTGGCTGACGTCCTCTTTGAAGTGTTTGAGGGTCTCTATTTCGTCTGTGAACAACAGCATACCGTTTCTGTACACTTTGACTTTGCTGTCGCGGGTCGCTTTACCTTCCAGTAACTGTACTCCTGCGACTTTGCCAACTTTCTTTATGTCGAAGACCTTCTTGATCTCGCCACGGCCTATGAGTTCCTCCACGATCTGTGGTTTGAGCATACCTTCCAAGGAGAGCTTCAGGCTGTCGATCAGATCGTATATGATCTCGTAAGTTTTCACCTGGATGGCTTCTGTTTCGGCCACTTTTCTCGCCTGTGGTTCGACCTTCACCCTGAAGCCAATCACAATGCCATCACAGGTGGAAGCGAGCATGATGTCACTCTCTGTCACGGGTCCCACCCCGGCGTGCACGACGTTAACTTTTATTTCATCCGATTTCAGAGATTCAACCGCACTCTGAGCCGCACTCAGTGAGCCTAACGTGTCAGCCTTCAGAATGAGGTTCAGTTCTTTCTTCTCCTTCTCTTCCATCATCTTCAAAAGCTCTTCAAGCGTCATTCTCCGTTTTGAGCGCCTTTCTTTCTCGATACGAGCCTTTATCTCCTCGCTCACCTCTCGGGCAGTTTCGAGGTCCTCAACAGCATAGATCGCGTATCGCAAATTCGGTAATTCTTCGAAACCAACGATCATCACAGGTTGCGATGGTTCAGCATATTTTATGTGCTTGCCCTTGTCGTCGATCAACGTCCGGACTTTTGCGTAGATGGGTCCTGCGACAACGTAATCGCCGACTTTCAGGATTCCATCCTTCACGATCACGTTCGCGACCGGCCCGAGACCCCGTTCGATCTTCGATTCTATAACGACACACCTGGCAGGACCTTTGGGATAACACTTTATCTCTTTCATCTCCGCGACCAAAAGTATCATCTCGAGAAGCTCGTCTATACCCTGCCCCGTCCTTGCGGATATGGGTACGACGATCGTATCACCACCCCAATCCTCGGGGATGAGGTTCAACTTCGACACCAGTTGTTGCTTCGTCGCTTCGATGTTCGCATTGGGTTTGTCTATCTTGTTTATGGCAACAATGACCGGCACGTTCGCAGCCTTCGCATGGTTGTACGCCTCAATGGTTTGGGGCATCACACCATCGTCTGCGGCCACGACCAGTACTACGATGTCTGTTGCCTGAGCACCCCTGGCCCTCATCTCCGTGAACAGTTCGTGGCCGGGCGTGTCTATGAAGGTGATCTTCTTGCCGTTGTAGCTGATCTGATATGCGCCTATCGACTGGGTTATGCCACCAGCTTCTTGTTCTGCCACCCGAGTCTTCCGTATTTTGTCCAGCAACGTCGTTTTTCCATGGTCCACGTGTCCCATCACGGTAACGACCGGAGGCCTTGACACCAGCTCGCCCGCATGCTTGGTGTAGAGTTCCTCAAAATATTTCTCGATCTGTTGAAGCTTGCTCATCTGCTCTTCTACATGCTCCGTCTTCGTTTCCTGTTGCAGCCTCAGCTTGTATCCGTACATCTTCGCGATCTCTCTGGCTGTTCTCTCGTCCAGTTTTTGATTTGGCTTGAGCACAATGCCTTTCATGAACATGTCCTGAATGACTTTGTTCAATGGAACTCCTATCTTCAGAGCGAGTGTGTTGACCTGGAGTTCGTCCGGCGCGACAAGGACCTCTTCCCTTACTTCATCTTCAATCTCTTCCTCTTTCTTGGGTTTGGCGGCGGGTTTGGACTTTTCTACGTCCTCCTCTTCCTCAAAGAGTTCGAGCAAGAGTTTGACGGTCTCTTCGTCTATGTAACTCATATGATTCTTGATATCGAGTCCAAGCTCCTCGAGCTCCTGCAGAAGATCTTTTGTGGGCATGTTCAGTTTTTTCGCAAGTTCGTACACTCTCAATCTCGGCATACACATCACCCCTTCGAACCGCATATATTTTACACAACTTGTATGCCTTTTTGCTGAACTGATTTTGAAGTGATGTGTTATAAATTGGTAGGACATAGTAACAAGGGAGGTTCGATGTAGATGTCAATTTTTGCACAGGATTGCTCGGAACAACCAAGGGCCGTTCGTGAGCTGATCGTACACGCAGAGGAGACGAAGAGAAAAGCGGATCTTTTCAAACCGGTCAGTCTTTTGATCTTGGGAATGGGAGCTTCGTACTACGCAGGATTGTACGCCACGGTGTACGCCAACGAATCTGGCTTCAACTGTAGGTGTGAGGAACTTTCGGAAGTGCTGTGGTACTGGGATGAAAAGAATTTTGATTTGTACGATACCATCGCGTTGGTTTCTCAGTCTGGTGAGACAGTGGAGCTGAGAAAGCTCATCGAAAAGTATCCAAAGATCAGGAAAAAATCCATCCTCGTCACGAACAACCAATCCAGCTCCGTTGCGAAAGCCTTGAGTCAGGACAGAGTCTTTCTGATACACGCCGGGCAGGAACGCGCCATGGGCTCAACCAAGACTTTCGTCAACAGCATTTTGACCTTGCTCCTCATCACATCACGATGGGCGGGACGTTCTCTGAGCTTCGAAGGTTTGGACGAGCATTTGGAGTATGCGCTTGAACTGGAGATCCGAGACTATGTGGAGAGTGTGGCTGCAAACGGACAGCTTGTTCTGGTCGGACGAGGTTTTTCAGTGCCGATCCTGCGCATGGCACAGCTCACGCTTGCAGAAGTTGCCAGACTCAACAGTTCCTGGTACAGTGGTGGAGGCTTTCGTCATGGTGCCATGGAGCTGTTGATCGGTGGTGCAACTGCGACGCTTGTTCATCTTGAGGGAAGAACTGAACGCGTTGTTGGCAAGATGCTGAAAGATCTTTCGGATCTCGAAAGAGTGTGGGCGATCACCAACGTTCGAGAGGACTCAAAAAGAACGATCCAGTTGAAGTCTGGCCTTCCTGAAGAACTCGCCGCAATACCAATCATCGTCGTTTTCCAGAAGCTCGCGGACCAGCTCGCTCAAAAGAGGGGTTACCCGAGTGGGGTTGGTATGATCGCGACGAAGGTCACGAGCGAAGAGTAGAAGTTCTTCCGTGAGCCAGGTCCTTGAGCCGTTGTACGGTCGCAACATCCATACCGGCTTTCCACCAGTAAGGTAAAACGGTGTTGTTCAACAGAAAAGGATCGACGTCGGCTGGCAGCATGCCGGCGCTCGTCAATTCGAGCCAGTCTGTCGTGTTTGGAATCGGTGTGTACTCGTTCAGAGAGATCGATATGCCCGCTTTTCTACAGGTTTCGATGGCGTTCATCACATCCTGCTCGGTTTGTCCCGGCATGTTCACCATGATGTACGCCTGGATTTCGCTGGATGTGAAACCGACGGACCTGAGCATTTGGGCTGCCCTGAGGATGTCTTCGTCTTGGACCTTGCCACCCGTTTTGTTCTGAAGAGGACCGGAGGTTTCGTAACCGAGTTTGATCGTAACGAAGTTCGCCTGCTTGAGCAACCAGGCAAGCTCTTCGTCTATCAATCTTGCGTGAATGCCGTTGGGAAGATGATACCTGACACCGAGATTTGCACGGATAAGCTTTCTCAATAGAGGTTTGAAGTGGTTTTCCTTGTCTATCAGGGCGGCATCGTCGAAGAACACGACGTCTTTCACGTTGAAGATGTGAACGTATTTTCGAATCATTCTCAATATTCGCTCATGATCCCGGTATACCCACTTTCCGTACAGCTTGGGCGTCAGACAGTAACTGCAGTTGTACACACACCCAAGCGACGTGAAGAAAACCAAATAACCCAGCCTGTCGTACAGCTCGTAGGCAGGATCGAACCTTTCGAACCAGTCGCTGAGATCATCATCAAAGCTCTCTCCAAAAAGATCAGAAAGCAGAGTGTTCAGCTGCGACAGATCCGCGCTGTAGACGATGTTCGCTCCACTGTGGAGTCTCGCATGATCCGGATAGATTCGTGCGTACACGCCACCGAGAACCACAAGTGCATTCGGAAACACCCGCTTAATCACTTCTATCGTCTGGCGAACCCCCGGCCACCAGTAGGTCATGGAAGACGTGACGAAGAAGGCGTCGGGCTTTTCGATTCCTTTCAACTCATGAATGAAGAACTCCTCGGGCGCGCCGTAACGTTTGTACTTCCTCGGAACGAACGACAGTTGCGGTGGTTTGGAGATTTCAACGGTGTGAAATTTCCCCGTGCCGTACTGCTTGTCAGGTTTGGGCTTAACAAAGGAAGCGATCTTCGGATCGTGCCTGTTGAGAAGATCGATTAAGGTCACGTCGAATCCGTAGTGTAAAAGCACGGATCCGACGTACAGCAGTCCAACGGGCTTCAACCAGAAATCGTACGCCGCAAAGTCACATATCCAGGGATTTATCAGAACGATCTTCTTTTTACTTGCCAGAATTTGAACATCCCCCTCAACGTCAGATCAGGATCGAGATGATCATGCTCCACGAGCTTCTCCAAAACCTTGCTCTGACCACCCGTGAGGAACACCATTGGAGGTGTATCGTAAATGGTCTTCATTTCCTTGATCAGACCGTTCAGTGCGTAAGCGGTACCTTTCACGATGCCTATCCTGATGTTCTCGGAAGTATCTTTGCCCACGCAGTTTGTCGGCACGTGGAGATCGACTTGAGGAAGCTTCGCAGTCTTTTCGAACAGGCTGTAGGCCGCGGTCATCAGTCCTGGCATTATCACTCCACCTTCGTAGTTTCCATCCTTCAAAACATCTATCGTGATGGCAGTTCCAGCATCTATCACCAATGCGTCGGGATGGTCGAACACAACGGCGAAGACGTTCGCCACCCTGTCCGCACCTATCTCAGAAGGATTCTTCACGTTCCATTTCACCATCGACGAGTTCACTGCTTCCACCCACGTGCACTCGATGCTGAAGTACTTCTCAACCAGTCTCTGAAAAACGTAGTTCAGAGACGGTACGACCGAAGCGATCACGGCACCTTCGAAGTGTGGTATCGTTCCAAACAGTTTTTCGAGTAAAATGGATGCGACGGCGAATATCTCGTCCTCCGTTCCCGATCGTTGCGTGGAGAACCTCCACTTGTGGAATGTCACACCGTCGTCGGTAACGCCCAGCACAGTTTGCGTGTTTCCAATGTCGAACAGGATGACCATCGCTCCACCTCCAAAGGTATAATAAACCTCGAGAGGAGGTGCTTCAAATACATCCTTCGGTCTTGATCAATTCCGCGTGCGTGCTCGCTGGTTCTTTGCTGGGCATGGCTCTTGGCAAAGCGATTTCCGAAAGGTTCAAGAAGGTCCTCTTCCAGGCAGTGGGTTTGACCACGGTTGGTGTTGGGATCAAGATGACTCTCGACACTTCGAACTTCATAATCGTTCTGCTCGCTCTCGCACTCGGTGCAATCCTTGGTGAAACACTCGACATAGAAGAGAAACTGTCGAGGGTTGGTAAGTTCTCGAAGGATTCGACCAGGTTCGCGAAGGGTTTCGTGGCAGCGACCACGCTGTTCCTCGTCGGTCCCATGACGATCGTTGGTTCTGTGAGAGCTGGCCTGCTGAACGATGGTACATTGATCTATGTGAAATCTGTACTGGATTTCATTTCCTCGATCGTTCTGGCCTCACTCTACGGCGTCGGCGTGCTTCTCACGAGTGTCGTCGTTCTGCTCGTTCAGGGTGGTATGGTATTGTTGGCATCGCAACTTTCGTTCCTGACGCAGCAGACTTACCTCGCAAACTTCACGGGCGCCGGGGGTCTCATCGTTCTTGCGATCGGATTGAGGTTGCTCGAGGTCAGGGACATCAAGGTGGGTAACTTGCTACCCGCTTTGGTTTTGTCCCCCATAATAGATTACTTAGTGCTGATTTTCAAAGGGTGAGGAGGAAGCGCATGAAGAAATTGGAAGAAGCGATGCTGCATGTCAGCATAATCGTGATCGCACTTTTGGCGAACAGGAAAATCACTTACGAGTTCAGCGTGCCCAAATACGCGTTCATCACTCTTTTCGCACTGTTGATAGTGATATTGCTCTTGATAGAATGGTCCAAGAGAAACAAGTTCGAACTGAGCTTGCATCTATCCTTTGCGAACCTGCTTTGGTTCATCTTCGCTGCGTGCGCTCTGCTCTCCACGCTGTATGTGTTTCAGAACAACCGTTTTTACTTCAGATACTCCATCGACATAGCCCTCTACACTCTCCTCACGGCATTCATGGCGCTTTATTTTTCGAACAGAACACGCTCGAGGGACGTCATAACGAGACTTTTACTGACATTCCTCGCATCTGGCATGGTTGTGGCGATAGATAGTTTGCTCAATTTCTACACCGGAACCAGTATTTTCTTCGGAAACGTCGGTGCACCTTTCGACAGGGTCACGATAAGATCGAGCGTTGGGAACGTCATCTTCGTGACGAATTATCTTGGAATGCTGTTACCCGTCAGCCTCTATTTCATCATTTCGAACAATTACGGTTGGAAGAACGCGAAGAAGAAAGAGTATGTGATGGTCAAGATCTTTTCTCTGGTTTACTTCCTTTTGGCGTTGATCGTGATCGCCATAGGCCAAACCAGGTCAGAATACATAGCGCTCGCGATCATGATCTTTCTCTTCGTTTTCTTTTATCTCATCTATCGTAGGAACAAAGAGAGAGAAGAGGCGCCGTTCGGAGAACAGTTAAAACGCTTCAACAGAATCATCTTTGTTCTCCTTGTGATCCTGTCGATAGCGGTGCTTGTCGTTTACAACACGGACAATCCGCTGACGAGGTATGGAACAGTTTCACTCCTTGGAAGGTTCGCCCCCCAAGTTTTCGCTTCGAACGCGGAAGAAAGGCTCTTAGCGTGGCTTTCTGCCGTTGAACAGTGGAAAAAAAGCAAGTGGATAGGTACAGGTATAGGTACCTACCAAATTCTCGCCATCGAAGAGCTGGCGAAAGTGATGGAGAAACATCCTCGATTCCTTTACGTATGGAACAACTTCAAACGCACGCACAACGATTATTTCCAGGTGCTGGGTGAAATGGGTGTACTCGGTTTTGTCACGTTGTTGGTTTTGGCCGTCTTGCTCGGTGTGTACGCCCTGAACCGTTTCAAGAAGTTGAAGAGCTTTGAGGACTTTCTCTTGTTCTTGGCCATGAGTGTGGGCTTTGTAGGGTTCATGGTTCAAAGCTTTTTCAGCTTTCCAGGCCATCTTTTGCCGAACTCGTTGCTTGCGATCTTCTACGCTGCGGTTGCGACAGGAGTTCATTTCAATCCCATTGAAAACGGGTTTCTGTCATGGAGAATCAACCTGCGTGGTTTCAAGCTCGCCGTGGCGTTGGTCTTAGCTTTGTTCACAGTGTTGTCGACGACCTATCTTAAGTGGAACTACTTCGTTTCTGAAGTCTACTTCAAGAGTGGGAACAGCTCGTACAGCTTCCTCGCCAATCTGGAAGGTGAGAAGAACAGATTGGAGCAACTTGAAAAAACGCTCTTGACGAGGTTGGAGGAGCTCGAGAACCTGTCTGGCCCGTTCGTCAACTTGAGGCCTGAGAACTTCAAGATCGAGAACCTCGATCCTGTAGAGGTAGAAAAGAGGAGAATAAATCAAATCGTTTCGATGAGAACCAGCATCACGAACGACCTTGAAAAGGTGAGAAACGGCTTGAAGGAGATACAGCGACTGCAGCAACAGCATTCGAAACTGGCCATGGAGAACCTCTTGAAATCCGTCAAGCTGAACCACACGTACGGAAAATCACATTTCTATCTTGCTTCTCTGGCGCTGAGGGGGGAAAGGATCAGTGGGCTTACGAATGCTCTGAAGGATGGAAAAACGTCGGTTCTGACTCAGAACTACGATGATTACCAAAGTGTCATCGCACCTCAGTTCAAGACCTCAGATCTGCTCTTCTTGATGGATTTGAGGAGGTCCAATCCCAATTCGATCGATGAGAGCACCATAGCGTATCTTCAGGCGATGATCGATTCCTGCGCGCTGTTCAAAACATCGTTGCTGAGTTTCAACGAGCGAAACACCTACAAGGCTCTCGCCGCGAGGTACGCAACGCTCGCGGGTGCTATCAAACAGTTGAGACGCCAGTTGGACTATCTCCAAGAAAATGAAACTGGTAAAGCGGTACTGCAGAAGCTCGAAGGGCTCTACGAAAAGTATCGAGACGAGTTCATATACTGGGCGAAGGGCACAGTGTATCGTTTGCCAGACTCTTGGAACAGATATCCCGAATGGAAAAATCCCGATACGCTGAGGGCGATTCAGGGTGAAGACATCTACAGGGTGTTGGCAGTACAGTTGGCGAGCTTCGAATCTTTGACGAACGATAAAGCCATAGAATTTCTGCAGTACCTGGCTCGTAAAGAGATTTGGGCGTGCGAAGCCGTTGCTTCTAAGGGGGTCTGGGGCGTTCCAGATGGCGCTGCATTGATCTATCTCGTCGCAGTCCAGTTTTTGAGAGCACACGATCCTGTTCGTGCAAATGAACTTCTACAAACAATGCGTGAAGATTACAAACCGAGTTTCGAGCGAATAGCGAGCGAACTACAGAGATTGGATCTCAAGAAAACCATAGACGAGTACCTCCAGAACGTGTCGAAGGCGATCGAACGGATACTATCGAAGGAGAACGTACCGAGCGTGAGGATAAAGAGCGTGCAATCGATCGTCGAGGGACTTTCAGATCAAATCGAGTCGCAGTTCAAATCCGCAGACTGGAAAATGGCGATAAACAATGAACTGACGGCGATTCAAGGCGGTGATGTGAACAAGGCTCACAGCCTGGTGTCGAGTCTTACGAGCGCGATGATCAACGAAGTGCAGAGATTGCTATCAAACGTGATCAAAGATCAGAACAAGCTCAACCAGGCAGTTCAGGAGATAAAGGTTGTGGTGAACAACGTGCCCATGGCACTGAAACTTTGGGAAAGGTATTCCAGATTCGTAGCATTTTACAACGTTCTCGAGGAGGTGAGCCAATGAGTTGGAGATCTACAACTATACTCGTTGTTTCGAGAAACGGTAAAACCGTCATGGCGGGAGATGGTCAGGTAACCTATGGCAACACGGTACTCAAACATGGCGCCAGGAAGATCAGGAAAATCGCTGATGGTCAAGTCTTAGCGGGTTTCGCAGGTTCGGTCGCAGATGCCATGGCCCTGTTCGATCGTTTCGAGGCGAAACTCAGAGAGTGGGGAAACAATCTGTTGAAAGCCGCGGTGGAACTGGCGAAGGATTGGAGGACGGACAGGATCTTGAGAAGGTTGGAAGCTCTCTTACTCGTTGCAGACAGGAACAACGTGCTCATAATATCTGGTACGGGAGAAGTCGTTCAGCCCGACGACAACGTGGCGGCCATCGGCTCTGGTGCGCCGTATGCGCTGGCCGCTGCGAGGGCTCTAATGCGAAACACCGACCTCGACGCAAGAGCGATAGCGGAGAAATCTTTGCAGATCGCGAGTGAGATATGCATATACACAAACAGCAACATCACGATCGAGGAACTTTAAAGGAGTGAGGCGAGATGACGAACTTCGATGAACTGACCCCGAAACAAATAGTGGCGGAGCTCGACAAGTACATAGTTGGCCAGCATCAAGCAAAACGTGCCGTTGCGATAGCCATAAGAAACCGCATAAGACGGCAGAAGTTACCAGAGAAGTGGCAAAAAGAAGTGCTTCCCAAGAACATCCTCATGATAGGTCCCACGGGCGTTGGAAAAACGGAGATTGCAAGAAGACTCGCGCAACTCTCTGGTTCTCCCTTTCTCAAAGTGGAAGCAACCAGGTTCACGGAGATAGGATACGTGGGAAAGAACGTTGAATCGATGATAAGAGATCTGGTCGAAATAAGTGTGAACATGGTCAAGAAGGAAATGATGGAACAAGTCAGAGAGAAGGCTGAAGCGATGGTGGAAGAGAGAATCTTAGATGCTCTGGTGCCAGAAAGCAGGAAACCTCAGCCTCTCGGATTGATGGGACTTTTTGGCATGCAGCAGCAACCACAGCAGAGTGTCGAGGAAAGAAGGTTGATCAGACAGAAACGGGAAGAAATGAGGCAGAAACTGAGAAGTGGGGAACTGGAAAACGAAATGATCGAGATCGAGATCGAGAAAGAAGCCACACCTTTCATGGGAATCGTTGGATCCGGAGAGCTGGAAGATCTCGGTATCGATCTGAGCAACATGCTCGGTAGTCTGCTGCCGAAGACGAAGCAGAAAAAAAGGCTCACCGTTGCCGAAGCGCGTAAAGTTCTTTTGCCCATCGAAGCTGAGAAGCTTTTAGACCTGGACAAGGTCGTTCAAGAGGCGCTCGATAGGGCTCAGAACAGAGGTATAATCTTTATAGACGAACTCGACAAGATAGCGGTCAAATCTTCAGGCAGTGGACCGGACGTTTCAAGACAGGGTGTTCAGAGAGACCTTCTGCCCATCGTCGAGGGTACAACGATCATGACGAAGTACGGGCCCGTTAGGACGGATTACATACTCTTCATAGGTTCCGGTGCGTTCCACATGAGCAGGCCATCGGATTTGATGCCGGAGCTTCAAGGTCGATTCCCCATTCGAGTTGAACTTTCACCACTGAGCCAGAAAGATTTTGTGAGGATACTCACCGAACCAGAGAACGCAATTACCAAACAGTACCAGGCCCTGCTGGCAGTTGAGGGTATCGAACTGATTTTCACACAGGACGGGGTAGAAGAGATAGCCAGGATTGCGTATGACCTCAACCAGAGACTCGAGAACATCGGAGCGCGAAGGCTGTACACAGTCGTGGAGAAAGTGCTCGAAGACATCGCCTTCGAGGCTCCCGATGTTTCTGAAAAGAGCATCGTCGTCGACGCGAAATACGTGAAGGAAAAGATCGGGGCCATAGCTGCGGACGAGGACCTGAGCTCTTACATCTTGTGAGGCGATCTCTGTGAAGAGAAGGGTCCGCGAGGCGTTGCTGGCCTATCTGTTCTTGGTGCCATCGTTCTTGATTTTGGGCACGTTCGTGTTCTGGCCCGTTGCCTTTTCGTTCGTTCTCAGCTTCTTCAGATGGGATTTCAGGAACATGAGAAATCCTGTTTTTGCAGGATTCGAGAATTACAGGGAAATATTCAGGTTCTTTCCACCGATGGACCACAGCTTCGCGGAGGCTCTTCTTTGGACGTGCTTTTTGATCTTCGTTTCGATGTTTATCGTCGTTGCGTTGTATGGCGCCGTCAGAAAAAGTAAAGTGGCGTGGTTTCTTCTGGTCGTATCGATTCTTCTCTACGTTTTCAATGAGTCGATCTTTCGAACCTTCGTCCTTGGTCTTTGCCTGTTGCTTTTCATCTTTACAGTTTTGAGGACCAAACAATATCTTTCCAGGCACATTCCGGGTTTGATTGCGGGTGTCATGGGTTCGGTAACGCTCATGCTCGCGTTCGACACACGTTTTTACACCGTCATCGATTTCTTGTTAGAGGGTAGGGACAGAAATCTCTTCGTGAAGGCAATGTTCAACACGTTTTACTACGTAGTGCTCACCGTTCCTATCACGATTGGCCTGGCGCTCGGGATCGCGTTGATGCTGAACTCGAACATCAAACTCAGAGCTTTCTTTAGAACCGCATATTTCGTACCCTTCGTGACCTCCGTTGTGGCCATATCGCTCGTGTGGAGATGGATCTTCGACGACGCGTACGGTTTGCTGAACTACTTTCTTTCGTTCTTCAACGTTCAGAAGATCGCGTGGTTGAAGGACGAACGGTGGACGATTCCCACCATCGCCATCGTGTCCATCTGGAGAACCGTTGGCTACAATGCGGTGATCTTTCTTGCAGGTCTTCAGAGCATCGATCGTTCTTACTACGAGGCTGCGGAAGTTGATGGAGCCAGCGTTGGCCAGAAGTTTCTCTACATAACTTGGCCTCTGCTCAGTCCCACCACCTTTTTCTTGCTGATTGTGTCTCTGATAAACGCGTTCAAAGTCTTCACAGAAATCTATGTGTTGTACAGTGGCTTACCCGGGCCATACAACAACAGTGGCCTGACCATGGTCTATTACGTCTTCGACAGATTTTACGTTCAGCAGCGAATGGGCATAGCGTGCGCGGCTGCATACGTATTGTTCGCAATAATTCTTCTTTTCACACTGATCCAGTTCAAGGTCGGCAGGAGCGTTGTGGAGTACGTGTCATGAGGTGGAGAAAATGAGACGTCCGTTGAGTAGTTTTCTGATTTACACCTTGCTCTCGATAGGTGCTGTGGTGATGCTCATGCCGTTTGCGTGGATGGTCTCCACGTCTTTCAAAACGCGGAGCGAGGTGGAACGCTGGCCTCCGATCTGGACGAGCAAGAATTTTTCCAGAACGTGGCATTTGAAAACCAACGTGTCACGAGGTTCCATCGGTGGTCTGGATTGGAAGGGTTTGACGCTGAGAGAAGCGCTCGTGCTCGTTCAGAGTGAGACGGAAAAGAATGTCTTACGAATTCAGATAGACGATGATCCCGTGTACAGGGGTACGATGACGATTTCTTTCCCAACAGATGCGGGGTTCCTTCGTGGCAAACTGGAGAGTAGCGTGTTCGAAGAGTTTTCCAGCGCTCTGGTGAAAAACACAAAACAGAAAGAAGTGTTGCAAATTCTCGACGAGAGCTCCGACGCAGAAACTTTCTTCAGCAGATTCTTCGCTCTGTATTTGCACGGAAAAGATGCGTATCTCGATCGGAGAAACTACGTCGAGCTGGTCGAAAAAACAGCGAATTCTTCCATCGAACAGATCGAGATTCTATCACGCTATGTGTCGAGGATACCCGAAGATAACAGGAGCGAATTTTCTAAGTTCATGGAATCGGTTAAGAAAGCCTGCGCAGACGTCGTTGGATCTGTGACGATCTTCAAGAAGGGAAAGACAGCGATTCTGGATCTAACGGAAATGGATAGTATCCGTCGTGAACTGAACGTTTGGATGGAGAAGCTCGACACCGTCAACCTGAGTGAACCATTAAGGAACAATCCCGTGATCCGGCTCTACGAACAGAGAGTCTTGGAAACGGTTCGAACCGTGCTGGATCGACTCGAGACTTATCTGTTCGTGCATGATTTCTTCCAGTCGGTTCAGAAAGAACGTGTTGGCTCAGTCGTTGTGAAGTTCAGATTCATGGATGAACGAGAAAAGAAAGACGAATTTTTGTTGTCTCTAAACCAGATCGATGTGCCAGAAGAACTGAAAGCGATCGTTGAGCAGGAGCTGAACAGATCTCTGGATGGGCTTGCAGAAAGAGTGGAAAAGAGAATCGACGAAAAACTGTACTCCGAGTTTCTCACTTTCGGAATTGAGAGCATTAGAGTCTACGTTCAGCAAATGAAACAGTTGGGTTCACAGCTGTTGAACCTTTTGAATTCGAAATCTTTGAGTCTTCAAGCTTTCGAGGATGCTGAAAGCTTGAAACAGTGGTTGCGATCACAAGACAGCATGGCTGCAGCTTTAGTGCTGGGTAGGATGGAGCAGTTGACTCAGAATGTGGAAGAAAACGAATTCTTCGAAGCTTTGAAGAAAGTGTGCAGTGAGATAGACACGATAGGCAAGCTCAGATCGCTCCAATCAAGGGTTCAAAGCCTGATGAAGATCGTCCAGGCTCCCGATTTCGTCAACGAGGCGAGATTGAAACAGAACCAGACGATAGAACTCGTGCTGCGAGACGTTGATCCGGTTTATCTCGAGGATGAGCGTTACGATGTGCGGGTGGATTACACGTTCGGAGAAATCCTTGGCAATGTCTTTCACAATTACGTTGCCGCTTGGCGGAGCGCACCGTTTGGTATCTACTACATCAACACCGTGTTCGTCTCGACCGTGACCACAGTCGTTGAGATTATCCTCTGTGCCATGGCAGCGTATGCGTTCGCTTTGATGAGTTTTCCGGGTAAAGGATTGATCTTCAGCTTGTTTTTGAGTACGATGATGATACCTGGAGAAGTTCTGCTTGTTCCAAACTTCATAACGATTTCGAGGCTCGGTTGGATTGATACCTACTATGCGCTCATAATACCGTGGATCGTGAGTGTCTTTGCGATCTTTTTGCTCAGACAGCATTTTCTGACGCTTCCCAGAGAACTGCAGGACGCTGCCAAGATAGACGGCTGTTCCCACTGGAGGTTCCTCTGGACAGTGGTCGTTCCTTTGTCGAAACCCGCGATCGTGACATCCGCACTCTTGAAGTTCGTTGGAAGCTGGAACGCGTTCTTGTGGGTGCTCATCGTGACCAACAAGGACAAGTTCAGAACGCTGCCTGTTGGCCTTCAAACCTTCAGCACGGACGTCGGCACGGTGTACAACATGCTCATGGCCGCTGCCACCTTCTCGATCCTGCCGATAATCGTGCTGTTTCTTTTCACGCAGCGGTACTTCGTTCAGGGTATCGCAAGGACGGGTTTGAAGTGAGGTGTTTCTGGTGAGACCGACCAAGGGGCGAGAAAAAGGCTTCCTGCGTCATGTGGTAGTCGTTTCATTCCTCGTGATCGCTTTTCTCTGGCTCGCAACTTACCTTCACTTCGTTGTCGAGTCGAGACGAAACGTTGAGTTCAAGATCAAAGACAGAGAGCTTTCTCAACAGATCGAGGAACTGACAGAGCAGATAAACAGGATAAAGGGGAGCAAAGCGCAATGATCTTCGTTACGACTTCTCATAAGCCGACGAAAGAGCAGGCGCTGAAAGCCAAGCAACTCGCACAGGAATTGAACTTACCGTACATACCGCGAAGAAGCTTTCGCGATCTATTGGAGGTTGTTGGGAACGATTACTGCTACGTTGTCGAATCGGACAGGATCGTTGTTAAGTACCGAGAAGGATCGCTGTTCTTTCACCCATCCACTGCCAAAGTGAGAATGAGGAACGTCAGGAAGGGACTCAAAGATCACCTGATTGAGTGTCTGCAACTTAAAGGAAACGAGTGGATTCTGGACACAACTTTTGGTCTCGGCGCCGAAGCCATACTCATGGCCGGTTTCCTGAAAGACGGCAAAGTCGTTGGCTTGGAAGCTTCTACGCCCATATACATCGTCGTGAGGGAGGGCCTGAAGAATTACAGAGACAAGGAAGACTGGGTGAACGACGCGATGAGAAGAATAGAAATTTTGAACATCGACTACAGAAAGTATTTTGCCAATTGCTCGGACGATTCTTTCGACATCGTTTACTGCGATCCAATGTTCGAGAATCCCGTTTACGAATCTTCCTCAATGAACCCGTTGAGACCTTTCGCCGTCTATGATACTGTGACAGATGAAGATATCGAAGAGATGTTGCGTGTCGCACGTAAAAGAGTGGTTCTGAAAGCACACGCCTTCGATTCGTTGTTCGACAGGATAAGAGTCGATCGAATAACTGGCAGCAGGAAAAGCCAGGTCCTGTATGGAGTGATCGAAAAGAAATGATCGTAGTCACCGGTCCAACCGGTGTCGGTAAGACAAACATTGCGATCGAACTGGCATTGCGCTTGAACGCAGAGATAGTCTCGGTTGACTCGAGACAAATCTATAGGTTCATGGACATAGGAACAGCCAAGCCAACATTGGAGCAGAGACGACTCGTACCTCATCACCTGATCGACATTGTTTCTCCGGACGAATACTACAGTGTTTACAACTTCAGGAACGATGCTTTGAAAACGATCTCACAGATAAGAGCAAGAGGAAAGATACCCTTGTTAGTTGGGGGAACTGGTCTCTACATCGATGCACTGACGAGAGGTATCTTCGAAGGCGCACCTCGCAACGAGCAACTCAGGCAAGAGCTTTTGGAGAAAGAATCCAGAGAACCTGGTCGGTTGAGGAAAATGCTTGAGGGAATCGATCCTGAGGCAGCAAGCAGGATCCACGTGAACGATCTGAAACGCACGATCAGAGCACTCGAGGTTTGGTTTCAAACAGGATGCACCATATCGCAGCTTCAGAGGGCCTCCAAACCTTCTGGAAACTTCACGATAGTCGTTTTGACAAGAGATCGCAGAGAACTTTATGATAGAATTAACGAGAGAGTAGAAAGGATGATCGAAGAGGGCCTCGTCGAAGAGGTAAAATCTCTCTTGAAAATGGGATACTCGAAGGATCTGAACGCTCTCAAAACCATAGGCTATCAGGAAGTCATCGACTATCTTGAAGGGAAGGAAAGTTTCGAAAGGACTGTGGAAAAGATTAAACGCAACACGAGGCATTTTGCCAGAAGACAGATCATCTGGTTCAGAAGATATTGCGATGCGACCTGGCTGAATGCGAGTGATGAGAAGGTTCTTGAGAAACTCATGGAGATGGTGAGTGAAGATGCACAGAAAAATTCGTGATTTGGTTGGGGGGTCTGGAGGATGGCAGAGAAGTTCAATCTTCAGGACAGGTTTCTCAACACTCTACGCACCAGCAAGATCGAAGTCAAAGTTTACCTGGTGAACGGTTTTCAAACCAAAGGGATCATTCGTTCTTTCGACAGTTACACGATCTTGCTGGAGAACGAGAACCAGCAGAGTCTCATCTACAAGCACGCGATAAGCACGATAATGCCAACATCGTTCGTCAGGCTTGTGAAAACCGAACAGAAGGAAAAGGAGGAAGCATCACAGGCTCAACCAGATGGTTCGGACGAATGAAGCTGTCGGTTTAAAAAAGGTTCTGATGCTGACAATAGAAAACAGTGAGACGTCCTGTGAGGAACTGGTGAGTCTCTTGGCAAACATTGGTGCAGAAGTCGTTGAACTGATCAAACAGAAGCGCGAGTTTCCCGACTCGCGCTTTTATCTTGGACGTGGAAGAATTGAGTCCATAGCGGAGAAGATCGCCCATTTAGGTATCGACTACGTCGTGGTCGACAGTGAACTCACACCAGTTCAGGCGAAGAATCTCGAGAAGATCCTCAAAGTGCCGGTCAGGGACAGGACCCAGGTCATCTTGGACGTGTTTGCGAAGCATGCGACAACGAGGGAAGGAAAAATTCAGGTTGAGCTCGCACGACTTCAGTACGAGCTACCGAGGCTTGTTGGTGAAGGAAAAAGTCTTTCGAGACTCGGGGGAGGCGTGGGAACCAGGGGACCTGGTGAACCAAGGCTCGAAGAAAGGCGAAGACGAATACACGAGAGGATCGCTGAGTTGAGAAAGGAACTGCAGGAGCTCAGAAAGAACAGAGAGCAACAGCGAAAACTGCGTTTGGACAGTGGGCTTGCCACGGTATCGATAGTGGGCTACACGAACGCCGGGAAATCCTGTCTGCTCGCCACGCTTTCCTCAGACCGATCCATACTGGTGAGTGGAAAATTGTTCAGCACTCTCGCACCCGTTGTGAGGCGTGTTAAACTGCCAGACGGAAGAGTCGTTCTGTTCAAGGATACCGTCGGTTTCATAAGAAAAGTGCCACACTCGATCATAGAGGCTTTCAAGTCCACCTTGGAGGAGATTTCGTATTCGGACCTCATAATCTTGCTTGCCGATGTTTCGGATCCAGAAGTTGTTCAGAAAATCGAGGTTGCCGAGGATGTTCTGAGCGAGCTTCAAGCTGAGAAGATTCCGCGACTGCTGGTTTTCAACAAGATAGATTTGCTTTCTAAGGAAAGCCTCGAGCGTTTGTCCGATGCCTATCCGTCAGCAATATTCATAAGCGCCCTGAAGGGAGAAGGTATCGATCTGCTCCTCGAAGAGGTCTCCCGATTGCTGGGAAAAAGCGAGACCGAGAGGGAATTCTTTATCGATGCAAAGCGCTTGCATCTGTTAGAGAAGTACCGCGAAAAGATAACGATTAAAAGAAGTATCTTCACCGATGAGGGCGTTGTTGTTAGAATAAGAGCTCGCGAGGGTATGTTGAAAAAACTTGCCACGCTACTCGATGGAGGGATGGAAGCGTGCGAAAGCTGATCTCACTCGTGCTGATAGTCGTATCGATCATCTCTATGGCGATGTTCATGCCACCCGTTGGCGGACAACTTCTGATCACTTCGAGTTTCGGAGAGTTCCGCGGAACGGGAAACAGGGGCCCACACTTTCACATGGGGGCCGACTTTTCCACGCAGATGCGTTCAGGAGTTCCGATACTTGCAGCGGCTGATGGCTGGCTCGTTAGGGTCGAGATCGACGAAGACGATATCTACGGAAACGTTGTTGTATTACAGCACGAGAATGGTTTTCGAACCCTGTACGCACATTTGAGCGGTTTTTCAGAGAAGATCAAGAGCATCATCGACAGCGTTGTCGCTGAATTTGGGAGGAGAAGGATCGTGGTGGAATTTCCAGAGAGGAACATTTGGTTCAAAGCTCAAGAAGTGATAGGCTATTCTGGACAGACGGGCGAGGCGGCCCAGCCTCACTGTCATTTCGAGATCAGAAACATCGACGAGACCGTTTGCTACAATCCTTCTGATATGTTGAACATTCCCAAACCTGCGGACGCGAACTTCACCGTCAGAGGTTTAATGATAGACGGAGAAAGGTTGAACTATACCGAGAACGAAGTGTACAGATTCCGTGGTAGTTGGCCAAAGATCGCGATCGATGCGGTCGCGAGCGTGGGCAGGAACGTCATTGGTCTCAGATCCCTAAGACTTTATTTCAACAACGATCTGGTTTACCACATCGACTTCAGTGAAATACGTCTCGAAGAGTTCAACAACGTTTGGGCGGTGTATACCGAAAATTCTGTGGCAGATGGATACAGATACACCGCTTACTACAAACTGTATCCGGACAAGAGCAGCAATGTTGTGAAGCTGAACAGATTCCCCGAACTGGGTCAGATTCCCTCGAGAACGAACGTGACTATAGTCTGTGAAGACGTGTGGAAAAACGAGCACGAAGTGAAATTCGTTCTGGAAAGAAGGTAGAGAGCATGTGGTTCTTCAGGCGAAAGAGAGTGAAGAACCTGTCAGTTGATCCGTTCTACAGACAAGGGAACAACCTGGTGGTGTACTTCAAATGTTCGCGATGCGGAGAGTACTTCCGCAGTCATTTGCGCATGGGTTACGACTTCATAAACGATTACGACAATCCGTCCACTCCGTACAGGATTGATAAAATCTACGTTGGTTCGAAGTGTCCGAACAAGTTGCACCTCACCGCAGCCTTCAGTTCGAGCTACAAGGTCAGGACCTTCAGCCTGGAAGGTGGAGAGTTCGTGAGCAAAGAAGAATATGAGCAAAACACAAAGGAGGCGGAGAAATGAAGAGGTTGTTCACAAGCGAGAGTGTCACAGAAGGTCACCCGGACAAGCTGGCAGATCAGATATCGGATGCGATCTTGGACGCAATCTTGCAGCAGGATCCCAACGCAAGGGTTGCGGTTGAGACTCTCGTTACAACGGGTTTGGCCGTCGTGGCAGGAGAGGTCACAACCGAGGCATACGTGGACATACAGGACATCGTGAGACGCACTATTCTCGACGTCGGTTACACGAGGGCAAAGTACGGCTTCGACGGTGAAACGTGTGGAGTTCTGACTTCGATCCACAATCAATCTCCCGACATAGCTATAGGAGTAAACAAAGCACTCGAGGCGCGGGAGAAAAACCACCTTGAGGACGAATACGACAAGATTGGTGCGGGCGATCAGGGCATGATGTTCGGTTATGCGACGAACGAAACACCCGAATACATGCCCCTTCCGATAGTTCTTGCCCACAAACTTGCGATGAAACTCGCTGAGGTCAGAAAGAAAAAGATTGTACCGTTCCTCAGACCCGACGGCAAGACGCAGGTCACGATCGAGTACGATGAGAACTGGAAGCCCGTGAGGGTTGACACCGTCCTCATATCTGCACAGCATGAGCCCGACGTGACGATCAACGAGCTCAGAGAAGCTCTAATCGAGCATGTCATAAGACCAACGATACCTCAACAGTATTGGTCCGATGAAATAAAGATCCTGGTGAACCCAACCGGTAGGTTCGTGCTCGGAGGTCCGTCGGCGGACACGGGTTTAACGGGCCGAAAGATCATAGTGGACACCTACGGTGGATGGGTGCCACACGGTGGCGGGGCGTTCAGTGGGAAGGATCCTACGAAGGTCGACAGATCCGCCCACTACATGGCCCGCTACGTTGCGAAGAACGTCGTTGCCGCAGGCCTTGCGGATCGTTTCTTGATACAAGTAGCTTACGCGATAGGTAAAGCCAGGCCAGTGTCCCTCATGATAGACACCTTCGGAACGGCAAAAGTGGAAGAAGAAAAGTTGAAGAAGATCATCCTTGAAGTGTTCGATTTCCGTCCTTTGGCGATCATTGAGAAGCTGGATCTGCGCAGGCCTATCTACAGAAAAACTGCGGCTTATGGCCACTTCGGCAGGAACGATCCCGACTTCACTTGGGAGAAGCTCGATGCCGTTGACGAGCTCAAGAGATACTTCAACATGTAGGGGAGGGAAGAATTGTGGCGAAGAAGGTCAACAAGTCGGCTCTGAAACGTGTGAGGCAGTCCAGTGAAAGAAGAGAGAGGAATAGATCCTACAAGACGAGGATGAAGAACGCCATCAAGCGGGTTGTGGAAGCCGTCAAAGCCAACGAAGAAAAGGATAGGATCATGCAACTGGTCAGAGAAGCGATCTCGGCGATAGACAAGGCTGCATCCAAGGGTGCCATTCATAAGAATCAGGCCGCACGCAGGAAGTCCCGCCTCATGAACTTCGTGAACAAGAGCCTGCAGGCGGTTCAAAACTGAAAAATCGACAAAACTTAAGGTGTTTTTTCTTGTCTGTTCCAGCACCTGGAATTTCAGGTGCTGGTTTTGCTTTGATGGTAAAATTTTAATGGAGAAGTGAAACATGAGGAGCCGAACTCTGTTCCTGCTGTTCTTGCTGGTGCTGTTTTCAGGACCACTGATAGTTGGTTCGAGCGGTTCTGTATGGACCGCAGTGGCGTGGTATGCTTCGCTTTTGACCGTGACCCTGACCATCATGAAACTGGAACGTCTCGGTCCGTTGTTCGTCTACAGAAAGGGGATCGTATTGAGGAGCTTGCTGTACTTACTTCTGCTTTACGGTTTGCTCGCCGTAACGAGTTTGGTCTTTCCGCAAGAATCGAGCGCAGTTCAAAAACTGAGTTTGGATCCAGCCATGATCGTTCTGCTCGTAATCCTTGCGCCTTTGGCAGAAGAAGTGGCCTTCCGTGGCTACACGCAAGCGATCGCCAAAAGGCGTTTGGGCACAAACGGTGCGATAATCGTGACATCGTTGTTGTTCTCGTTCTTTCATCCATTTTCTGTCTTTCCCCAGATATTCGTAACATCGTTGCTACTTGGAACGATAAAGGAGGTTCACGGTTCTCTTGTACCTTGTATCATAGTGCACTGTCTAAATAATGTGGTGGCACTGGCTGTGTCTTTATAAAGAGAGAAAGGAGTGATGCGAATGTTCGATAAATTTTCAGAAAGCTCAGCAAGGTTGATCGTGGAAGCTCAGAAAGAAGCCATCGAAATGGGCCATTCCTATGTTGGAACTGAACACATTCTGCTTGCGATACTGAAGCAGGATTCTCCGCTGAGCGAGTCGCTTGGTGAGATGGGAGTCACCTACGCGCGTGCGAAAAACGAGATCATATCAATGGTCGGCATGGGCATGAGGGGCTATTCAAGCTCACCTCAGATGACGCCCAGGGCCAAGCGTGTCATCGAACTTGCATACGAGGAAGCAAAGTACCTGGGGAGCGAGAAAATACAACCCGAGCACATTCTCTTGGGGATCATAAGAGAAGGCGAGGGAATAGCCGTCCACGTGCTCAGGAAAATGGGCGTAGACCTTGGAACGCTCAGAAGGATAGTGGTCGAAAGCTCCCAGCAACGAGAGTCGGATTACGATGTTGAGAGAACGTCAGACAATCCGTCCGTCAGGCACCTGGAAGGTTTTGGCATAGACCTCACGGCTCTTGCGATGAAAAATCAGCTGGATCCAGTTATAGGCAGGGAAGAGGAAATAGAGCGTGTGATGCAGATTCTGGTGAGAAGGAAGAAGAACAACCCGGTACTCATAGGTGAGCCAGGCATCGGTAAGACTGCCATCGTTGAGGGTCTGGCGCAGCGGATCGTCGCAGGCGAAGTTCCAGAACCTCTCAAACACAAGACGATCTTTTCTCTTGACGTTGCCGCGCTCGTGGCTGGGACCAAATACAGGGGAGAATTCGAGAAGAGGATGAAGAAGTTGTTGCAGGTCGTCAGTCGAGATCCGAACATCATACTCTTCATTGACGAAATACACACGATTGTTGGAGCCGGTTCGGCCGAAGGCGCCGTGGACGCCGCGAACATTTTGAAGCCTGCGCTTGCCAGAGGTGAGATCAAGTGTATAGGTGCGACGACTCCCGACGAGTACAGGAAATACATTGAGAAGGATGCGGCACTCGAGAGGCGTTTCCAGAAGATCTACGTCAGAGAGCCGAGCGCCGAGGAGACGCTCAACATCCTCAAAGGTTTGAGACACAAGTACGAAGCACACCACAGGGTCAAGTACACCGACTCCGCACTGGAAGCGGCGGTCTATCTGTCGAAACGTTACATCACGGACCACTTCTTGCCGGACAAAGCCATCGATGTGGTGGACGAAGCCGGTGCGAGGGCGCGTTTGAAGAGCTTTGTTCTTCCACCGGAGATACAGGTTTTGAAGGCGCGTTTGGAACAGATCAAGAACGATAAGGAGCTCGCTGTGTTGAACCAGGATTACGAGAAGGCTGCGGAACTGAAAGAAGAGGAAAGAACACTTTCCGCACAGCTGAACGAAAAGTACCAAGCGTGGAGAAAAGCTGTCGAATCTTCAATAATAACCGTTGACGTTGATCAGGTTGCGGAGGTCGTGTCGAGCTGGACAGGCATACCTTTGATGAAGATAGAAGAAAGCGAAAGTGAGAAGCTGTTGAACCTCGAGAAGGCATTGCATCAGCGCATCGTGGGTCAAGACGAAGCCATAAAGGCCATCGCGAGGGCCATAAGACGCGCCCGCAGCGGTTTGAAAGATCCGAGGCGCCCCATCGGTGTGTTTCTGTTCCTTGGACCCACGGGTGTAGGTAAAACGGAGCTGACGAAGGTGCTCGCCGCACACCTCTTTGGTGACGAGAAGGCGCTGGTTAGGTTCGACATGAGCGAGTACATGGAGAGGTTCTCTGTTTCGAGGTTGATCGGGGCACCTCCAGGCTACGTTGGTTACGAGGAGGGTGGAACGCTGACCGAAAAGGTCAGACGCAGACCCTTCTCAGTCATTCTGTTCGATGAGATCGAGAAGGCACATCCGGACGTCTTTAACATCCTGCTTCAGATCATGGACGATGGTCGTCTGACCGATTCTCAGGGTAGAGAGGTGGACTTCAAGAACACGATCATCGTCATGACCAGCAACATTGGAGGTACGTTGATAAACAAGTCCAAGAGAACGCTCGGTTTCGTCTCTCAGGAAGATGCACAACGCGATTACGATGAGATGAAGACGCTCGTTCTCGAAGAAGTCAAGAAGACTTTCAGACCGGAGTTTCTGAACCGAATAGACGAAATAGTGGTCTTCCACCCGCTGTCAAAGGAGGACGTCTCGAAGATCATCGACATACTCATCTCGGACTTGAAAGACAGGTTGAAGAGCAAGGGACTCGACGTGGTCTTGGCAAAATCTGCTAAAGAGTTTTTGATAGAGAAAGGTTTCGATCCCGTGTACGGTGCAAGACCTTTGAAGCGAGCCATCCAACAGTATCTGGAAGATCCGCTCGCCGAAGAGATACTCAGAGGCAAGTTCAATCCGGGTGACGTAATCGTTTGTTCTCGCGGCAAAGACGGTCTGAAATTCACTAAGAGACGCAGGACAAAGGCAGGAGTTCTGCAGGGATGAAGAAGACCAGCCATTTTGTTTGTGAAAACTGTGGCTACGAATCGCCAAAATGGTTTGGAAAGTGTCCAAGTTGCGGTGCGTGGAACACGGCCAGGCAGGTCACAAACGTTGAAGGTGAACGGCGAAAGAACTTGGTTGAACCAGTCAGTCTGACGGCTCTCACAACAGAACCGAGGTTGAAGAGGATTCGAACCGGTTTTTTTGAACTCGACGAGGCGTTGAGTGGTGGTTTGTTACCAGGACAGGTAATTCTGCTCGGTGGGGAGCCAGGCGTCGGTAAGAGTAGCCTGGCTCTCCAGATTTCTTGTCACCTTGCGAGCACGTTCAAAGTGTTGTACGTCAGTGCCGAGGAGTCGGCGGAACAAGTTGGCTACAGGGCGGCGAGGTTTGACTGTCGCTTCAAAGACAACGTCGTTGTCCTGAGCGAGAACGATCCGCAAGGTGTGCTGAACGTCTTGGACAGCTCTTATGAGTTTTTGGTCCTGGACTCACTCCAAGCCATGTATTCAGAGCAAGTCGGTGCTTATCCTGGAAGCATCGCTCAGGTTCGTACAGCTGCTTCACTGATCACGGAACGTTGTAAACAGCTTTCGATTCCCGCATTGCTCATAGCGCATATAACAAAGAGTGGTGAGATCGCGGGTCCAAAGATGGTTGAGCATCTGGTTGACACAGTGATCTATTTCGAGGGAGAGGCGAACACAGATTACAGGGTCCTCAGGGTTGTCAAGAACAGATTCGGCCCTTCTGGTGAGATGTGCATCTTTGAGATGACCGAGCTGGGTCTGAAACAGATCGACGAATCTTTCCTGATAGATGTGGAAGAACCACCAGCGGGCAACTGTCTCAGCTGCGTGATCGAAGGTTCGAAACCACTCGTTGTGCAACTGCAGGCCCTCGTGTCGAAGACAAGATCCGTTTCGCCAAGACGCGTGAGCAACGGCTACGATTTGACCAGACTCTTGATGCTTATAGCCATTCTGGAGCGTCAGGCACGTCTTTCTCTGGAGAGTCGAGACGTTTATGTGAACGTGATGGGTGGTTTGAGAATTACCGACACGGCCGCAGATTTGGCCGTCGCCTGCGCCATCGTTTCTTCTTTGACCGAGGTTCCACTGGGTAGAACTGCGGCCCTCGGTGAGATCAGTTTGGATGGAAGGATCAGGCCTGTTCACAGGATCAAGAATCGTCTCGACGCGCTGAGCAGGATCGAGTTGGAAAAAATACTGTTGCCCGCAAGTTCAGATCTTGCCAACAATTGCCGTGCGCTGAAAGACGTGAGATCCCTGCTGGACGTTCTGGGAGTGAGGAAAGTTGATCGCGAGTGAATTGCTCAACAAGATAGCCCTGTTGTCTCCGGGTACAAAACTCAGAAAGGCTCTGGATGACATAATGGCGGCGAATCTTGGAGCCCTGATACTCTTTGTTGACGATCTCTCAAAGCACAAAAACATCATTCAGGGCGGTTTTGAAGTGAACTGCACGTTCACTCCTGAAAGGTTGTACGAGCTGTCGAAAATGGATGGAGCAATAATTGTCTCGCAAGACGTTTCCAAAATCTTGATAGCGAACGCACACCTGGTTCCTGATCCAAATATTCCGACAGGAGAAACGGGTACGCGTCACAGGACCGCAGAAAGGGTGGCGCGTCAGACGAACTGCATGGTCGTTGCGATCTCGAAACGCAGGAATGTCGTAACCGTTTATTACGGACCCCACAAGTACGTGCTCAGTGACACCAGACTGTTGATGGCAAGGGTGTCTCAAGCTCTGAACGCGATGGAGAAGTATCGCCTCAACCTCGACAAACTGTTGTCTCACATCGATTCTGTCTTTGACGCGGGTGTGTCCATCTACGATGTGGCAAGGACTATAGAGAAAGCGATAAGGATGATGAGAATATACGAAGAAATCTATCCGTTCATTGTGGAACTCGGCGAGGAAGCCAGTCTGATCTGGGCGCAGCTGGAGGAGGTTCTTTCGGACGTCGAGGAGACCACGATGCTTTTGATCATGGATTACAGTACGGCGGATGTTGATCCAGATAAGGCCGCAGAAATGATTGAGAGGCTCAAACAGGAGAGAAACTTGACAGAGATGAAGATCATCAGGGAGTTGGGCCTCGACGTTCAAACGGTCGCACAGGCCGGTGAAACTGTGGTCTATCCAAAGGGTTACAGGTTCTTGAAAGAGACGGTGAAGATTCCCCTGAACGTTTCTCAGAACCTCGTGAAGACTTTCAAGAACTTGAAGAATCTCGGTGAAGCGGATGTGGAGGAACTGAAATCCGTGGATGGAATTGGAGAAAAAAGGGCGTTGGCAATTGTGTCCAATCTTGGTATGATAAAGAGAAGGGAAAAGACTCAGATTGGAAAGAAACCGGAATAGGAGAAGGAGGAAGACGAGATGAAGAGAACTTATCAGCCGAACCGAAGAAAGAGACAAAAGACACACGGTTTTCTCGTCAGGTCCCGTACGGCCTCGGGAAGGAAAGTGCTCGCCCGCAGAAGGGCGAAAGGTAGATGGAGATTGGCAGTTTGAATCTCCATTCGTTTCCCCGCCAGGAACGGCTGAGGTTAAAACGAGATTTCGACAGGGTTTTCCGTGAGGGAGTGTCTCTGCAGAATGAGCTTTTCACCGTCGTATACGCCAAGAATGGTCTCGATTTCAACAGGATTGCGATCGTGGTTCGAAAGAAACTGGGTAAAGCCCACGACAGGAACAAGATAAAGCGATGGGTCAGGGAGAGCTACAGAACCATGAAGTTAGAGATCGCCAAAGGCTACGATATCGTTGTGATTCCACGGAAGGCCCTGTCCGAAATCCTTGATACCATTGACTATTGGACGATCAGAGATGGATTGGAAGCGTTGTTGAAGAGGATAGGTACATGAGAAGGTTCGTCATGAACTGTATAAGGTTTTACCAAAAGTACATTTCCCCGATGAAACCTCCGACATGCAGGTTCACCCCGACCTGCTCGACTTACGCTTTACAAGCCGTTGAAAGGTTTGGAGTGTTCAAAGGTCTATTGCTCGCCATCTGGCGTGTCCTCAGGTGCAACCCGTTGAACCCGGGTGGTGAGGATCCCGTACCAGAAAAATTCACACTGAGGAGGAGATCGACTTGAAGAGGTTGCTCATCATCTCGATTCTGATCGTTGCAGTGTGCTTGAGCGTGGCACAGAACGAGATCAAAGTGACGTACCTTGCCAGTGGGATCAAGATCCAAACGCGTTTTGCGGAATACGAGTTCGATCAGAACGGTAATCTTGTTAATGTCTACCTGACGGCTGAAAGAAGAGTTCACGTTTTTGAGAGAGACAACGACGGCTTTGATGTCTTGACCGAGGACGGAACGTCCTTGAACGTCGTGGCTGAGGCACAACTCTTCGGCGAACAGGTTGCTACCAACAGTTACAGAGGTGATCTGACGCTCATCTATGACTATGGAGATGTGAAAAAGACTTACGTTTTTCGCAACGTTCCGGAGTATCTCATCGAGGTTCGATTGGAGACGAAGTTCCCGGTGACGGTGAGCCTGCCGCGTGTGTGGTTTGCCGACAACGACAGAGTGATCAAGGATTACTTTTTGTCCTTCGCACCCAAAACGAGAACACTGAGTCTGGTTAAGACCAGTTCGCAGAGAATCGTGTCGAACAACGTTACCATTGATTCCAGTGCCACCTTGATCTTTCATCTGGGACCCTACAAGAGAGTATTTCTGAAAAAACTTTTCCCGGGGGACTATGAAGAGCTCGTCTCAACGCTGAAAACCATTCCCGGTTCCTCCGCGTGGTACGATCCGGTCTTCTATCCCCTCGTATGGTTTTTCTGGTGGTTGTTCAAGCTCACCAAGAATTTCGGCTGGGCGATCATTCTGTTCACGATCGTTGTGAGGTTCGCGCTGTATCCTCTTTACCACGCTCAAACGAAGTCGATGATAAAGATGCGCAAGCTACAACCGAAGATCGAGATGATACGAAAGAAGTACAAAGACCCAACGAGGCAGCAAGAAGAACTCTTGAAAGCTTACAAAGAAGAAGGTGTGAATCCGGCGAGCGGTTGTCTCATGCTCGTTGTGCAACTTCCCGTTTTCTTTCTGTTGTACGCTGTGATACGTTACTTCCAAGAGGAGTTCGCGTTCAACGGTAGGTTCTTGATATGGTCTGACCTGTCGAAGGGAGGGTTCTCAGCCAACGCGGTGTTCGTTCTGATCACGATCCTGGCGAGCTACTACAACACGCTCATCACGAGCCAGGATGCCAGATCTGCCTGGCAGGGGATCCTCATGTCCGTTGCGTTCACTTTCCTGTTCGTGGGATTGCCGAGTGGTCTGTTTTTGTACTTCACAACCAACACAGTCATTCAATTGCTCGTCACTTACTACATTTACAAACGTTACAAGATCAGAGGGATCACCACACGTGAACTTCTGGGTTTGAGACCCAAGGGGTGAGTCGAGGTGAAGAAGGTCAGGATCAGCGCGCCAACAGTTGAAGAAGCCTTACAAAAAGCGAAGGAGCGTTTTGATCTGCGTGAAGGTGAATATGAATATACGATCATAGACAAAGGGTCGAAGGGGATCTTCGGTCTGTTCTCCAAGGATGCTGAAATTGAGATCAACTTCAACAGTAACTACTTCACGCGAAAATTAGAAGAATTCCTTTTGAACGCTTTGAGCGCCGGCGGTGACGTGGTAGTGAAAGTATCTTGCTCCGGCAGGAGATTCTTGGTGGAACTCGACGGATCAGATCTTGGAAGGCTCATCGGAAAGCACGGTAAAACGCTCGCCGCGCTCCAGCACGTTGCAATGATATACCTCAACAGAATGAGCGACACGAAACTTTCTGTATCGGTGGATGCGGGCCAGTACAAGAAACGGAGAAAGAAAAACCTGGAAGCGATCGTCAAGCAAGCGATTCAACGTGCAAAACTCACGAAAGGCAAAGTGATGCTCGATCCCATGTTCGCTTTCGAGCGCAGAATGGTCCACGAGATAGTGAAACGGCACAAAAATGTAAAGAGTTACTCAGTGGGTGTCGAGCCTTACAGGAAGGTCGTAATTGAGTACAGCGCAAACGGAAAAAACGAAGAAGAAGACAACTAAGCCCTTTTCCAGGCGTCTAACGCTGCGTTCGCGGCGGCGAACAAGACGTCCCGTCCTATTTCCGCGCTGCCTATAATGCTCTTTTCTTTATCGTTGGCGAGCCTTGTTACGTGGCAAACGACAAAGTCCTTGCCGGCCAAATTGACGACTCTCACGTCGTCCACTGAGTACACGTTGCTGGAGAGCTCTTCTACGGCCTTCAGAACCGCTGAAGCTGCTATTCTGAGCCTCTGCAGGCTTGTCCTGGGCCCCTCGGCGATGCCTTCGTAGGCTTCGTCATCGTGCCTGATTATGACGGTCACCCTCAAATTCTTTCCGACCTCTTCCGCCTTCACGGACTCGATCGTGTAATCCTCCATTGGCTGGTAGTCCTGGTTCAGCTGGGCAACACTGACGATCTTTCTGTCGATCCTCAAACCCGTCGAGGCGAGTATGGCGGTCTCGACGTCTCGAACGATCTGCTTGGGATTCTTCGCAGAATCGGCGACCACGTGGATCTCTTTCAGACCATCCGTGTCCGAAACCACTCGCGCAGCTATTATCCCGGAGATCTGTGTTATTATGCTTTCCAATTTTTTTGGATCGATCGACACCATCGTCCCCCCACACTCTGCATTTTATCATACAATCTGCCAGAATCGACTTGACAAGGTTTGTCTACGTTTATGATATAATAACGGCAAACATAGCCCGCAAACTGTTCAATGGAGGTGGTGTTGTGCGTAGGTTCTTCCTGGTAGTGTTGATGGTTTCCGCCGCGCTCATGTTTGCTGCCGAGGTCACCGAAGTTAGGATCGGTGCAGGTTGGGAGATGACTGGGCCCATCGCAGGATTTGGACAAATGTCCTGGGACGGTGTGAAGTTGGCCATGAAGCTCAGACCCACGGTCAACATTGGAGGAAAAGACGTACCCGTCAAGGTGATCCTGCTCGACAATAAGGGTGACAAGGCCGAGGCTGCAAACGTCGCAAGAAGGTTGATCGACATGGAAAAGGTCGTTGCGATTCTTGGTCCCTGCACGAGCTCATGCGCCTTGGCAGCAGGTGCGATCGCAGAACAAAAGCAAGTGCCCCTGGTGACGAACACCGCGACGAATCCACTCGTCACCCAGAACAGAAGGTTCATCTTCAGGGCCTGCTTTGTCGACACGTTGCAGGGTGAACTGCTCGCGAAGTTCGCATGGGAAGAGTTCAAGTCCAGGAAGGTTGCGATCTTCGTCGACGTTGCACAGGACTACGTCGTTGGGCTTGCGAATTACTTTAAGCGCGCTTTCGCCAAGTTTGGTGGAAAATTCTTTGAAGTCTACTACAACACTGGAGATCAGGATTTCTCCGCGCAGTTGACCTATGCTCTGGCCCAAAACCCCGACACGATCTTCCTGCCTGGTTATTATGCTGAGATAGCGCTCATTTGTAAACAAGCAAGGGAACTGGGTTTCACGGGTAACTTCCTTGCCGGTGATGGTGCGGATGCGCCAGAGCTGATCCAGATTGGTGGGAAATTCGTAGAGGGTCTCTGTTACACGACTTACTTCCACCAAGATGCGGATCTTTCACCGAAGACAAAACCGTTCGTCGAGGCTTACGTGAAAGAGTACAACAGAAGACCCGACGCGTTCGGTGCCCTTGCGTTCGACGCTTACAATCTGGTTCTGGACGCGATCGAACGAGCACAGTCTCTCGATCCGGTCGCAATAAGGGACGCCTTAGCTGCGACGAAAGACTTCGCCGGTGTCGCAGGTATGATAAGCTTTCCACCCGATTCGGGTGATCCTGTCAAGCCTGCGGTGATAATTGAAATCAAAGGTGGAAAACCAGAATTGAAAACGGTTGTAAGACCGTGAGGAATGAGCCCCCTCACGGGGGCTCTTCTGTGTCAAAGGGGGAGTGAGATTTGAGGCTCTCTGATTTTGTACAGCATTTGATCAACGCGTTCTCTCTCGGTGGGATCTACGCATTGATAGCTATCGGCTACACGATGGTCTATGGGATCCTGAGACTCATAAACTTCGCGCACGGTGACATCTTCACTTATGGTATCTATTTCGCTTTCTACGGGGTAACGCTCTTCATGTTTCCCTGGTGGTTATCCTTCATCACCGCGATCTTTTTCACCGCCTTTCTCGGAGCATTGATTGAAAGAATCGCTTATAGACCACTGAGAAATGCGCCAAGGATATCTGCACTCATAACTGCCATAGGAGTTTCTTTTTTCCTGCAGAACTTCGCCACGGTGGTTTTCGGTGGCCGGGCCAAATCTTTCAACCCTCAAACCGGGATGTATCCAGTGTACTTCTTGAAAATTCTGAAGTTGGGTGATGTCAGGATCAGATTGGTCACGCTGATAACGCTCTCGATTGTCGCCGTTTCGCTGTTGGTTCTGGTATGGATCGTCTACAAATCCAAGGTGGGTATGGCGATGCGGGCCATCTCGAAAGACATTCCCACAACGCGGCTCATGGGCGTGAACGCCGACAGGATCATAAGCTACACCTTCATGATCGGCTCTTCTCTCGCAGCGATCGGTGGCATACTCTGGGCCATGACCTACCCTCAGGTTTACCCCTACACCGGCATGGTACCCGGTTTGAAGGCGTTCATATCTGCAGTTGTCGGTGGAATAGGCAGCATACCGGGCGCAATGCTGGGGGGATTCATCCTTGGTGTCAGTGAAATCATGATCGTGGCTTTGTTCCCATCTATAGCAGGTTACAGGGACGCTATAGCCTACGTGATACTGATTTTCGTGCTTCTTGTGAGACCGACAGGAATACTCGGCGTTGAAGTTTCCGAAAAGGTGTGATGCGCATGTCGAAAAGACTGTCCGTCAAGACCAAAACCATTTTGACAATTCTCTTTGTCATTCTGATGGCGCTCTTGATAACTGTTGCCGACAAGAAGGCGAGCGATTACGTTGTGCTCATTCTGAACCTGATAGCCATCAACATAATCTTTGCGGTTTCGCTCAATTTGATAAACGGGATGACCGGGATCTTCTCTCTTGGACATGCAGGTTTCATAGCCATAGGCGCCTACACTTCGGTGCTGTTAACGCTTCCGATTGAACAGAAAGAGATCACTTATCTGATAAAACCGCTCATCTCTCCCTTCAACAGAATAGAACTGCCTTTCTTACCGGCGATCTTGATAGCCGGGCTCGTCTCGGCAGGTTTTGGATATCTGGTCGCCGCGCCGTCTCTCAGGCTGATAGGTGATTATTTGGCCATCGCGACGTTGGGTCTGGGTGAAACCATAAGGGTGATTGCGAACAACGCTTGGTCCATCACCAACGGCGCTCTGGGATTGAAAGGGATCCCATCTTACACGAACCTTTACTGGTCCTGGGGATGGGCCTTGATAACAGTTGTCGCCATAGCGAGCTTAGTGAGCAGTAGCTACGGTAGGGCTCTGAAAGCTATCAGGGAAGATCCAATCGCTGCAAAGGCAATGGGCATAAACGTTTTTTCACACCAGGTGATGAGTTTCGTCATTGGTTCGTTTTTCGCAGGTGTCGGAGGTGCTTTATGGGCGCATCTGATAACAACCATAGACCCGAAGTCCTTCGCTTTCGTCAGAACTTTCGAAATATTGATCATGGTTGTCCTCGGAGGGCTTGGAAGCATCACTGGTTCGATCATAGGTGCGGCGATCTACACCGTGGGGCTGGAGTTCCTCAGGGTGTTGGAGAGTCCGTTCAAGATCTGGTTCATCAACTATCCAGGTGTTCCGGGCATGAGGATGGTTGTGTTGTCCGTGCTTTTGATAGTTTTGATGCTTTTCTGGCAGAGAGGCATCATGGGCAGGAACGAGTTGAGCTGGGATTCAATCGTCTCGATCTTTGCCAAGCTCAAACGAGGTGGTAAAAGATGAACGAGGTCGTCCTTGAGCTCAAAAACGTCACGAAACGTTTCGGTGGTTTGACCGCGGTTGACAAATTCAGTGGACACGTCAAGAAGGGTGAGCTGGTCGGTCTCATAGGTCCTAACGGGGCCGGAAAGACCACGCTGTTCAACCTGATCACAGGTATGTACGAGCTGGATGAAGGAGAGATGGTTTTCCTCGGTAATAGATTGAACGGTCTGAAGCCACACGAGGTGACACGGCTCGGTATAGCGAGAACTTTTCAGAACATAAGGTTGTTCTCCGACATGAGTGTGCTCGAGAACGTCATGGTCGCACGACACTGCAAGCTTCGCAGCATGTTCTCCCTATTCAGTTTCGTTTTCAAGACCCCATCTGCTTTGAAGTTTGAAAAGAGTGTCAGAGAGCATTCGGAAAAACTTCTGGCAAAAGTTGGGTTGTTAAACTTTGCAAACGAAAAGGCCAGTGCGCTTCCTTACGGTTTACAGCGAAAGCTCGAGATAGCCCGAGCGCTTGCCACCGAACCGAAGCTTCTTTTGCTCGACGAACCCGCAGCGGGCATGAACCCGCAGGAAACCTCTGAGCTCATGGAGTTCATAAAGGCGATCAGAGACGAGTTTGGCCTGAGCATCATCGTGATCGAGCACGATATGAAGGTCATCATGGGCATATGCGAGAGGATTTACGTTATGGATTATGGAAAGCTGATTGCAGAGGGAACGCCAAGCCAGATCCAGTCGAATCCTTTGGTCATCAAAGCCTACCTCGGCGAGGAGGTGCTGCTGTGAGCGACGTCGTCCTGAAGATCGAAAATTTACACGTTCACTATGGGAGCATTCATGCCGTGAAGGGCATTTCTATAGAAGTCAAAAAGGGCCAGATCATCACACTGATAGGCGCCAACGGTGCGGGCAAAAGCACCACCCTGAAGGCGATCATGAACCTGGTGAAAAAGAGCTCCGGCAAAGTTCACTTTAATGGGGTTAACATAACAGATAAACCGACGCACTCGATCGTCCAGCTCGGGATCGCAATGGTTCCAGAAGGCAGGAGGATCTTTCCAAATCTCACCGTGTACGAAAACCTCATGATGGGGGCTTACAACAGAAAAGATCCAGACGGAATTGAGAAGGATCTTGAGTGGATCTTTTCACTCTTTCCACGGTTGAAGGAGCGTTTAAAACAACCCGGAGGAACTCTTTCTGGTGGAGAACAACAAATGTTAGCCGTTGCCAGAGGATTGATGACCCGTCCAAAGTTGCTCATGCTCGATGAGCCATCGCTCGGATTAGCCCCGCTTTTGGTGAAGGAAGTCTTCGAAGTGATTCAGAAGATAAGAGACGAAGCTGTTACAATATTGCTTGTGGAGCAAAACGCGTACGGTGCTCTGAAGATAGCCGATTATGCTTACGTTTTGGAAACAGGTAGAATAGTGCTGCAAGGACCTGGAAACGAGCTTCTGGCGAACGACGATGTCAGAAAGGCTTATCTTGGGGCGAAGGGGTGAAGGGATGAGAAACATTGCAGCACGTTTGATTCTCTTCATCGTGCCGTTGATAGTTGTACTTCTGGTGGTCGGAAACTCGCTGAGCTATCTGAGGGTATCACGAACGGTGGGAAAGTTGACCTCGCAGAACTTGGAGAGGTTGGTCCATTCGTACGCTCTGATCGTCTCATCGAGCTTGCAGAGCTGTGTGAATGTGGCCGAATCGCTGGCGAATACGCCCATGCTCAAGCCAATCCTTAATCTCGCGTTTGAAAACGCGGCCCTGACTCTTGCGAACTTCCTTTCGACTGAGCGTGAGAAGATGCCAGATTATGTCCGTGGCTGTTTCGTGATCGTTCCGGACGGTCGGTTTGTCATCAACGGCAGTGAGGAGATCTTCGTTTCCGAGAAGTTGAAGGAAATGCTATTGAGTGAGACAAGAATAGGAATGGACGTCGTCAAGGAGCTCTCGGAGGATCATTCGCTGGTGGTAATCGTTCCAGTGCGTGCCGAAGATAAGCTGATCGCTGGTGCGGGTGTCGTCTTCGACCTCTCCGTTTTCGATAAACTTATGAAAGAATTATCGGGAGACTCTCTGGAAGTCATCTTGAGCGATGAAGAGATGAAGATTGTTTCACACAGTGGGAACGTTGAACGAAGCAGGCATTTAAAAGAGCTTGGGTATGAGTTTTCTTCGTCTCTCAAGAAGTCGAAAATCGGTTCGAGGAGTGTTTATCTCATCAGCAGTTTCATTCCAAAAACCAACTGGTCAGTCCACATCTCCTCGCCGGCTGAATCAATCGAAGCGCCCATGACTTCCCTGAGAATCTACACGATCGTGTTGATATCCATAGTCTCCGTTGTCTCCGTTGTTGCGATCTTTTTGGTGGCTCGATGGTTTGGAAACAGGATCAAGAAACTGATACCCATCTTCGAGGCTGTCAGGTCCGGAGATCTGACAGCTTCGATTTTCGACAGATCACGTGACGAGATAGGACAGATCTGCAATCTGATGACAGAGGTTGTTGGCGAGTTGAAGAACCTTGTGAGCGAGACCAAAGCTTCGGCAAAGTTGGTCTTTGACGTGTCGAATTCCGTGCAGGGTTTCATTGACAAAGAGAAGACCGTCTCACGGGAGTTTCAAGATTCCTTCAAATCGATCGATGATAGAATGAAACGTGTTGCTGCGGCTTCTGAAGAGGTTAACGCCTCATTGGAAGAAATAAGCTCTTTCATCCAGAACCTCGCACGTGAGTCCACTCGTTTGCTTGAAAATTCGAGCAAGATGAAAGATCAACTCAAAGATGGCACAAGTTCGATCAGTAAGATCTCTCAGAGCATGGAAGAGGGTCTCAAATGGTCGATACAATCAAGAAAGAACATAGAAGAACTCGTTCAATCTTCAAACAAGATAAAGCAGATTGCCTCGACGATACAGAACATCTCCGAGCAGACCAACTTGCTCGCTCTGAACGCGGCCATAGAAGCAGCGAGGGCTGGAGAGAATGGAAGAGGATTTGCAGTCGTTGCGGAAGAAATAAGAAAACTGGCAAACCAAACAAAATCCTCCGTTTCACAGATAGAATCTATACTGACTGAAATCGAGGAAAGGGTGCAAAGAGTGGTTGAACTGACGACGAAGGTGGGCAACGTGGTCGAACAGGTTTACAACGAACAGAGCAGTTTGACCAAACTTCTGCAGGACACCATATCAGGTTTGAATCAGACTATGCAGACGTTTGAATCTATCACTTCCGCCGTACAGCAGCAGGCCGAATCCATTCAGGAAGTTTCTCAAGCTCTCAGCGAAGTTTCCAGGAACGTTTCGGAAACTTCAGATGAGACATCGAATCTATCGAAGCTTCTCACCGAACAACATCAGTTGATCGCATCTTTGATCAGTTCAATCGGAGATTTGTCCAGTTCTGTTTCTCGTTTGCAAGAACGTTTGGAAATTTTCAAAACGGGGTGATAAAAATGGGTAGGTTCAAAATCGTCCTCGACAGCACTTCTGACGTTCCCATGGGATGGATAGAAAAGTTCGACCTGGAGATAATTCCCTTGCATGTGACTTGGCCCGACGGCAGTCAAGAGGACGACACAAGAGATTTGAAAGAGATCCAGAGCTTTTACGATCGCATTTCCAAAGCGAAGGAACTTCCCAAGAGCTCCCAACCGTCTGTGGGAGAGTTCCTGAACCTCTACGAGAAAATCAAGAAGCAAGGCTACGAGGAGATCGTCGTCATGACGATTTCCTCCGCACTCTCTGGAACGTACGATTCTGCAGTGCAAGCCGCAAGGCAATTCGATCTGCCAGTTCATGTCATTGACACGAAGCTTGCTTCAGCGGCGATGCCTCTGCCGGCCAGAAGGGCCCGTGAGTTGGAAAAAGAGGGCAAGAGTGTGAGTGAGATCGTCAAAATCATCGAAGACGAGCTGAAGAGAGGCCGATACAAGGCAATCTTCTACGTTTCAAACTTCGATTTTCTCGTCAAAGGTGGAAGGGTCACACGACTACAGGGTTTTTTGGGTACTTTACTCAACCTGCACGTCGGCCTCTTCATAAACGAAGAAGGCAAACTGATCCCGTTCGAAAAAGCGAGGGGTCAAAAACGCGCACAGGAAATGCTGATCAAGAAAGCCCTGAGCATGGTGCCAGAAGGTAAAAAAGTCAGGTTGCTCATGGTGGACGCCAACGAACGCGAGAGCACCAAGGTGTTGCTTGAAATGCTTAAGCAACATTACGACGTTCTCGATGCCGAGTTCACTGAGATGGGCAAGGTAATCACAACACACGTTGGCCCAGGTACTGCCGGCTTCGGCATGGAGGTCGTTGAATGAAGTTTGCAGCCCTGTTGTTTGTCGTGGCTCTTGCATTGATCATCGTACTGAGTCAGGTCAGGTTGAACAAAATCGTCATCGTAGTTCTGGAAGATGGTGAGGCGAACTTCTTTCAAGGCGTGGAAGCGTTTCTGAAAGAGCACCGACTTCGTTATGAGGCTGTCAGGGTGAGAATCGATGCCGAAAAGCCTAAACTCGAAGCCAGCCTCAAGAAATATCAAAACAGCTATGCCGTCGGTCCTCGTATTAGTTCCCAGGCTCGCGATTTGCTTCCTTTTCTCGAAAAGTACAAGATCTTTGCAATCGCACCGCAGGTCACATCCTACCTCGTGGTGGGTAAGAGTAGCTATTTAATGAGTTTGTCGGTCACGGATGAGGAACAAGGTAAACAAATCGCGGAACTGTTAAAACGTTTCGGGCACGACAGGGTTCTTCTGGTTTGTGACAAGTTCAATCCAGTGTACAGCCAGTCTCTGGAAGAGAGTCTGCGTAAATTTTTATCTGTCGAGACCTTCAAATCAGTTCACATTTCGAGTGTCGATGAACTCGTTGACGAAGACTTTGCACATTACGATGTGATGGTCTTGGCTGTTGATGGAAGGCTGGCCGGAATGATTGCCCAGTTGGCCAAAACCAGGGGCTTCTCGGGAACACTCGTCGGAAGTGACTATGCTTTCGACAGAGATCTGATTCCGAGCGGAAAAGACGCAGTCGAAGGCATGCTTGTGTGCTGTCTGTTCAACTATCCCATCCTGATTGAGAAAGGTTTTGATGATATAGATGTTGCAGGTGCGTACGATGCGACGATGTTGATCGTCGAGCTGTTGCAAAACAAGATATCGCCTCAGAACGCCGCAGAATATCTGCGAGGCCGCAAGTTCGTCGGGGTCACGGGTGAGTTCGTTATCGGCAGTGATCTTTCATCGAAACGTGAACTGACTTTCGTTGAGGTAAGAAACGGGAGCTTTGAGATCGAGAGGTGAACGAATGAGCCTCAGAGAAATGGTGCTGCGCTTCAAGAGGTACGGCATGCTGCTGGTCTTGATACTCGTTGCCACGTTCGTGATGGGTCTTTTTCCCTTGGCCCGGAGGATAAATTCGTATTACTCAACGAGTTACGTGAGCTTGCTCAAAGGTTTCCTGAACGAGCTGCTCGACCAAGCGTCCAGCCAGAGCCAATCACCGTTCAATGCAGTCGTGAGGCGATTGAACAGACACGTCGACAGTGTCAGCAATATAGATCTATCGAACCTTTTGCGTTATGAGAAGCTACCTTGGGTTTCCTCAGATTTGAGGGGAATCTTCGTGCACGGTAACAGCGTGAAATTTCTGCTTGAACGCGAATCAGAGATTCTCTTGGTCGAGGTTCCCGTTTCCCTGTTCGAAAGAACCATTTCAGCTGACATGGCGTACGTTTTTCTGACCAGCTCAGAGGGAATCGTGGTGGTGTGTAACCGTCTGGATCTTCTCGGTTCGAAGCTCAACACAAACAAAGGCTTTCTGAGGATCAACGGTCTGGTAGGTTTTGTTCATTCAGAGCCTCTGGAGGGATTCGACGCCTTTGTTGGTTCCTTTATCCCGTTCGGCACATACCTGATCGTTTTGCTTCCATACATAATTGTTGCTCTGGCTGCGCTGTGCGGCGCAGTCTTCTGGCTGAACTTCGCCTACAGCTTTGAAAATCGGCTCATCACCGCGGTGAACGCTGTGTTAGACAACGTGAACCAGAGTCTGGCCAAGCTCGAGAAGACAGATGAGGTGGTTTTTGTTCCTTTGGAAACGAAAATCTCGGAACTTAACCAATTGCAGGATGGGATCCACAGACTCGTTGAGGCACAGAAAGCCTCCTGGCATGAGCTGCACGCGATGACACAGAACCTGCAGGACACGGTGAACGAGCTCGAAGAAACTCAGAAGATTCTGGAGGAGAGGAACGAACAAATCATCGCAACGTTAGCTGAAGCCATTGAAGTCAAGGATGCCAACACCTTCGGTCATTCGGACCGTGTCGTGACATTAGCTTTGGAACTTGCGAAGGAAGTAGGCTTGAGAGATCCCGCTGATCTGGAGGCGATCAAGTTCGGTGCGTTGTTGCACGACATAGGAAAGATAGGAATACCCGAACACATTCTCAACAAACCGGGTAGACTGACTCAGGAAGAGTACGAGATCATGAAGATGCATCCAATATATGGTGAGAAGATCATAAAGAAGATCTCCGGTTGGGACCTTGTTGCGGATATCATCAGACACCATCATGAGAACTACGACGGCTCAGGTTATCCCGATGGTTTGAAAGGAGACCAGATCACTCTGAGGGCGCAGATCGTGAGTCTGGTGGATGTGTTCTGCGCTCTGATCGAGGAAAGGCCTTACAGGCGTGCCATGAGTTTGGAAGAGGCCCTGAGATTGATCGAGAAAGAGATGGTTGGGACCAAGTTCGATCCAAGATTGTATCAGGCGTTCGTCAAGGTGCTCGAAAGATATCTGCGTGTGTACTCTGCTGGTTTATAATTTCCTTGGGTGATTTCATGATCGCGGTCGTTGGGGTTCTTCCAGAAGAAGTGAAACCTCTCATAGATGCACTTTCACCGAGATTGCAAGTTTCAGAGATCTTGAAACGCCCCGTTTTTCGTGGTTTGATCGGCACGAACGAAGTTTTAATAACGAGTGGCTGTGTTGGAAAGGTAGAAACCGCATGCGTCGTTCAAGCCCTGCTGGACAAATTCTCGCCTGATTGTGTCCTGCTCGTTGGCGCGGCTGGTGCACTTCGACAGGACATCTTGCTTGGGACGTTGATTGCAGGTACCGCTTATGTGGAGTACGACTTTTCACCGAGAGTAAACGTCGATTCTCTGATCAATCCTTCACAGGAAGTGTTCGCCCCTCTGCTGGAGTCGAGCGATGTCACTTGTGGGATTATCGCCTCGGGAGACAGCTTCATTTCTTCGGAGCTTGTTGCAAAGAAAATTCACGAGAACACCGGTGCCATCTGTGTGGACATGGACTCGGCGGCCGCGGCGAAGGTCTGTGTGGAGAATGAAAAACCCTTCCTATCCATGAAAGTCATAGTCGATTTTGCGGGTTCGAAGGCCATCGAACAGTACATAGAGAACCACCCGAAGTACGCACCGAGCCCCGCACGGTTGCTTGCCGAATCGCTGAAGAACCTGATCCTGGTATGAGGTGATGATCGTGTCGAATGTTCCAGAGGAGATCAGGAAGAGGGTTGAACAGCTCCGCGAAGAAATAGAGTACCACAACTACAGGTACTACGTTCTGGCATCCCCTGTGATAACCGACGAGGAGTACGACAGACTCATGCGCGAACTGATCGAACTGGAAAGACAGTATCCTGAACTGGTGACACCGGATTCCCCAACGCAGCGAGTGAGCGAGAAAGTTCTCGACGAGTTTCGAAGCGTACCTCACTCCGAACCGATGCTGAGTCTCGACAACACTTATAGCGAAGAAGAGATAAGACAGTTCGACGAGAGGATAAAGAGACTTTTGAACCTGAAAGAAGTAGTGTACGTTGCCGAGCTAAAGATAGATGGAGTCTCTGTGTCTCTCCGCTACGTGGATGGCAGGTTCGTTCAGGGCCTCAGCAGGGGTGATGGAACCAGGGGTGACGACATAAGTGAGAATTTGAAGAAGGTCAAGAGCATTCCCCTCAGATTGAGGAAATCGGTGAGCGTCGAGGTGCGTGGGGAAGTTTACATGCCCACGGATGTGTTCGAGAGACTGAACGAAGAAAGACAGAAGCGAGGCGAACCACTCTTTGCAAATCCCAGAAACGCAGCCGCCGGGACCCTCCGTCAGCTGGACACCAGAATTACTGCCGAACGCCATTTGGACAGTTTCATATACTACGTGCTGAAACCCGAACAGTATGGACTCAAGACCCAGTGGGAAGCGCTGAACTGGCTCAGAGAGATAGGTTTCAAAGTCAATCCACATTCAAAGTTGTGCACCGGTATCGACGAAGTCATAACTTACTGGAAAGAATGGACCCAGAAGAGGCGTGAGCTCGGCTACTGGGTCGATGGAGTGGTCGTGAAGGTTAACGAGTTCGAGCTGCAGCGTGCCCTGGGAACTACCGCAAAGGCTCCACGGTGGGCCATCGCATTTAAGTTCCCGTCCGAGCATGCCCGTACGAGGATCGTCGACGTGACGGTCCAAGTGGGTAGAACTGGTACTTTGACGCCCGTCGCTGAGCTGGAACCGGTTCAACTGGCTGGAACGATCGTCAAGAGGGCAAGTCTTCACAATTTCGACTACATAGAGGAAAAGGACATCCGAATCGGAGACTGGGTCTACATAGAAAAGGCTGGAGGCATAATCCCGCAGGTTGTCTCCGTGATTGAATCGCTCAGGACTGGTAGCGAACAAAAGATAGAACCACCAAAGAGGTGCCCGGTATGCGGAGGCGAAGTCGGGAAAATTGAGATCGGTGAGGTTGCGTTGAGATGCTTGAACCCACACTGCCCGGCGAAATTGAAGAGGGCTTTAGAAACGCTCGCATCGAGGAGCGCACTCGATATAAATGGCTTGGGTGAAAAGATGATAGACAGGCTCGTCGACTCAGGCCTGGTGAAGGACATCGCTGATATTTTTTATCTGACTCCGTTCGATCTCTCACAGCTTGGCCCTGGAATTGGGCAGAAGACCATCGCTAACCTTTTGAGCGAGATTGAAAAGGCTAAACGAGCACCCCTTCACAAGTGGATAACAGCCCTTGGAATACCGCTGGTCGGCGAGAAAACGGCTTATGTACTTGCTCAGAACTTCAGAAGTCTGAAGAAGCTCGCCGAAGCCGACGTGGATCAGCTCATGCAGATTCCGGGTATAGGGGAAGAGATAGCCCGCAGCATCGTTGAATACTTCAGGAACGAAAAGACAAAGGAAATACTGGAAAAACTGGAAAAAGCTGGTGTCAAACTTGAGGAAGAAAAATCTACTGAGACATCTGAAGCTCTAAAAGGTCTCACCTTCGCGGTGACGGGAACTTTGAAGAACTTCAGTCGAAGTGAGATCGAAGAGTTCATCATCGCACACGGAGGTAAAGTCACGGACAGCGTGTCTCGGAAAACTGATTATCTGATCGTCGGAGAAAACCCCGGCTCCAAGCTCGCAAGAGCCCAACAGCTCGGGGTGAAAATTCTCACCGAAGAGGAGTTCCTACAGAAGTTCAAACTCACAAAGCCCAAACAAGAGAGGTTGTTCTAAAACCTCACAAGTTTGGCAAGTTTCGCTATTCCCAGAGTGTGAGCATCCTGTAGAAAAGTTGTGCGTAGATCCTTGCGACCGTCACCAAATCATCCAGTGCGATCCTCTCGTCTGGTTGATGCTCCGTTCCTTCCCTTCCTGGAAGCAGCGGGCCGAACGCCACACCACACGGCACTGCGCGTGCGTAAGTGCCACCACCCATCGTTAAGAGCGTGGCAGGCTGGTTGGTCATCTCGGTGTAAACTTCGCTCAGAATCTTGATCAACTCGCTGTCTGGGGAAACGAACAATGGAGGTAGATGGTGCTCTCCCTCTACGTCCAGAGGCTTCAAAGCTTCCTTGATCTGTCTGGCCATCATCTCTTCGGAATAGTAGATGGGATATCTTATGTTGATCGTAGCCTCGAGCGTCTCATCGTTCATACGTACGGTTCCGAGATTCACAGTCAGATCTCCAACCACGCAGTCTCTGCCGGCGATCCTCAAAGACGATCCGTCCGTTTCGTAACCAATCTTGCTCGCGAGCACACGAACGAATGTCTTCACATCTTCGCTCAGATCGAGATCTCTCAAAAAATCCAAGAGCGCAGCGATGGCGTTGATCCCCTTCTCCGGCGTGGAACCATGTGCGGATTTACCCTGGGCTCGAACCACGAGCCTGTCGTTTTCTGTCGACCAATCTATGCGTGCGTTGTTCCTCGCTCGGAAAGTTTTCAATTTCTGCATCGTTTCATCGTCGACTGGGGAAAGCTCCACAACCGCACTCTGTGGTACCACGTTCGAAGCGTCTCCACCTTCGAATCTCAGCACTTTGATCTTTCCGCTCGAAGATAGATCTCTTTTCATCCTGATCCTGTAGGTTATTATTCCTTTCTCCGCGTATATGATTGGAAAAGCCGCGTCCGGCGTTACTGCGTACACCGGTTTTTCTTCCTTTTCGAAGTAGTGCTTCACACACTCCCAACCTGATTCCTCGTCCGTTCCCAGAATGATTCTCGCCCTATTCTTGATCGGTACGCCAGCTTCTTTGACCGCTTTGAGGGCGTAGATCACAGCCACGGTGGGACCTTTGTTGTCTGCAGCGCCACGACCCCAAAGATAGCCATCCTTGATGATCCCACCATAAGGATCAACGCTCCAACCTTCTCCTTCCGGAACGATGTCCAAATGACCCAGCACCGCGAAAAGTTTTCCAGTTTCTCCGTACTCTATGTGTCCCGCATAGCCATCCACATTCTTGACACGAAAACCGAGCCTCTCACCGAGTTTCAAAGCGTAATCCAACGCCTGTGCCACACCCTCGCCGAACGGCTTTCCAGGTGCTGGATCGGATTGGACAGATTTGATTTTCACTAAATTTGAAGCTTCTTTGAACATTTCTTCCTTGAGAGAGAGCACTATCTTGTCTATCTTTTCGTTCACCTCTTTGCACCTCCAAATAAGATGATACCAGCTATCCAAGAAGAACATCAAGCGCGGTCATGACGATGAAGCCGATCAAGATCCAGTAAGTCGTGATTCGCTCTTGGCCCTTCAAGTGCGTTTCAGGAATCACCTCATCGCTTATCACGAAAATCATCGCGCCCGCGGCCAACGCGAGCAGGTATGGCAACAACCCTTTCGCAAAACTTATCAGTGTCGCACCCAGCAGCCCACCAAGCGCTTCCACAACTCCTGTGAAGAGGGTGATGAAGAAGATGGACGACTTTTTGTACTTGGCACTCATCAAGGACGCCGCCACGGCTGCACCTTCGGGAATGTTCTGCAAACCTATAGCTATAGCGATTGTTAAAGCCTGTGGTGTGAAGCCTCCAACACCAACTGCCATGCCCTCAGGAAGATTGTGAATGGTGATCGCGATGATGAACAGCCAGATGGTTTTGAGACGCTTTGCATCTATTCCCTCGTGGCCCTTCGTGAAATGTTCGTGAGGCAGAAGCTTGTCCATAACGTCGACGAGAATACCTCCCAGTGCAAAACCAACGGCGAAGCGCAAAATCCCACCCAGCTCGATCGACGGTAGGGCTAAGCTGAATGCGCTTGCAGCGAGCATCACGCCTGCGGCAAAGCCAAGGAAGGCGTCTATCAATTTTTGTGAAGCAACCTTGTTGAACAACAGAAAAGGTATCGCACCGAGCACCGTGCTGGTGCCAGCGACACTGCTGTAGATCAAGCCACGCCAGAAGCCCGTCATAGTACCTTCGCTATGGCCTTCTTCACAGCCTCGATTGGTGCATTTATGCAGGTGAAGTTCTTGTCGTGGAAGTCCATCTCGTCTCGGACATGCTCTTCGTTCAGGTATTTCACATCGTCAATGTGTTTTCCATCGATCAGTCTGCAGACTGCTTCGGATGCAGCGATCACGCGCGGACAACCCACTGCTTTGAACGCAACGTCTTTCACGACGTAGTTCTCGATTCTCAAAAAGATCCGAACCTTGTCACCGTGTTCGGGATAGACGACTTCCGCGGTGTGTGTGTACTCTATGTCTTTGCAGTATTTTGGGTACATGAAGAGCTGCTTGAATTTGTCTGAATACATGAAGTTTTCCCCCTCAGGACATCTTCCTTAGTCTGTCGACTTCTTTGGAAAGGACTTCCACGAAATACTCTATCTCATTTTCGCTGTTGTCGTAACCCAGGCTTATCCTGATCGCTCCATCGATCATCCAGTCCTCAAGCTGCATCGCTTCAAGCACGTGCGACCTTGCCGTACCGTGGTGAGAAGAGCATGCGGAAGCTGTCGAAACTGATATTCCGTTCATGTCCAGCGCCGTTGCGAGTGTTTCACCAAGAACGTTCTTGAACGAAACGTTGATGTGAGAAAAGATCGTGTTCGAACCGTTTACGTGGTGGGCCGGGATGTTCTCAATGGCACTCAGGATCTTCTCTTTGAATCTTTTCACCTTCCCAGACCAAACCTCGTAATTCTTCTCAATGATCTCGAGCGCCAGCGCCATAGCGTACGCACCGGGCACGTTCTCAGTACCGCTTCTCAAACCCCTCTCGTGCCCTCCACCGTACATGATGGGCTCAACCTTCACTCGCTTCGACACGTACAGAAAACCACATCCCTTTGGCGCGTAGAACTTGTGACCGGACGCAGACAGCATGTCGACGAGTCTGGCGTCGATTTTGATTTTCCCTACGGCTTGGACCGCGTCGCTGTGGAGAACTATTCCATGTTCTCGAGCTATTTTGGATATCTCTTCTATCGGTTGGATCACTCCAGTTTCGTTGTTGACCCACATGATCGATGCGAGTACCGTATCTTTTCGTATCGCCCTTCTAAAGTCATCGGGCGTGACGTACCCGTCGCTCGTTGGTTTCAAGTAAGTCACACTGTATCCTTCTCTTTCCAACTGTTTGGCGACTTCGAGCACTGCAGGATGTTCGATCTGGGTGGTTATGATGTGCCCACCGTTTGGGAAGTTCGCTTTCAAAAAGCCTCGTATTGCGATGTTGTCGGACTCAGTCCCACCCGAAGTGAAGTAGATTTCTTCAGGCTCAACGTTCAAATGCTTCGCGATCTTGCTTCTGGCCTCCTCGTAAAGTCTTTTGGCTTCGTACCCGTGTGAGTGCAGACTGGAGGCGTTGCCGTAGAACTGTGTGAAGAGCTTGACCATCTCTTGTGCAACTTCATCGAAAACGCGCGTCGTTGCGGCGTGATCCAGATACACCCTCATGAACGATCACTTCCCAACGAGCGATTCTTCATACGCGCTGATCGCCTTTCTGAGTGTGTCTATCGCGAGATTGCTGCAGTGATATTTCACAGGAGGCAGGCCTCCGAGCCTCTCAACTATGTCCTTCCACGTGATCTTCTTGGCTTCCTCCAGCGTGAGGCCTTTGACAACTTCCGTCATCATGGAGGCCGTGGCGATGTTCGCAGCACACCCGTACGATTCGAACTTTATGTCCACGATCTTGTTGTCCTCGATCTTCAAATACACTGTCATCATGTCTCCACAAGCGATACTTCCTTCCGTGGCTTCAGCGTCCGGGTTTTCTATGCGTCCAAGATTTCTGGGGTTTTTGAAATGATCCAGAACCAGTTCTGTGTATTTCAACATGCGCATCACCTCTCAGCCTTGAGCGGGCTTATGTTGCGTAACCACTGGACGACCTTCTTCAGTTTCTCGACCGTGTAATCGAGTTCTTCCTTTGTTGTGAATCGACTGAACGTGAAACGGATCGAGCCGTGAGCACGTTCGTGATCACCACCTATGGCCAATATCGCGTAGTTGGGTTCGAGAGATTCCGAAGCACAAGCCGAGCCTGTCGCAACTTCTACTCCTTCAAGACTCAAACCCAAGCTGATCGCTTCTCCCTCGATGAACGAAAAGCTGAAGTTCACGTTGTAAGGTGTTCTCTTCTCACCCCTTGGTCCATTCAGTACGACATGCTCGATCTCGCTCTCGATCCTTCCTATGAAGTAATCCTGAAGCTCTCTCAACCTTCTGTAAGATTCTTCCATCTGCTCGAAGGCGAGTTCCGCAGCCTTCCTCATACCCATGATTGCAGGAACGTTTTCTCCACCAGGTCTTCGCTTGTCAAACGATTCTGCACCGTACATGATGGGTTCGATCTTCGTTCCTTTTCTGACGTACAGAAAACCGACGCCTTTTGGTCCGTGAAACTTGTGTCCACTGACGCTCACAAGATCCAGCTTCAAATCTTGAACGTCCAAAGGCATCTTTGCGTACATCTCGGCCGCGTCGGTGTGAAAGTATATCTTGTGGTCCTGCCTTGAAAGAATCTCTCCGATCTGCTTCAGGGGCATGATCGAACCCACGAAGTGACCGACCGCGATGACACTGACCAGGATCGTTGTGGGTCTCAAGGCTTTTTCGAATTCTTCGAGCCTCAACATTCCCTCGTGGTCCACTGGTACAACAGTCACTTCAAAACCTTCTTTCTTCAGAGCGTCTACGATACTCATCACTGAGCCGTGCTCGAGAGCAGATACGACGATGTGATTGCCTCTCTTCTTGTTTGCCCTCGCCACACCTATCAGAGCAAGGTTGTTCGCCTCGGTGGCGCCAGACGTGAAGATGATCTCTTCGTCTGAATTGGCGTTGATCGTTTTGGCAAAGAATTTTCGTGCCTCGGTAAGCTCATCGTAGATCTCCTGTGCAGACTCGTACAAACCGTCGGGCCTTGCAAACTTTTCAAGCATGTATTTTTCAACTTCTCCGATTACTTCCGGAAGAACCCTGGTAGTTCTGCAGTTATCCAAGAAAACCTTCATGATCCACCTCCTTCAGAGTTTCCGCACCACCCCGAGGATGATCCGGGCGATCTTTTTACCGGTTTCTTCAGCTATTCTCAGAACTTCTTCGGCAGTGAGCGGTTTGAGATCCTCGGGTACAGCACGGTCCGTGATGGCAGATATTCCCAGCACTTTTATTCCAGCGTGTCTGGCGACTATGACCTCCGGCACTGTGGACATACCCACGGCATCCGCACCGAGATTTCTGAACATGCGAAGTTCTGCTGCCGTCTCAAAGTTGGGTCCTGCCACCGCCACATACACACCTTCGTAAACTTCTATCTTTTCCTCCTCAGCCACCTCTTTTGCCAGACTTATGAGTTTTCTATCGTAAGGCTCGCTCATGTCCGGGAACCTCGGTCCCCATTCGTCCACGTTCTTTCCTCTGAGCGGGTTGTCCCACATGAAGTTTATGTGATCGGTTATGATCATCGGTCTTCCAACTTCGAACAATGGGTTCAAACCGCCAGCCGCGTTGGTCAAAAAGAGATACTTCACACCCAAAAGTTGCATGACCCTTATGGGGAACGTCACATCCTGCATCGAATGTCCCTCGTAGTAGTGGAACCTTCCGTTCATGAGCACGACGTCTTTGCCAGAGAGTTTTCCAAAGATCAGTTCACCTTTGTGACCTGGCGCCGTTGCCACTGGAAAACCTGGGATTTCTGCATACCTTATAGTTTTGGGTGATTCGATGACCTCCGCGATCCTTCCAAGTCCAGAACCGAGCACGATTCCAATGGTCGGCGATACCTCGATTCTTTCTTTCAAAAACTCCACAGCCTTCTTTACCCTCTCCACGTAATCCATCCTCTACACCCCCATCAACTTAAGAGTCCCTTTATGATGAGCTCGGTGGCTTCATCTTCACTCAAACCTTTACTCATGAGTGTTTCAAGTTGCTTCGCGTTCACCCTACCTATGGACGCTTCATGGGTGAGTTCCGCTCTGTCGTTGAAGACCTTCAATATTGGAACCGTGCTCACCTGCACATCTGAACCTTTGGTGATTTCCTCGCACTTCACGTGACCTTTCGAGTACTCTCCTCTTCCGTATGCCTCGTTGACGACACGCGCTCTGGCTCTATCCAGTGCAACGACGATGGTACTCAGCACGCCTCGAGATTCGACACCAACCAGGTCCACCTTCTCGTGGATGTCCACCTCATCGTTCCCACTCGCCCTCACGCGCGCCAGCATGTCAGCCACCGCACGATCTTTTAACTCCACAGAAAAGTCCAACCTCATCTTGCCGACACGGGTCTTCGTGAGCGCGAATCTGTTCACATAGAGCCCGTTCTCCTCCACGACCACGCGTGAAACAGTGATCAGATTGACCGTGCCCGCTTCCGAATGGTAATGCTCGTCTGAGTAGGACATCTTCGCGTTCTTCTTGACCACGACGTTCATGAGTGCATCGTGGGTGAATTGTTCCGTCCATGGAAACACACAGTGTGCGACAAAGTGGGCTTCGGCATCTTCCTCCACGACGATGTCGAAGATCACCTTTTGATAGCCGTCGCGTTGTAGATATCCTGTACACACGTGGATTGGGAACGAGAGCTTGGTTCCCTTCTTTATGATCATCTTCGCGTGAACGCCGTGTTCTATCGTCTGCGGCACGAGCTCCACGCCCGGAACGTTGTTCAGGCCGACCACTTTATCGCCGCTTATGATGATCGAAGCGATCCTTCTGTCCAGAAACTTCGATACGTCCCCGCCGGCCTTCTCGTACGCCTTAACGAGGGCTTCGAATTCAGTTCTTCTGTCTACATCAACTTGCATACCCATCACTCCTTGGCCGGCACGTTCGTGTGATCGCACACGTCACAGAAGCTTTTGTAATACCTCATGATCTTGTCCGGTGGACCAGTTTGAATGATCCTACCATCACACAGAACGTGGGCAACGTTTGCGATCGAAACCATCTCCTCGCGGTGTGTGATCATTACGAGTGAGCCACGATGTTCGACGATTCTCTGAGCCACAGCCTTTATCATGTCGAGTGAGAGAATATCTATGCCAGAATCAGGTTCGTCCATGATCGCGTATCTCGGTCTAAGCAACAAGATGGACGCCAGCTCGACTCGTTTTCTCTCACCACCACTCAACAATTCATCGACCATCCTGTTAAGATAGAGACCCGGAGACAGGCCGACCAGGTGCAGGACTTCCTCGAGATCACTCTGTGAAACCTTCATTTTTCCACCCAGTGTGAGGTACTGTCTCACCGTCAGACCTCTGAACCTGACTGGTTCCTGCCACATGAGATGTATCCCGAGTTTCGCCCTCTCATCGACTCTGAGGTCGGTGATGTCTACATCGTCGAGAAAGATCCTTCCTTCGGTTGGTTTGTAGCCTTCCAATCCCATGATCACATAGGCTAACGAGGACTTGCCAGCCCCGTTCGGCCCCATGATGACGTGTACTTCTTTCTCGTTGAACGTCAGATTGATATTCTTCAGTATGAACTTGGAATCTCTGACGAGACTGACGTTCTGCAACCTCAGCACCGTTCACACCCCATTAAGATTTTAATCACCTGGCTTTACAGCATATTGGACCTTTTAAGTCGGAAATGTTGCCTTCACAGATAGATGTGTGGCCCTTCTTGTCTGAAATCACCCCTGAAGGTCTTCTCGTCCAGAGACAGGTGCGCATCGAGATCGTGGTAAGCAAAAGCACCAGTGCCGGCCGCAAAGTGAATGCTCTGATTTATTCCAAGACTACTTTCACCCATGCAGCCTATCATGAGCTGAACGCCAGCCGACTGTGCCAGATGGACTATCGCCAGTGCGTCACTCACACCAGATTTCATGAGCTTTATGTTGATGAAATCCACAGCTTCTTCCTTGATCAACCTCAGCGCATCGTACTTGGTGAAGATAGATTCGTCCGCCGCCACAGGATAAGGACAGTTGAACCGCACCAGCTTGAGGCCTTCTATGTTGTAGCGGTTAACAGGTTGTTCGTACACCACAACCTCCACCCTTTCTGAGTGAAGTGTGTTTGCAAACTCGATCGCTTCTTTCGGAGTGAAGCCCTGGTTCGCGTCCACTATGAACACGGCTTCCGGAGCGATCTTTTTGGACTCAACCACTCTTTCAACGTCTTCCTTGAAGTTCTTGCCAACCTTTATCTTTATGATTCTGAAACCATCCTCGTATATCTTTTTCACCTTCTTCAGCGTCTTCTCAAGATCCATTATCCCCACCGTCAAGTCGGTCTCGATGTGGTCTTTCGCCCCTCCAAAAAATTCGTATGGTCTGATACCGATTCTCTTGCAGAAGGCATCGATTATTGCGAACTCGACTGCCGCTTTGATCGCAGGTGTCGCCCTGAGTTGCTGAAGCCTTGAGAACAGTTTCCCGTAGCTTTCAACGTCCTCACCAACGATCATTTCCTGAACCGTTTTCTCTGCTTGCATCATGATCTCGACCGTTTCACCCGAGATAACGAACAGAGTGGACGCCTCACCGAGCCCAACGGTGCCGTCCTCGAGTTCCAAGCGCACTTCGATGTTCTCCTGATCTTCGTGGGTGCCCAAAGAGATCGTGAACGGCTCGAAGTACCTGTAATAAGTCTTTTCGAACTTCACGCTCTTGATCTTCACAACATCGCCCCCATTCTCTCAAAGATTTTCTCGATCTGACTATCATCGAATGGATTGAACACCGGATAGACTTCATGCTTGAAATTCTCGTCCAGGCAAGAAATGCCGAGCACCTTTGTGGCTACAAATTTCTGTACCAGTGTGATTTCTGCATCCACATCTGGTTTCATATCTATACCTTCGAAGTACTCGAAATGCTTCCTGCTCGGATCGTGCACGAACACACTCATTTGGGGCATCGAACCGTAGATCAAACCGAGTGTGACCTGCCCGTACGCAGGATGCCTCAGTGCGCCCTGCCCTTCGATGAATATCAGTTTCTTGCCCTCAGATTCAAGCTTCAAAATGAGCTTTTCAATGACTCCCGGTATAAAATCAGCAGGTAAAGCATCGATCGCGACACCTTCATCGGCTCCAAGCATGATACCGGTTTGACCCGTTGCGAGGAAAGCCGCTGGCAGGCCTCTCTTCAATGCGAATTCGTACAGTTGAACCGCGGTGGTCCGTTTACCTGTAGCACAGTCAGTACCAAGCACCGCGACACGTAACGTATTGCTTTTGAAGATATCACCACGGAAAATAGAAAGCTCCCCGTTGTAGTGTCGTACATCGATGATTCTGACCTTCGCCGTCTTTGCCGCAGACTTGAAAGGTTCGATTTCGCTCAGTTTCATGTGGAGCCCTGAAAGAATGTCCATACCGAGATTGATCGCATCGAGCACGTGCTGCACCATGATGGGTGGTAGATAACCTCCAACACTTGCGATCCCGATGATCAGCACCTTCGCTCCAAGACGCGCTGCATCTTTCAAGTTGTCAACGATGGGCACATCGTACCTTATGGGCTTAACGAAATCCGACGCCCTCTTACCTGCGTGCTCGGCCACGACGCAGACGGGTTTGAGAATTTTGCTGTGTCTGAGAAGCCCATGGGTGGTTTTGGCCAGTGTTGAATCAAGCTGGCCCCACGCGAGCAACGCAGCGGGCGTTCCGGCTTCGAAGTAGTCCGAGATCCTCACAGAGTCACCTCCGCACGCCGAAGCGTCTACAGTAAAATCATATCAGAACCGATAATTCTGTTGGAGGAATGATGTTGGAAGGTTTCGTCGTGGAAACTTTCGGTAAGTTCGCCAAGCTGCGCACCGACAAAGGCGACATCGTGGTGAAGGTCAAAGGTCAACCACCAGAGGTTGGCAAGCTCGTGCGCATAAGTGATCAACCGTTGCTCGACAAGGTCTATCTGGCTGAAAAGGTCCTGCAACTGAAAGGTGATTCGCCATCTTTGTCCTCGCTCGAACCGATTCTGAAGGCGATCAAGAAGTTCAGGTTCGACGAAGACGTCGTCTTCCTTTCCCAAACGGTGCAGGCCGTTCAAAGCAGGACAGGAAAGTTGGACAGAGATTTCTACCGCTCGATCGCACGATACTACGAAACTGCCGAGGACGAAAGCTTTGGCATCTGGCTTTTCACACTCTCCAGTCCTTATATCTTTCAAAGCTTTCCCGACAAAGAAGCGCCCGTACATGTGTACATCGATAGGTCTCACCACACTTTCAGGATAGATTTCGTGAAAGACTCAAAGCCCATCGTGCTCGAGGGAAATGTCTGGCAACATCAGATCGTGCTGTCGTTTTCTCAGATGCTGCCGACCGAAAAGATGGAAGAATTGAGAGAAAGGCTTTCGAAACACTTCACGATCGTGAGGTTCGTCTTGGGGGCAGGTATCGATGGACTGTACGCGTGAGATCGCGGTGGCTCTCGGTTATGATCCAGAACGATTCGATGCACCGTTCGTCATAGCGAAGGGTAAAGGTGAACTCGCAAGAAAGATCTTGGAGGAAGCGAAGAAACACAACGTTCCAATCGTTCGATCGCCCGAGCTGGTGAAGAAATTGTACGAGCTTGAAATCCTCCAACAGATCCCCGAGGAACTCTTCATTGCCGTTGCGGAGATCTTAGTGTTCATTCGCAATCTATGAACCGGCTTTCCTCCTCTCGAGCAACTGTTTCAAGTTCTCCAGCTTTTCGGCAGTCTCGCGCAACATTCTGTCGCTTCGCTCAAGTTTGCTCGCCAGCCTCGAAAGCTGGTTTCTCAAAGCGGGGTTTTTTATCGTGGCTTCGTCGAACCTGTGTTTCTCGATGATATCACTTATCGCCCTCTCGATCTTTTCTTCAGTTCTGTCAGTTTTTCGCCCCGGAATCAATCCAACCAGGAACAGCACGATCGCGACTGCAAAGATGAGATAACTCTGCAATCGATCGTTTTTGTAAGTCGTCCCGACAAAGACCCTGAAACCGAACTGTTCGTTGTTTTTCTGTTTGAAGAGGTACTTTTTTCCTTCGTACTTTATCAGCGAAGAAGTTAAATTCGATAGATCCGAAACGACTGCGTCTATGTTCTTTCCCACCATCGACTTGTTCGAGGAAGCCAGCACCACACCAGACGGATCACACACATAGTACACGAACCCCTCAAAACCGAGTTTCAGATCCACAACGGCCACTTTCACGTTGGAATCTCTCCTCACCGCCACCACAGTCTTCTTCAGTTCAGGATCGAAACCTACGTACCCACCGAGCCTTTTGGCTATCTCTGTGTAACGAACCAGTTCAGGCGAACTGACATCCTTCAGCGATCCCTCGACCAGTTTCTCCGTTTGAAGATCAATCGCAACGAGGCACAGATCCAGAAACTGCTCCTGCAAGCGTTCTAAACCTGCGCTCCAGTCGTACAGGTGGAAGATCAACATTGCGAACACGAAAAACAAGAGCGCCAGCAACAGGGAACGTATCAATCTTCGAGCCATTTTCCCATCACCAACAGATCAACGTACCCATCGTTCAGGCGTATCGCCTTCTTCTTCCTTCCTTCGAGCTCGAAGCCGAACTTTTCGTACAGCCTGATGGCCCTTTCGTTGTTTGCCATGACCTCGAGCTGGATCTTCTTGAAGCCCTTCTCTTTCGCAATTCTGAGAGCTTGGCTCATCAGCATGCTCCCGATACCCTTGCCCCAATAAGGTTTCCTCACGCTTATACCCAGCTCCGCCTTGTGAAGGATCTTTCTCTTCCAGCTTCCGGCGAGCGTTATCATTCCGACGATCTCTCCGTGGTGCTCCGCAACGAGGAAGATCCGCCTTTCGTCTGTCAAATAGATACTTATGAAGCGCCGCGCCTCAAAGACATCCTCCACCTCGTCCGGATAGGTTATGAGAAAAGGAGACTCGCTCGTCACAGCCTTTTTAAAGATCACAAGCTGTGGTGCGTCGGAAAGCCTAACCCATCTGATTGTGATGTCCTCCACTCAATCCCTCCCAAAGAATCTGTCCAGATCCCTGAAACCGATCGAGAACATCAGAGGTCTACCGTGCGGGCAAGTGCTGTAACCCTCATTGATGATCTTCTCTGCGAGTTCTTTCATCTCGATTTCGCTCACTCTGTCTCTCGTTCTCATGGATTTTTTACACGCATGGTCCGCCAATATCTTCTTGATCGTTTCTCTCATACCCTGAAGATCGACAAGCTTCAGTTCATCGACGCTTTCTCTCAGGAACTCTTCAACCTCGCTGAGTTCCATCCAGTCTGGAATCTGTTCCACGACGAGTCCCTCGTCGCCCACGCTCAGAGCGAAACCGAGTTCTTTCAATACTTGAGACGATGCGAGTAAAGCGGCGTCCGTTTCTTTCATCCTGATCCTCATAGCAACGATCAACGTTTTGTTGTTTCTTTTTGCCAAAGAATTCATCATCTGCTCGAACACGATCCGCTCGTGTGCCGCATGAAAGTCCAAAATTACTAAACCTTCATCTTTCTCGAACAAAACGTACCTACCCCTCACTGTCCCAACGAATCTGAGCTTTTCTCCCTCTAAGAGTCTCTCTTCAACCTCCTCGATCTTTTCTGGCTGTACGCTCGGTCTGTAGAACTCAACGGGCTCCGCAACACGTGGCCTTTCCTGAACGTGGATCTGTCTCACGATGGGTTTCGCAAGCAACCTCCTCAGACTGTCCCTGACGAACTTGAACACGTCTTCCTCGTTGACGAACTTGACCTCGAGTTTTTGAGGATGCACGTTCACATCGATGTTTCTTGGGTTCAAAGACAATTTCAACACCACAAATGGATGTTTGCCCTTTTCGAGCATGTCAGAGTACGCGGCATAGACAGCACTCGTGAGGGTTTGGTTCACAACGAACCTGTCGTTCACAAAGCAGATCACCATTCCCCTCTTTGCGAACGTGTTCAGGCTCAAGCAACCTCTTAGTTGCATGTCCTTGTGTTCGACTTCGAACGATTTCAAACTCTGTACTGGAACATCCGGAAAGATGGCTTTCACCCTCTCGAGCAGGTCCGACGCCGCCAGATCGTACACGACCTGCTGATCTCTCACCAGGACGAAGTGTACATCCAGTCGCGACAAGCAGAATTTCTCGAAGATTTCTGTTACCATCCTCGATTCCACGGCCGCAGATTTCAGAAACTTTCTCCTCGCAGGGACGTTGAAGAAAAGATCTCTCACGATCACTGTTGTGCCCACGTCCGAGTGGATCGGTCTGCTGTAGACGAGTTTCCCTGCCACCACTTCTATCTCGTGACCAAATGGTGCTGATGCTGTTTTCGATATCACTCTCATTTTTGAAACAGAACTTATCGAATGCAACGCTTCTCCACGGAATCCAAACGACGAAAGGTTGGACAGATCGGAAAAGCTACTGATCTTGCTCGTTGTGTGTGGCAGAAAGCACACTTTTAGATCTTCTTCGTCCATGCCCTCACCGTCGTCCTTCACTTTCACTTCGCTCTTTCCACCATTGATCAGTTCCACGACGATTTTCTTCGCTTTGGCGTCCAAAGCGTTCTCGATCAATTCTTTCACAACAGAATGAACGCCGACCACCACTTCACCAGCTGCGATCTTAGAAACGACAGAATCGTCTAATCGTTTTATCTTCATTGCTTCACCTCTAAAACATATAATAAGCCAAAGAGAGAGGAGGAAGGCGAGATGAGTGGAAAAACAAGATCAGCGATGATCTTCATCGTCTTGATGGGCTTTGTGAGCCTGTTCTCGGACATCGTTTACGAAGGCGCACGCGGTGTGGCCGGTCCTTTCTTGTTACAGCTCGGCGCAGGTGCCGCCGTGGTGGCGTTCGCCGCAGGTTTCGGTGAATTCGCAGGTTACGTGCTCAGGCTCTTCACAGGTTATTTGGTCGATCGAACTAAGCGTTACTGGTTCTTCACGTTGCTGGGCTACAGTTTCAACCTCTTCGCCATACCTCTTCTGGCCTTCGTTTGGGACTGGAGGGTAGCCGTCTTTCTCATGATTCTGGAGCGCACTGGGAAAGCCATAAGAAAACCCGCACGGGACAGTATGGTGTCTTACGCTGCCAAGCAAGTAGGCCCAGGCTTCGGTTTCGGGATCGAAGAGGCTCTGGACCAGATAGGAGCCGTCACGGGTCCATTGTTGCTCTCATTGATCTTAAGCTTTAAATCTGGTGAGTTGATCGAACGTTACCATTTCGGTTTCTCGGTCCTCTGGATACCTGCCAGCGTCTCGATGGCGCTCTTGCTCACCGGAAAGTTTCTCTTTCCAAGGCCGATCGAGTTCGAAAAGAGTGGAGTCGAGAAATCTCAGCCTTCGAGAGGTTTGGGCGTGGAAGCTGTGTTGTATCTGGTCGCTGTTGGATTGCTCGCCGCAGGTTTCGTGGATTTTCCCTTGTTCTCTTACCACATGGCCAAGCGGGAGATCTTCACGAGCGCAATAGTTCCTTTGCTCTATTCAGTCGCGATGGGTGTTGATGCTGCGTCTGCCATCTTCTTTGGTAAACTTTACGACAAACTTGGCATAACGTCTCTCATGATTTCGTCAGCTGTTGGAGCGTTCGCTACCCCCTTCGTATTTCTGAGCGATGCCAGAACTTTTGTGATCATCGGTGTTAGCCTTTGGGGCATCAGCATGGGGGCGCAAGAATCGGTGATGAAAGCAGTGATAGCGAAGATGATACCACCCGAAAGAAGAGGTTTCGCCTACGGTCTGTTGAACTCCGTGTTTGGCATCTCCTGGTTTGCGGGAAGCTTCGTCATGGGACTTCTGTATCAGAACTGGCTTGGTGTCATGGTTTTGCTTTCTTTGTTGCTTCAGCTTGCGAGTGTTCTTGTGATGTTCTTGCTCAAAGTCCGCGCGGAGGTTTGAGGATGTACCAGAGCAGCTTGGTCACATCTTTCGGCACGTTCTTTTTCTGAAGCGGTGATTGGAGGTATCTGTAGAGCCATTCGAGCTTGAGGTTCTGGATGATCTTTGGAGCCCTTTTCTTGTAACCTGATATCACGTCAAAAGACCCACCCACGCCCATGGCGAGCGTGGCCGGTATCTTGTCGAAGTTTTCACCAATCCACATCTCCTGTTTTGGCACACCCATTCCCACAAACAACAGATCGGCTTTCGAGGAAGAAATTAAATCGATTGGTCCTTCACCATCGAAGTAACCGTGATGATAACCAGCCACTATGTTCCCGTAAGTTCTTTCAAGGTTTCTGGCAGCCTTTTCAACGATTTCCTGTTTGCTTCCAAGCAAGAAGACCCTCAATCCTTGTTTTGCCGCGAACTTGCAGAGTTCAAGCATCATGTCTATGCCGGTGACGCGTTCAGAACTTTTTTTGTGGAACCTTCTTATCGCCATGACAACGCCAAAACCGTCTGGTAGCACCAAATCGGCGCTCTGAACGATCCTCCTATATTCTGGCTTCTCTATGGCTGTCACGACGATGGTTGCGTTGGCGGTGACAACGAAGGTCTTCTTCTTCTGAAGTATTCTGCTCTGGATCTGTTCAAGCATCTCGCTAAAGGTTCCTGTAGTGATTGGTAAGCCGAAGATTTCTACCTTTTCCAAGAACGAACCTCCAAACAAAATTTAAGGCCGGTGGACCCGGCCTTCTGGTGCCGAGGGCGGGACTTGAACCCGCACGGGTGGAAACCCACATGATCCTGAGTCATGCGCGTCTGCCATTTCCGCCACCTCGGCGCGCCGTCGTAAATAATATTACCACACACGTTGGCTTTGTTCAAGACTCTTCAAAGAGACGGTGAGATACAGAACAGATACAGAAGGGAAACGGCAATGTCAGAGTTTTAGTGTTCTATATCTATAGAACACTATGACAATGGAGGTGACAGGATGTTTTCCATCGTGCAATCCAAACTCCTGGGAACGCTCATCACCATCGCAGTGCTCGGTTTAGTCGGTTGGTTGACACCCTTTGCACCTTTCAAATTTATCGTTGCTTTAGCCTCGATCGTGATACTTGCGCTTTCCCTCAGAGTCTACATCAAACGCATCGCCGGACTCGTCGTGCTGTCGATCGTCATTTTTCTCTTGCCTATGACGGTGAATCTGTACTCGAGGATTATCTTTCAGGCACTCGAAAACTTGAACGTGTGGCCGTACGTGTCGGTTCAAACCGAGCGCAAACCGACGGCAACGATTCAGATCGAACCGTCCATCTCGATCAAGATCGATGGGAGCTTGGAGGTGTCCCTTGTCGAGGGTAGATCGCTCGAGTATCCCTCGGAGTTGAATGTGAGAAACCTTCAAGATCGATTGGAGATCTCTGGTGGGGAGAAGTCGAGAAAGTACGTCTTGAGGATCGGGACGGATGTACTAAAGACCCTCCAACTCAGTGCGACCTCGATCTCGCTCAAGGGTGAGGGATCGCTCGAACAGCTCGAGCTGAGGGCAACGGCTGTGAACGTGCGTGGTAATTTAGTAAGCACGCGGTTTTTCGTCGATGGGACTGGTGTGAACATGAGTGGGAACTTCTCGGGTGAGAACTTGATAGTGGATGGAACGGGTGTGAACCTGAATGGAAGATTCTCTTTCACACGAACGAAGATCGATGGCACTGGAGTGAACCTGAAAGTCGAACTGAGAAACTGTGAGTCGGTGATTGTGGATGCCGTGGGCGTTAACGGAACCATCGACGTGACGGGAACGCTTCCCACCGTGCTCGTTTTGAACGGAACGGGTGGCACGGTCACCGTACGCAACAAGATAGGAAACAAGTTGCAGTTGCAGAGTTCAAACGTGAAGATCCGAAGCGAGTGATGGTGATGTTGCGGAAGATCGACAAACACAGCGGTGTACCTGCATACCTTCAGATAGTCAATCAGATCAAAGCGGAGATCTTGCTCGGCAATTTGAAAGCGGGTCAGCAACTTCCGACGGTTCGAGAGCTCGAGACGATCTTCGACGTGAACATAAATACGATACTCAAAGCCCTCGAAAGGCTGAAAGCGGAAGGCCTCGTTGTGTCGGAGCAAGGCATCGGATACTTCGTGGTGAAAGAACTGAACATCGATGCCGAAGTGGTTGTCGCAATCAAGCAGTTGGTATCGAAGTTGAAATCAAAACAGTTCGATCTGTACACGACTTTAGTCCTCGTTGAGGAGGTGTGGAGGAATGAAAGAGTTTGAAGCCTACATGAAAAAGCAACTCCTTGAAAAGTTCCCGAGCATGGTGTTCTTCTTCGTCGTCATGATGATACCCAACTATGGTGCAAAGGTGTTCGGCACGTTCTTCCTGATACTCTTCTCTGTCGCCAGCGACGTGAGGCAAAAGAGGTTGGATCTGTTACTCTACCTTCCTTTGACACGCAAACAGATCTTCTGGTTTGAATACGCTTTCCTTTCGCTCATGCTCGGCATAACCTTTTTCGTTGGTCTACCCTTCGCTGAGAAAAATGTCGGAGTCTGGCTCACGTTGCTCAAATCGCTGATCTTTCTCTGGGCTTATCTGAGCATCGTGTTGTCTGCCGTCAGCGTGGGATTCGACCCATTCGGCGCCGCTTTCTTGTTCCTCTTGTTCGACATAGTCATGGGTTCGATCGGCTCGACGAGACTCTCGGTCAGTTTCAACCCATACAAGTTCATCAGCCCGTTGAGACAGGAGAGTGTGTTAGCCTCGGCAGCGTTCGCCGCGGTGCTCACTTACGCTTCTTACAGATTGTTCACGACGAGGAGTGGTGAAAGATGATTCGAGTGGAGCATCTCAGGAAGAATTTCTCTGGCAAACAGGTGCTCAGCGACGTGTCTTTCTTTGTTGAGCCTGGAAGCATCCTTGCGTTGGTTGGTCCCAACGGCGCGGGAAAAACCACAACGATCCGCTGCATCACTGGAGTGTTGAAGCCAGATGCCGGTTCAGTGACCCTTTTCGGCGAGAGGTTCGAACACGTCACATCGCACACCGCAAAACAAAGGATCGCCGTTGTGCCGGAAGAAAGAGTTGTTTTCAGAAACTTCAGTGGGGCAGACTACGCACAGCTGTGGGCGAGCCTGTATCCCAAATGGGACGATTCGATCTTCTCAAATTTCGTGGCTCGTTATGGGTTCGATCTTTCACAGAAGGTCGAATCTTACTCCATAGGCATGAAGACGCTTTTTTTGCTTGGCCTATGCATTTCCAGTCAGGCAGACGTGCTGATCCTCGACGAACCTACGCAACACCTGGATCCCACGGTGAGGCTGGAAGTGATGTCTCTCTTGAAAGAGTACGTGGATGGAGAAAGGTCGGCCATAGTCTCTTCCCACGAGATCTTCGAACTTGAAGAGTACGCAACACATATGGCGATCATCAAAGAGGGAAGGATCATCTACACAGACTCTATAGATGAGGCTAAGGAGAAGCACAGGATCGTCGAAAAGGGAGAAAGCATTCAGGATGGAGAAGTCGTTGGTTTGGTGGGTCAGAACGTGCTCGTGAAGGCAAGCAGCGATGTTGGAAAATATCCCAAGCTCAGCGAGATCGTGGTGGCTTATCTGACAGGCAAATCCGAGCGGAAACTCGCGTTGAAATGAAAGCGGGCCTTTCGGCCCGCTTTTTCTTCACTCTCTCAACAGCACTAAATACAGAACGAACAGAATCGCAAGGATCCACGTGAACCAGTGTATCTGCTTACCTTTTCCCGAAAGCAACTTGACGATGGGATACGTAACGATTCCGAGTGCTATACCGTTGGCGATGGAATAGGTCAATGGCATCATGAGCAACGTTATGAACGCAGGAATCGCTTCCGTCACATCGTCCCAGTCGATCTTCTTCAAACTCTTCATCATGAGCACGCCGACGAATATCAGAGCAGGGGCCGTTGCCGCAGCGGGAACGGTCATCGCCAAAGGTGAGAAAAAGAGCATCAACAGCATCAGAACGGCGACCGTCACAGCGGTTAATCCAGTCCTTCCACCTTCCGCTATTCCAGCACTACTCTCTATGTAAGTGGTTACCGTGGAGGTTCCGAACATCGCACCCACTGAAGTTCCAACTGCATCTGCAAGGTACGCCTTCGAGGCTCTCGGGAATTCACCGTTTTTTGTGAAGCCAGTTGATTCGGCCAGTCCCGTCAAGGTTCCCACCGTGTCGAAAAAGTCTACAAAGAAGAACGTGAAAACCACCATCCAGAACGTGGCGCTCCCGAGCGCCTGAAGGTTGAAATCCATTTTCATGAACGTCGGTGCAATGCTCGGTACCTTACCCACAATTCCCTGATACTTCGTCACACCGAAAATCGGTAGCGCACCTATGAGCGTGCTCGCTAAGATACCTATCATAATGGCGCCCGGTATTCTCATAGCGAAAAGCGCAGCGATGATGAAGAAACCTATTATCGCCACCAAGACGTTCGGGTCGCTCAGATGACCAAGACTCACAAAGGTTGCAGGATCGCTCACGACGATCCCAGCGCTCTTCAAACCTATGAACGCGATGAACAATCCAATGCCTGCACCGGTTGCGAGTTTCACCGAAGCAGGTATCGCTTTGACAACGAAGCTCCTTGCTCCTGTGATCGTCAGAACGATAAAAATTATCCCTTCCACGAACACCGCTGCGAGCGCAACTCTCCAGTCTATGCCCATCTTCAGACACACTGTGAAAGCAAAATAAGCGTTCAGGCCCATACCTGGAGCGAGTGCAAATGGATAGTTCGCGTAGAGCCCCATGATCATCGTTGCGATGAAGCTACCAATGATGGTGGCGACCATGAAAGCCCCGAAAAACTGTGTGTACAGACTGCTACCAGGGGTTGCTCCAGGTATTACGTTGATGAGGATCGAAGGGTTCACGAAGACGATGTAGGCCATAGTGAGAAATGTTGTGATTCCTGCGATGATCTCGCGACGAACAGTAGTACCTTGCTCTTTCAAACGAAAGAGCTTCTCCATGTTTTCTCCCTCCCACAGGTAGAAGTGCACAACGAAAACACAGCAATGATAATACCTTTCGCTTCTTAACATTTTTTGAAGGGCAAGTTGAAAGAGCAAGAAAGTGAGAGGCTCAGTCGATGAGGACAAACGCAAAAAGCCCCCTTGCGGGGGCTTGGGATTATGGCTGATGAAAATCGTTTATTCAGTTTTCTAACCTACCAGGGTGCTTAGAATTTGGGGAGAGCTCTCGCGAGGAATCAACCAACAATATCTTTTTGATTTGAGTCCTTGTTGTGTGACCGCTTCGTTCGCATGGTCTTCACGGCGATCTCGTGTTTCGTAGTTGGCTATGTATAGTGATGATTCGGTTCGAATGGTGATGCTTGGTCTGTGAGAGTTGCAACTTTCAATGATTTTGATGAATCTTTCCGAAACCATTAGATTGGGAGCGCACACTCTTTTCAAGCATAGTTCGTTACGAAAGATTAGACCAAGGGCCATTTACGGGATGCTTCCCGCTGAAGAATGTACCATCCAAGGAGCGCTCCCATAAATATATATACGGATGTGACTATTGCGGCGAGGAAACTACGATGTAAAACTCACCGATACAACGTCATGTTTGGGCTGTTGCTGATGGAAAAGATCCAGACCACATTTTCAAAACATGGTCGAGTACAATCAACAAGCCAGTTCTGGATGTGGTGAAGAGTAGAAGAAACTTGACACTGAGTTGGTTGTGTGCTAATATGATTAACGGCGTTGCGGGGTGGAGCAGCCAGGCAGCTCGTTGGGCTCATAACCCAAAGGTCGCAGGTTCAAATCCTGCCCCCGCTACCAGGTATGTAACCAGGTTTAAGCATTTCAAATGAAACCCGAACGTTACTGAGACTGGCCCCCGAGGTTATTCGGGGGCATTATTTTCCTGTTTATTCTCCGGGGGGCGATTCAGAACAAGGGACAGTTCAGCCAGAGTTAACTCCGCTAAAATATAAACTGGATGTTACTCAACCAACGATTCAAAGAAGTTAGTTCAAGTTTCAGAAAGATATTCAGGAAAGTGGATCGCACAGGCAGCAAAGGGGCTATCGTGAAGGACAATTCTGGGGGGTGAAGATCGTGAAAAGGTTGATTGTAGCGGTGTTTTTCATGATTTTTTCAGCCATCGCTTTTGCTTTGTCTCTCGTAATAGTCAACTCGTTCCTCTATGACTTTGCTTTCTTTGATGATCCTGCAACGAGTGATGAGGCATTTTGCTCACGGGTTGTTAACGGAGACACGATTGTGATAAACGATGGCGTATACGTTCGATTGATCGGTGTGAATACGCCCGAAACGGTACATCCAAGCAAGCCCGTTGAGCAGTTTGGAAAAGAAGCATCGGAGTTTACGAGGACACATCTTGAAGGCAAAACGGTCTATCTGACGTATGACCAGAACAGGCAGGACAAATATGGACGACTCTTAGCGTACGTGTGGCTTCCTGTTGAATTTAGAGGAGAAACAAAATACGTTTTGTGGAACGCCGTCTTGATCCTGAACGGATACGGAAACGTTTACACTGATTTTGCGTTCAAAGAAGAGTACATGGAGAAATTCAGAGAGCTTGAATGCTATGCGAGAAAACTCAGACTTGGACTGTGGAGCACATCCACCGAGCCACAGAAAGCGCAGGGAAGTACATCCACCGGACCACAGAAAACACAAGAGAGTACACCTGTCGAATCGCAGGAGACAGAGGACGTAAAGACGTACAACGTGAAGATTGTCACTATTCAGTACAAAGGCAAGGATGAATACATTGTCATTCAAAACTTTGGAACTTCTCCTGTGAACCTCGCTGGTTGGAAGATCTTCAGCAAGGGCGGACAGTGGTACACGTTCCCAAATATCACGCTTGATCCAGGCGAAATAATATCTGTGCACTCAGGACCAGAGGCAAGTGGAGCCCTCGTATGGACGAACCAATACATCTGGAACGACAAAGGTGATAAAGCTACACTGTACGATGTCAACGGGAACGTGGTGAGTGAGTACGAGTATTAAAAAGCGCCTTCATGAGTCGATGCTGTCAGTTCTGCACACCAGAAGGTCACACACATATATTACACATCTTCACGTGTAGGTGGTACATATACACGCTTCGTTCTTCCACTTCAGAAGTGCTATTATATGTACGTAGGGGGGATATTTGATCACCATCATAGATCTGTTCCGACATGGTAGGTATCCCATACAACACCGTAGTTCAGATGAGACTGAAGAGATCCTGCGTCAGTTCTTGGAACTGATCTGAGATGGGTGGCTTTTTCTCAAGCACTCGAAAAACTGGCGCAATGTAGAACCACTTCCAGAGAACTTCCGAAGATGCTGGGATACTGGAGCGTTACCGACGTCATAAACACACATGAAAAACTATCACAGGTAATTGAGATCCTTAGCAAACTCGAGCTTGTAAAGAGTCAGCTTTGATGGAAGGCTCTTGAATGAATTTAGGACGCTCACCTTTAGATGATGGAGTCTGCATTACTGAGTGAAAAGGATCAAGTTCCCTGCCAATGATTAAAGAAACTTGTCCAAGTTGTCGTTATGTCCGAAAGTTTGCGAAGGAGGGACAGGACATGAAGGAAAACGAAAGGGAAAAGGATCCTCAGGACCAGGAAGGAGAAAGTCATATCACTAATCAGAAAGAGCCTGTCATCTCGAAACTCACGGTAGTTGTTCTGATGATTTTGTGTTCTGCTTCAGTTGCGACCAGTCTGCTGGCATTGCTTATGCTCAATCATTTCATCGGTGCCACTCGACTCGCGATTATTAGAGCACGAGATGATGGTTCATTAGTTCGTGATATTATCAAACAAGCAGATTTAAGACTTTCCTCATCCGATTACGAGACCGCTCATCTGATGATTTTGAACTCGCTGAAGATCTTCCCAGACAATGCCAAACTTCTCAATGAATACGATCAGATCCTCAGCGCAGTCATTTCGAACGTTGACAATCCTCAAGCCGTGTTCGGGATACTGAACGACGGAGAAACTCTCATCATAAAGTTCATGTCCGAGGCCGAACCGTCGCATTTTCTGAGTCTGAACCGAATTCTGAAGCTCATAAGAGACAAAAGATCAAAATATCTGGAGAATATGGTAAAGTACATTCGAAAACTGGAAGAGGAAGGGAACACAGACAGGGTAAACCTCCTAATAAAGAATTTTTTGCATGTTTTCTCATCTTCCAGGGAATTGACTGACAACATTGTGGATTTGCTTCTCAAAAGATTGGAACGCCTTTCAGCATTAGAGAATCCCTCACTCAATCTTGCATACGTGACCTTAGAAATGGCCGTTTCCCTTGAGGAAAGATTTGCTCTGAACGCAGTTGATAGCACGTCCATCAAAGATCGTATTGACAGAATTAATGAGCTAATCAGTGACATAGAAAGAAAAGAACTGAACAAAGAGGTCGATTCCTTATGTTCTGAGTTGGAAAGAGAACAACTTCAACCATATCCAGATATGGATGAAGCAGAACTATCGGCGAAAGTTCAGAACCTACTGGCAAAAGCCCAGAGATTGATTAATAATCCTCTTCTGGAAAACAGTGACAGAGAGAGAATTTACGAGGGTATGTACAACGTACAGAAAGCTATGCAGAAGACACTTGAAGAGAAAAGCTTGAGGAATTTGAAGGATTACAATCGGTGGGCTCTGGAGATTCTGAAAGTGTACAGTCAAGATTGGAATGTTTCACAGATACAGCAGTATGCAAAAGAACTAGGACAGATTGATACAAGATACCTGTTTCCGGAAGTCAATGTGTATTACAACTGGGTACTATCCAAGATCGTGGAAAAATTGAAAAAAGAAAACGATCTCAAGGTATTCGTTGACACCATGTTCAATCAAGGTAAACGATCACCCTGAAGGGGGGGCCAACGGATATGAAGAAGACACTGATAGCCTTTTGGTTTCTGGTATCGGTGTTTGCTTTCGGATTGCCTGAGATGTATCATGCTTCCGAAACAGTGAGAGTGCTAAATATTCTAAAAATTCCTGCAAGATACGAACAATTAGTGACCTTTCACAGAGCTATAGATACTGTTCCGGGCTCCTATGCACCTGGTGGATGGTATCACAGAGAAAGGTGGGGACACGACACGAATAGTTTAGCAAAGCTTCTAAGTAGTGATAGCTCCGGGCTTTCAGTTTCACAGAAACGAGTAGCATGGGCCATTCACATTCTTCAAGACTCCAAAACAAAGGCAGGTGTCCCATATGAATCAGTAGTGGAAGCAAGAAAAATCCTATCGAGAGAATTCTTCAAGCCTACTACTATCAGGGCCGTGGGACGTATTGCTGTGCTGAGTATTTTCGATTTCATATACCAGGTCGCTCTTCTGGATGTTGATCCAATAACTGCTTTAGAGCGTACGTTCACGGGGTTTGTAATAAGTACTGGTTCGACAATTGTTGTGAACTTCCTTGTTTCAAGGATATTCCCGTATGTCTACTCTCAGCCTGGCAGATTCCTGTCATTTTTGCCTTCGGGATTCCTAGGTCCAATCATTTACATCGTAGTGGATATCACCCTAAGAGCCATAGCGACCGGGTCATTCAGAGAAGCACTATTTTCTCCCCAGACCCTCCTGAACTCTTGTATAATCACGCTGTTTTTTGTTCCGGGAGGCCAGTATATTGTTCCTGCAGCAATGGCATTCAGCTGGATATTGAACTGGATCAGGTATAGTGAAATGAAAGCGAAGTATGAACTGTTCGACGAATTCCTCCACAAAGAGTACTATGAGCGTCTTTTGAGCCAAGTTGAGATGGGTGTAAGATGATCTTAGTCTTTTTTGAAAGGACGCTTACTCAGGAAGGTAAAGATGTCATGTGATGCAATGTGAGGAAGGTTATTATTATTTTGAATTCGACGGCGTGGCTCCGGGAAACTACGCCCTCGTAGTGGATAATACAGACGATGGATGGGAGGTTACTGACTTCGATTTTGTAAATGATTATGCTGTTTTCGATCTTGAGGTTTACTTTCAGCCTTACTAAAGGAGTTTCATGATTAAACGAGCCGTTGTACGTGCTTATCATAACCCAGATATTGCACACAAAAACATTGTGAAAGTGCGCAAAGGTGCTCCTGGAAGTCACCCCGAACGAAGTTCTGGGACGTTGAAGATTGTTACAAGCTTTTCTAAAGATGCCATCAAACAGGATAGCCTTCTGAGAATGGCGGTACTCTATCAAACGATATGGAAGGATTGCTCAAAGACTGATCCGTCGAGGTAATGGCGAAGATATCTACATGGAGGATGTAGAGCTGAAGAAACAGAAGCACAGATAATACCTTCCATCCTGGGAGCAGAAGGTTTCAGAACTGTTGCGTATCTCATGCTCTTGCGAGAGCATGACCGGCCGCGCAGAGAGCTATCCTTTCGATAAGGCATAGGATCGTACTCGTGTTTTTACCCCGAAGCACCAACATATCAGACAGCTGAACAAAGGGGAGGAAGTCATCCTCCCCTTTTTGGTAAAGTGTCTTCACCACTTGGTGGTTCCGAACGAGGACGAAGTTTCAATCTTACCGATTCGTGGGCTCCACCGTCACCTCATCGAAATAGATCGTCGTAGGTTTGTGCAAACCGAGCTCGAAGCTTATCTGAACGACTTCGTCCACATCTTTTGGATGTGTGTAAGAATATGTGAAGGTTTGCCATTCAGTTGTGAGATTCACAGTTTGAACAAAGTAGTTTATCCATGGATCGTGGTTCTGAAGGATCTTGACGTTTATCAATCTTGGAACATCTGCTTTGGCTTTGAACGAGATGGTGTAACTCTTTCCACGCTTCAAACCGATCCACTGGTTGAACTGGATATGCCAGGTGTCAGTTCCTGAGTTTGCAACGATTATGTATGCGTAGCCATTCTTCACTCCGTAATCGCTCACACGAGCACCGCTTATTCCGTACCTTCCAGCTTCCCAGATGAACCATTCGTCTGGCCTATTCGCCTGATCGTTCATGATGGGTTCGTCAAAACTCGGGTTGTTGATCTTCTCGAAGGTGACTTCAGGTACCTCTTGCTCCAGTTCGATTTCTTGCACTTCTTCGTACACTTCTGGGCCAACGTCCTCGTAAACTCTTATGTAATCGATGTACATGCGCTGCGGGAACTGTGTCGTTTCGTCTGGATAACCGGGCCAGTAACCTCCAACCGCCACGTTGACGATCAGGAAGAAGGGTTGATCAAAGACCCATTTGAGTCCCAACGCTTCGAGTTTGGCTTTGGTGAGCACATGATAGAGCTTTCCGTCCACGTACCACTCGATCGCGTCCTTGTCCCATTCGATGTGGAACACGTGAAATTCATCTGAAAAGTCAGGCTCATCCTTGGACAATTTGTAAGCGTTCCCTATGGAAGCTCCACCCGAGTAACCTGGGCCGTGGGCCGTTCCATAAACGGTTCTGGTGTCATGACCAAGCATTTCCATGATATCGATTTCACCGCATGTTGGCCATCCAACTTCTCCTATGTTGCTTCCGAGCATCCAGAGAGCCGGCCATATACCTTGTCCTTTCGGCAATTTCGCTCTTATTTCGATTTTTCCGTACTGAATCTCGAACTTTCCCTCCGTCGTCATCCTCGCGGACGTATAGTCGTAGGTGCCATATTCGTCCGAAACAGTTTCCTTTCTGGCTTCTATGACCAAACATCCGTTTTCGATGAAGGCATTTTCTTTCGTGTAGTACTGGAGCTCAGCGTTCCCCCAGCCGGGAATTCCTTTCGCGTGTCCGTTTCCAATCTCGAAATTCCACACACTCTCGTCTACGAAATCTTCGTCGAACTCTTGACTCCAAACAAGCTTCCATTCTTTCACCTTTCGCTTCCTCGCTCCCGGCTCGGAGACCTCCACGACTCCAACCTCCTTCATGACCACGTCGTCTATCCAAACCGTTCCAACGGCTCTTCCAAGTTGAAACTCAAAGCGCGCTTTCGGATCAGTCTCTTGCCTCATGACGAATTCGAATTCGTAAGTTTGCCAGTCTGTGCTAAGATTGAAAACCATTCCTCCTGATTCATCAGTGCCGGGATTGTAGGCTGGCCAGCCTCTCGTCGCGATGCCTCCGATTTTCACGCCGACGTTTCTTTCACTCGAGGCCTTTGCCTTGAAAGATACCCTGTACTTGTGATACTTCTCCACCAGGATCGGGGATTGAATGATCTGGATCGACCAGGTATGATGTCCACCGTTTGTGATCTCGACGACGAGAACTCCATCTTCGACGTATGCCGTGCCTTCACCACCACTGTTGGGGAAGAAGATCCAGTTTTCCCTGGTGTCGATGAAACCATCCGGAGCCGGTGGCTCGATGTCGACGTTCGCGATGAGAATTGGTCGATCGAATGAACCGTTCGTAAGAACGTTCTGAGCGAGCACGATGATCGGCAAAAGAAACAAGACAGAAAGAACCTTCTTCATGCTCACCACCTCACGGTGCAAACCTCACTTCCTCTTTCAAAACGAACGTTCCCTTCAACCTGATGTCCCTCGAGGAAGAGCCCACTCTGACTTCGTACTCTCCTTTTTCCAAGAGCCATTCTTCTCCATCGAAACTCGCAAGGTCTCTCAGTGGTATTTCGATGCAGATCTCTTCAAACTCGTCACGGTTCAAAAGTTGCGTTTTGTGGAAGGCCTTGAGTTCCTGGAAAGGTTTATCAATCTTTCCCTTCGGCGCTCTGATGTAAACCTGCGATACCTCTTTTCCAGCCATATCACCCACGTTCTTGATTACATAAGAGACCTTCAAGACGTCGCTGTCCACAGAGACTTTCAGATCACCGTAGTCGAACTTCGTGTAGGAAAGACCGTAACCGAACTCGTAAGCTGGTTCAACACCGAAGGTGTCGTAATACCTGTAGCCAACGAAGATGTCTTCTTCGTAGATCACTCTTTCGGGATCTTCCTTGGGTTCTCCCGGAAAGTTCCATGAAGGCACGTCTGAGTAATCTTTTGGGAACGTGGTGGGTAGTTTTCCAGACGGATTCGCTTCACCCGTCAAAAGGTCTGCGACGATCCTACCAGTTTCTTGTCCAGCCTGCCAGATCAACAAGATCCCGTCGACCAGATCTCGCCAGCTCACCATCTCGATGGGACCACCTATGTTGAGCAACACAACAACCTTTTTTCCAACCTCATGGAACTGCTTCGAAACTACTTGAAGGAGTTTGACTTCATCGTCAGAGAGGTAGAAATCTCCCTTGATCGGTTTTCTGTCTTCTCCTTCGCCAGAGATTCTGCTTATCACTACGATCGCAAGGTCGTTCCTTTCAGCGAATTTCTTCACTTCGTCCTCCGTCAAGAAATCTTCCAACAACTTCGGATAGACCAAAAATCCCCAAGGATGTTGCACTGGTTTGTATTGCTCCGTTTCTCTCATCTTCTTGATGTACTCTTCGTACATGTTCGCGAGTTCCTCGTCCACCTTCAATCCTTTCTCTTTCGCACCTTCGAGGACGGAGATCGCGTACCTCGGGTGTGTGTCTCCACTTCCCGTTCCTCCCTTGATCGTTTCTATCTGTCCTGTTCCGAAGATGGCGATCTTTGCATCTTTCTGAATGGGAAGGGTGTTTTCGTTCTTCAAAAGTACTGCACCCTCAATACCCGCTTTGTGAGCGATCTTCGCGTGTGCATCGAGGTCCGGTTCGTTGGAGTACTTATAAGCCTTGAAAGAAGGGGAGTTCACAAGAACGTTCAAAATGTTCCTCACACACTCGTTCAAAGTTTCCTCGCTCAGTTTTCCTTCCTTAAGAGCCTCCATGATTTCACTGATTTCGTCTTTTCTGAACATGTTCACCTGGTTCACCTTACCGGGCATTATCAGATCGTTCCCCGCCTTGAGTTGTTCGACGGGGTTGTCTCCAGCGAACCAATCAGTCATGACGAAACCTTCGAACCCCCACTGCTTTCTCAAAACCTTCGTCAAGAGCCACTCGTTCTGTGAACAATACTTTCCGTTCAACTTGTTGTAGGCGCTCATCACACTCCAAGGTTTGGACTTCTTGACGGCTATTTCAAAGCCTCTGAGGTATATCTCTCTCAAGGCTCTTTCAGAGACGATCGTGTCCACGCTCATTCGATTGGTTTCTTGGTTGTTCGCTGCAAAATGTTTCAGACACGCACCAACGCCTTGTGACTGTACACCCTTCACGAAAGCGGATGCCATCTCTCCCGAAAGGACTGGATCTTCCGAATAGTACTCGAAATTTCTTCCGCACAACGGGTTTCTGTGTATGTTCATCGCAGGTGCCAAGAGGATGTCGACACCGTACTCTCTAACTTCCTCACCCATCGCTTTGCCCACTTCTTCCAAAATCTCGAGGTTCCAGGTGGAAGCGAGCATCACCGCGATCGGAAAAGCAGTTGCATGATAAGTTTTCTCATCGTTCTCGCGCGTTGGGTTAATTCTCAATCCGGCCGGACCGTCTGCCAGGATGGCGCTCGGTAGACCCAAACGCGGTATCGAGTGCGTTTCGCCCGCCACTCCAGCGACTCTCGATTGTGGATTGGAGAACACACCCGGCATTCCAACCCCAACAACGATTTTCACCTTTTCTTCCAAAGTGAGCTTCGAAACGATTTCATCCACGTTTATCATCCTCATCCCTCCTCTTTCGTTCCCGAAAAATGAAGAAAGACAGAAATAAGACTGTGAAGATCATCAAGCCGAGGTTCACGTAGAACTCGACAGGCCTTGTACCTTTCAACAGATAGTAGAGCAGTACGAAAATCTCCAGCACCAACGCCCAGGCGAAGATGGTCAAAATGGCGCGCGTGAACATCTCACAGACCTTCCAATTTCCTGTAGAGTTTCGGGATGCTCTCCACCAAAACCTTCGAATACTCGTGGGTTGGTTCGAGCACCACTTTGTCTGGATGACCCCTTTCCACTATTTCTCCGTCCTTCATCACGAAGATGTTGTCAGACACGTAGTAAGCGAGCCCGAGATCGTGGGTTATGAATATGATGGAGGTTCCCTGTTCTTTTCTCAGCTCCTCCAGAAGTTGTATGATCCCTCCTCTGCTCGAGGCATCTATCATGGAGGTCGGTTCGTCCGCGACTATCAAAAAAGGTCTCAAGATCCAACATCTGGCTATCATGATCCTTTGCTTTTGTCCACCGGAGATCTGGTGTGGATACTTTCCCAGAACATCCTTGGGATCTATCCCCACTCTGACGAGCGATTCTTTTATCAGTTCCAACGCTTCTTTCTTGTTGGAAGGTTTCTTCTCCAACAGGTTAATCGCTTGCCAAAGCGTTCTTTCGACTGGATAGAAGGGATTGTAACTCGCGAACGGATCTTGAAAGACCGCGTGAACTTTTCTTCGAAAGTCTTTGATCGATTCATGATCTTTCAAGTCTTTCCAGATATCTTTGCCTTCGAAGATGATCCTTCCACTTGTCGGAGGAATGAGTCTCAAGATCATCTTCGCGGTTGTTGTCTTACCAGAACCACTCTCTCCCACGAGTGAGACAATTTCTCCTTCTTTGACTTCGAAAGAAACGTTTTTCACAGCCTCTATGCGTTTTCTTGAGAAGAACCCCAGGGTGAATATCTTGGTGAGGTTTTCAACCACGAGTCTGCTCATGTTCTCTCCTCCGAATACAGAAAACAGGCCACCTTTGAACCTTCCTCAACTTCTCTTAACTCTGGTTCTCTTTCCTTGCACACCTCCATCACATGTGGACATCTGGGATGGAACCTGCATCCGCTGGGTGGATTTATCAAGTTGGGTGGCGTGCCGGGAATCACGCTGATGCCTCTTCTTCTGACCTCAGGTTCAGGCGTCAACACCGAATTGAACAGACCTTTCGTGTATGGATGGAGGGGTCTTTGCAATATCTTCTCCATGGTGGATATCTCAACGATCTTTCCAGCGTACATGACGATAATCCTGTCGGCGATCTGTCGAACGGTGGCGATGTCGTGCGTTATGAAGATGATGCTCCTCACAACACCCATTCTCTTCAACTGCATCAAGACTTTGAGGAACACCTTTTGGTTGACTACGTCGAGGGCAGACGTCGGTTCATCTGCTATCAGAAGCTTTGGGTTCAAAATCGTCGCTATGGCTATGACCGCCCTCTGTCTCATGCCTCCACTGAGTTCGAATGGGTATCTCTTCAACCAAAGTGGGTTCAGGCCAACTTCTTCAAATCTTTTTTCAGCTTTCTGCAAAAGTTCTTTCCCATTCAGTTCGTGCGACTGTGCCAGGTGTTCAACGTATTTTGCCATCCTTATCGTCGGCATCAGAGCGTTCATCGCGCTCTGCGGAACGATGGTTATCTCTTTTCCCCAAAGTTTTTTCTTCACTTCCTCCCTCGACATGGAGGAGATCTCTTCGAATTTTCCGTCGATCTTCATGAACACTTTGCCTTCGACCAGAGTTAGCGGCTTTAAGATGTTCATAGAAATGAGGTTCGAAAGCGTGGTCTTTCCGCAACCTGATTCACCCACCACACCGATGACCTCGTCTTCAAATATTTCGAACGAAACTCCATCCACTGCCCTGACGGAAACTTTCTCCAATTTATAGTAGGCCTTCGCGTTTTCTATTCGCATCAATACTTCGTTCACTCTCTATTCCTCCCTCAAGCGCGGGTTGAAAACTTCATCCATCGTCGTACTGATAACCATGAGCGACGCCGTCAAAGCAACGATGGCAACTCCTGGTGGAACGAACCACCACCACAGTCCTCTTCTCACAGCTTCCATGAGCACCGCCCATTGCAACATCAAACCAAGAGAAATTCCTCTCGTGGGTCCAAGACCTATCAGACTCAAACCCGCCTCGCCCATTATGCCTCCGTTTATGAAGAGCACGAAGGACATGAAGGCGTAGGTGGCTATGGTCGGCAGTAAATCTTCTATCACCAATCTCATGTCCGAATAACCCGCCATGATCGAGAGATAGACGTACTCTCTCGACATGACACTCATCAACTGTGCCCTGATCGCCCTCGCGAACCAAGGCCACTGGAACAGCCCCAAGATCACGGCGACAACTTCCATGCTTCTTATCCTCAGATAACTCGCGATCAGTATGGCTATGAGGATAGATGGTGTCGTCAAAACGATGTTCGTTATCGCCATCAACGTGTCATCCACAATGCCTCTTTTCACCGCCGCCAGACTACCAACGACAGTTCCAATACTCAAGGAAATGATCGCCGCAAGAAAACCTATGTAAAGGGAGGATCGAATGCCGTGGAGAAGTTGTGCCAGAACATCTCTGCCGTACGTGTCCGTACCCAGCGGATACTTAGCGGAAGGAGGTTGTTCGTAATCCCACGTCATCTTGGTGGGACTGACTCTGTAAAGAACAGGTCCCAAAATGCCCAACATCAAGAAGAAGAGGAATATCGAAATGCCTACTATGAATTTTTTATTCTTGAAAAGTGGCCTTATCATCGTCGCGAACATTCTTCATTCCTCCTGTCCGAGTCTTATCCTCGGATCTATCAGTGCGTACAAGAAATCCACGATGAAGTTCGCTAGATAGATCGATGCGATGAGAATGACGAATATTCCCTGTATCATCGGATAATCCAGCGTTGTCAGAGCTTTGAAGAGCAGAAAGCCCGTGCCGGGATAGTTGAACACGATTTCGGTGATCAGAGCACCTCCAAGGATTCCTCCCAAACTCAGAGCGAGCCCCGTTATCTGTGGCAAAAGCGAGTTTCTGAAGGCGTACTTGAAGATCCTCTTGTCTTTCATTCCAAGATACTCTGAGAACAAAGAATAATCGCTTCCAAGTTCATAAACAACCATCACCCTCATGCCTATCGCCCAGCCACCCATCGCAGAGATCACGATTGAAGCGAAGGGCATCACGTAGTGTTTCAGAGCGTCCAAGAAAAATCCCCAGCTCAGGTTCGGTATGGTTCCCAGAGAGTAGGCACCTTGAGTGGGAAGCCAACCGAGTCTCACGCCGAAGAAGAAAATGAATATCATTCCGAGCCAGTAGTAGGGTATCTGTGAAACGATCAAGGAAGTTGTCAAAACCCCTTTGTCTATCCACGTGTTTCGTCTGTAAGCTGCCATTGCCCCGAGGGTGTTACCGAGTATCCACGCAACGAGTGTTGCGGGTAGAAGAAGAACCAACGTCCAAGGTATCACAGGAACGACGAGGTCTATAACCTTTCGAGGATAGAAGGATATGGAAGTTCCAAGATCACCGCGCAACGCTTTGAAAACGAACGTCACGTACTGAACCAACAGAGGTTTGTCGATCCCAAACTCTGCCATCAAAGTTCTCTCGGCAGCCCTTATGGCTTCTGGATTCGCTTGGGCCAGTCTTGAAAGGTTCGAAAGCAATTGAGCGAGTGGATTTCCGGGGATCGCCCTCGGAAGTATGAAAACTATAGTGGTCGCAACGATGTACGTCACCAAAAGAAAGATGAAACGTCTCAAAAGGAACTTGAACAACGGTTTGGAAGCCATTTCTTTCTCCACTCCTCTTGGGAGATTGTAAACCGGCCCCAGACGGGGCCGGATAGATCACTTCTTTGCGGACTGAAGATCCTCAAACACCTTCGAGGTTGGTACGCCCATTCCGCCTTTGTCGGTGGTTTCTATCCACTTTGGAACAGGCTGCGGGTTGTTTTTTGGAGAGATACCGAACAGTGTTGGCAAAGTGTCCACATGCCACGGGGCAGGCCTGAACCAGTACGGATTGTCTTGGTTCGGCCAGTTGATCCAGTACTTCGTCGAGTACTCGTACCAATGAGCTGTGAAGAACGCTGGAACGCTTGGCATATCTCTGTAGATGATCTCTTGAATTCTGAAGTACGCGTTCTTTCGAACTTCTGGATCCAGCGTCGAGACGGCTCTGTCCAATAGTTCAACGACCTCATCGTTGTCGTACCTCTGCCAATCTCCAGCCCAAGTCACTTCACCGACTGGTGCAGAAAGCCTCTTGTCGAGCACGAACCTGTAGATGTTGAACGGATGATCGAAGCTTGGACCAACGCTCCAGGAAATGATGATGTCGAAAGTTCCTTTAGTCATTCTGTCTGCCCAGACGGAGTAGTCTGGGAATTCTGTGACAACATCGATGCCTATGCTTCTCAGATTCTCGGCGATCATTTCGCACATCATCATCCAGTCTGTCCATCCGTATGGAACAGATATAGTGTACGGACCAAGTTTCTTACCGTCTGGTCCAACTCTGATACCATCCTTGCCAACCTTGTAACCAGCTTCGTCGAGGATCTTCTTTGCTTTCGCAAGATCGAATGGTATCCTTCCATCACTCGTGCCCCAAGTTTTTCTTGCAAGATCGTAGTTTATATACTGCTTGTTGGGTTCAAACAGGTCTATGACCATAGATGGATGCGCTTGACTACCATAACCGAAGTAGGCCTTGACCAACATTTCTTCGTAAGGTATTGCGTGGGCAATCGCTTTTCTGACAGCAGGATCGGAAAGCCCAGGTTTTGTGTTGTTCAGATAGACAAATCCCACGCCATCGGGCAAGTAGTATGGTTTTTCGTTGTACCAAGTACCGATGGGCAGTTTCTTCTTCTCCCACATCTCCCATACACTTGGTATGAAGAGTCCAGCCCAGTCGACGTCTCCTTTTTCCACGGCCAAGCTCGCACTCGGGTTGTCTTTGTAGATCACGTGTCCGATGAATTTCGGCCTCGGCAGTCCGAAGATGTCCTTGCCCCACCAGTTGTCAATCCTCTGGTAGATGACGATGTTCGGATCGTAGTAGTAAAGCTTGTAAGGACCAGAGACGACTTGTTCGTCTGGTTTATCGTTGACCCAGTCTCTAATCGTTCCTTCTGCTTCGAGTTTGGAGTAAACATGCTTCGGCATCGGCTGAGCACCGAGTGAATAGGAGAGGAACTGATAGTAGTTCAGCGCATCTTCTCTGGCTTTGAATTCAACAACTTTCGTGTCGATCGCCTTCACGTACTCAATGTATTTGTCCCAACCAACGCCTGGTCCAACACCAAGCTTTTTCGAAAGCTCCAGTGCGTACACGAAGTCCTCTGCCGTGATGGGTTGACCATCGCTCCACTTCGCCTCGGGCCTTATGTGGATTCTGATGGTCTTGTCATCGACGAATTCGTACTTCTGTGCGATGAACGGTATCCATGCGTCCCTTCCAAGATCGTACTGGAACGCCGAGACGAACAGGAACTGGTCTGTTCCCCAAGTTGACTGTGGTGCGTACAGGTTCCATGTCGTTGCCGGCCCCCAGAGAGCACCGGCGATGTAGACAGTTTCCTCCCTTGGAATGGTGACCTGCGCGATCAAAAGCACAGTTAATGCCAAGACAAGAAGCACCAAGAACCGCCTCATGAAACCACCTCCTCGGATGGTGTAACCCCCCTCTTATAGGGTTTTCAAAACATTCTCGATGACCAAAACGTTACCACCAACAAGGGATGGTGGAACTTCTTTGAAGATGGAATCTCTTATCACCACACCTGTCAGTATCTCCTTTTCCGTGATGGTTTCCAGTTCTCTTCTTATGTACGGTCCAAAGGTCTCGTATATGTCGTTTATCAATCCTCCCAAAATGATGACATCGGGATTCAAAAAGTAAACAAGGTCTCTGAGAACAACTGCGACATGGTGCAAGTAATCCTCCAGGATTTTTTTCACATCCCTTTGTCCAATGAACCAGAGACGCTTTAAACGTTGAAACTTTTCTTCCAGCGGGCTATCATTGTTTCCGATCCATTTTTGCACCTTGTCAATGAGCCTCGAAATGGAAAGAAAACTTTCTATCTCGTTTTTGTCTCCGTTGAATGTCACATGCCCGATTTCCCCCGCGGCGGAGTTCTTTCCTCTGACGATGCTCCCGTCCACCGAGATCGCACCACCTATGCCTTCACCGAAATAGAGAAAGAACGCAACCTTCGATCTCTTCACATCCTGAGAGAAAAATTGTTCAGCCATAAGAGAAAGGTTGGCATCGTTTTCGACAAAAACTTCCATATTCAGATCCACGAACTCCTGTTGAAAATCTATGTTCTTCCAACTCAAATTCGGCGCGAAGATCAAAAGCTTTTTCTCGTAGTTGACCATACCCGGCAATGAAAATACGATCTTTGTGATATCCTTCCTGATGGTTTTCTCCTTTATGATCTTTTCGAATGACATCTTCACACTCTCTTTGAACAGTTCAAAGTTCGGTGGTGTGGGAAATCTTTCGATGACCTTCCACGAACCATCAAGGAAACCGATTGCAACGAGTGTTTCCAGGACCTCGACGTTGTACACAACCGAGGTAATGAAAGATCTCGTGGGACCATAGATGACAGGCTTTCTCCTTTTACCCGTAGTGAAACCTCTCTCCTGTACGAGTCCCTCGTTCACGAGCTCGTTCATTATCCGCCAGATGGCACTCTGGGCAAGTTTTGTGTGACGCACAATTTCCATCCTGCTACTTTGTCCTCTCTCTATCAGGTACCTCAGAATCAATTTTTTGTTCTCTCTCTTCATGGAAATGGGATTCAATTTAGTGTGCGTCGAAGGTCCCTCCATTCGTCTTTGAATATCTTTCTCAGAAATAAATCATACACTATCGCAACGTTAACTTCAAGTCTGATCCAAGGCAAATTTCAGTCAAAAGGCGAGGCTGTCAGCACTCAGACGGTGATAATCTCTGAAAACTTTTGTTTTCGTCCCGAATCATGTGTTTTCGTTATTTTGAGTAATGTTACAGAACGATGTGCTTCGCTGACCACGTCGTGCCTCAGATGATGGAAGAAATCAATAAGCTTCATCCGCATGTAAGTACAGTGGATTGGTGCTCAGAGCAGCTTCTTCTGTCGGTGTTGCTATTCCACTCGGTTGGTTCTATTGCGTCGGCAGCCAACCTGACTATGAGTGTTGTTGACGAACAAGGTTTCTTGCTTACCCTTGATAAGCAGGATGCTGGATAAGTTCGGCGGGAGAAGGCTCTGCCTCTTAGTGTGGGAGGTACGTTTCTATCGGCTGATGCTTGGTTTTGCTCGTTCCATCAGATTCTTCACGCTCTCACAGGTGCGGCGTACGGACTGGCTTTCACATATGGCATGATGGGGCTTTCAGCTCCCACGTTCTTTGTCTCGGTTCTTTTGTTCTTCAATTTAGTGAACATCGTCTTCGTGCAGCTTAAAATACAAAGGGGCTCGAGAAAAGTGTCGTTCACGTTCGCTGAACTGAAAACACACCGCATGTTAGTTGCTTGATGCTGGTGAAGTTTTTCTGCGTTCTGTGTGTTACAACTTTCCAGACTTCTTTTGCCTTGATCTCTCAGTCCATATCTCATCTGGTTCTGTATTCGATGTTCCCGAACGTCACAGTTCTGTTGGCACTTCTGGCACCTCTATTGATTCTATCTTGACAAGCGTTTCACGAGGTTCGTTGGTCACACAGTTGATCGTGACAAACTCGAGGAACACTAAGTATATTCAACTCCATCGACAGTTTGATGAAGATACTCAGCCCGTTTTTGGATACCTTCACATTTCAGTACCTCGGCCCAGTGTGCTTTGGTTCTTTCGGAGCAAGTTTCGCGTTGATCGCAAGGGTCTCGTTCGTCTTGCTGTTCCGTCCGAGATACAAGCATTTCCTTTCTAAGCCTTCGATGTGAGTTCCGCCAAAGTCTAAGAGAGCTCACCGTTGATTTTCTTCATCAAAGTTGGTATCTGTAGCTTCTGTGGACATTTACTCAGACATTCACCGCATTCGGTGCAGAAGGCTGCAGAGATTTTCTGGCTACTGAACCAGCGATACTCACCTTTCGCCATCTCGAAATTTTCGAACATGATCGCTTCGTTGTACAACCTGAAGTTCGCAGGAATATCCACACCATGGGGACATGGCATGCAATAACCACACTCGGTACAGTTTATCACTGCGTAGGACTCCAAAGTTTTTCTCAACTCGTCGATCAAACGGAGTTCTTCTTCCGTCAAGTTGTTGGGTACCAGCTGCTCTGCTATTTCAACGTTCTCTTTCACCTGTTCGAAAGTGCTCATCCCACTAAGAATGACAGATACCTCTGGAAAGTTCGCAAGCCACCTTAGACTCCATTCCACGGCGGACCAGTTCTTTCCGCTTTTTCTGAGAACGCTCATGGCTCTGTCGGGCAACCTCGCAAGCTTCCCACCCTTTAGTGGTTCCATTATCACGACGGGTAAGCCCTTCGAGGCTGCGTACTTCAGACCCCTCAAGCCGGCTTGGTAGTTTATGTCCATGTAGTTCAATTGAATCTGACAGAAGTCCCAGCCATCGTATTCGTCGATGATTTTTTTGAAGATGGGGTATTTGTCGTGAAAGGAAAAGCCCGCGAATCTAAGCTTTCCCTCTGCCTTCGCTCGTTCGAAGAATTTGTCAAACCTCAGGCTCTTGATCTTTTCCCATCTCTCTTTACTCAAAGCGTGCATCAGGTACATGTCGATGTGATCGGTTTGGAGTTTTTCCAGCTGTTCGTCGAGGAATTTGTAGAAATCTTCATGACTTTCCACTTGCCAAACAGGGGACTTCGTGGCCAGAAAAGTCTTTTCTCTGTAGCCGTCTTTCAGCGCCTTACCAACGAGTATCTCGCTCCTTCCCCTGTGGTAAGGATAAGCGGTATCGACGTAGTTGACTCCGTGATCGATCGCGTATCTGATCATTTCTATAGCCTTATCTTCATCGATTTGTGAATCATCGTTGTTGAGTGTGGGTAACCTCATTGCTCCGAAGCCTAAGATGGAACAGCGCACGTTTTTGAAGGTTCTGTATTGCATTTTCACACCTCCCTGTGTAATTGTTGCGGCTCTCTGTCGAGGATACCAAATTTTATCAGATCCATCAGCTTGTCCGATTCGACCATGATTCTCTCCAGGTTGTTCAAAAGTTCCTCGGGTTTGTCTCGATACTGATCCAAATAACTGTTAGCTACACCATCGAAAACTGCCGTGATAAATTTTAAAGCATCTTCCTCACTGATGCCTCGTCTTAATTTCACGGATTTGATCTTCTCAAGCAAGATCTCTCTCGAATCCAGAAGAGCTTCCCTGATCAAACCCAGTACGATCGCGCGCAGCTTTGGAGAAAGATTCGTTACTGTGAGGAGGAACTTCGAATAGACGGGATTCTCGATTGCCAGAGTGATCTTCTGCAAGCCCCATTTCTTGATGAATTCGAAAAAATCCTCGTTTTTTACTTGTTTGGCGAACTCTTCAAATTTTTTCTTAGACCAGGAAAGAACGTGCTTGTAGCATTCGATGTACAAATTTTCCTTGCTCTTGAAGTAATGAAACAACAAACCTTTCGACACTTTCGCTTTCTTAGCGATCGAATTTGTCGAAGCGGCTGCGTAACCTTTTTCCGAGAATTCTTCTATGGAAGCCTTCAAGATTCGCTCCACGACTTCGTGCACTACACCACCTTCTTCACAAATAGATGTCCTTTTTCGAGTAAAAGAAAAGCGAAGAAAGAACCAGCGCAAGGTTCAGAAAGAAATATATCACTAAGAAGACGGGTTCCATCCTCCCGTACTTCACTATTCTGATTCCTTCGGAGTAATAGAAGGGCGTTAGATATTTCAAGAGCTCGAGCTTCTCCGTGAGTTTGCTTGCCATGGCAAGGATGTACAAAACGAACGTCATACCAATGCTAAATGAGGTGGTGCTGTCCTGACGTTTAGCAAGAACGATGACGGCAAAAACCAGATTTGAGACGGTGAGATGCAGAAGAATCTGTGAGAGCCATAAGAGCCAAAACTTGGTGTAATCGACCGCACCTTGCTTAAAGAATTCGACCATCAAAAGTGAAGATACACAAATTACGAGATCGAACGTCAAGATCAAAGTCAGTGTGCTCGAAATCTTTTGCAAAAGAACGTTAGATCTTTTGACTGGTTTTGAGAGGAGAAATTCGGCGGTTTTCTCGCTCTCTTCTTTGGCGAGCACTTTGCAGGTCAGAAGAACCGCGAAGATGCTTCCAACCAGGGTCACGTAGATGCTGGAAATGCTGGCCTGATAGTTCAAAATGTTGGAAAAATCGAGATCTTCCAGACCGAAGATCCTCAGGAAAGCTTTGGGCATGAGCTTCATCATTCTTGTCAAAAGCTCGGTATCTTTCACCATGGATGGATAAACCGATATGTACATCAACTGCACGAGCACGAGTGCAACCATCCAAACGATAGTCGTCTTGATGTTCCTCTTCATCTCCCACGTGTAGACGTTCATCTTTCCCCCTCCTCGTAAAAGGATAGAAAGAGTTCCTCAAGCGAAGGATCCTCGATCCATATGTTCTCGATCTGAATCTCTGAAAGTTTCTTCAAAAGCTCGTTAATGTCTCCACTGTATTTGAAACTGATCGTTGAGTCGTCGATCCTTCGATGTGGGATTTTCAGGGTCCTTTCGAGTTCGTCTATCTGCCTCGATTGAAGGGTGATGGATTTGTAGTTGAACCCGGCCAGCTGCTCTATTTTTCCTGTCTTCACCACTTTGCCCTCTTTGATCATCGCGAATTCATCACACAGCTTTTGAACTTCACTCAGTATGTGTGAAGAAAAAAAGATCGTCGTACCCTGCCCTTTCAGTTCTCGGATTATTTCGAACAGTCTGTTCTGCATGATTGGATCGAGCCCGTTGGTCGGCTCATCACATATGAGCAGCTTTGGTTTGTGTAGAAGGGCCTGTACTATAGCGACCTTTTTCTTATTACCCGTAGACAGTTCTCGAAACTTCTTTTTCGGATCGAGTTCGAAAATTTCGCACAACTCCTTGATGTATTTTTTATCAACTCTGTCGTAAAAGCTCGCCGAGTAGTTGAGCAGTTCATCAACAGTGACGCTCGAATAATAATTCACTTCGCCTGGAACGTACCCGATCTCTTTTCTTATTTCATGACCTTCTCTTGTGCAGTCTTTACCAAAGATCCTTGCGGTACCAGAGGTTGGGAATATCAAACCGAGGAGAATCCTTATTGTCGTGGTTTTTCCTGCACCGTTCGGACCAATGAAGCCGAAGATCTCTCCTTCCTCAACGGAGAAACTAACGTCAACTATTCCCCTGTGCTTTCCATAGTACTTGCACAGGTTTCTGGTTTCTATGACAGACATCTTCACACCTCCTTGACCATGTGGTCAACAGGATCATACCACAGATTGACCACGTGGTCAAGTATCTCAAAAATCTTGAGACAAAATCCTTCTCTTTCACACGTGGGTGCGGACGATGATCACAAAACGCCCCTCCATCGGAGGGGCGTCATCTTTATGAAAAAACTTTCAGTGCAGAACCTGCTCCGCCGCGATCACGAGAGGATAAGACGTCGGAGCCGAAGTCAGCAGTGGATGGGTTCCGATCTGCATGGTGAACAAATCGTTTGCGGTTATACCCTTTTGGATTCCAAGACTCAATATGTTCACGATCTCACCAACACTTTTTCCACCGTAGAGTTGTGCCCCGAGCAGGATCCTACTGTCTTGGGAAAATATGAGTTTCACAATGAGTTTGCTCGTATCGTCAAACTTACCCGGGTGTCTGTCGATACCTTCGGCCTTACCAACGACGATTTCAAATCCTTCTTCTTTCGCGGTTCTTTCTGTTATTCCCACGGAACCGAACGCTTTGTGTCCTATGACGGTGGAATACGCATTCAACGAACCTTTGTTGGTTCTGATAACCTTCAGTCCATACAAATTGGACGCCACGATCCTCGCATCGAAAACGGCGGCCGAGGCGAGCATGAGCCTTGAAGGCTTGCCAGTCAGAAAATCCTTGTGTTGCACGCAATCACCGGCCGCGAAGACGTCTGGCTTAGACGTTCTCATGTATTCGTCCGTTTCTATGAAACCGTACTCTGTGATCTTGAGGCCCAGTTGCCGGGCAAGCTCTGTGTTGGGTTTGTAACCCGTTGCCAGTATGACGGCGTCCGCGGGTATGTTTTCTCCATTGTCCAGCTTTACACCTTCGACGGATTTCGACCCGTAGATTTCTACAACCTTCCTGCTCGTGTAGACCTTCAGATTTTCTGCTTCGATCTCTTTGCGTGCCAGCTCTCCAAAGTCTGGATCGAAAGACACAGGTAGAAGGCAATCCATGATTTCTACGACGGTTACGTTCTTTCCGGCCCGCTTCAGTTCGTCGGCTACCTCGATGCCTATGAACCCACCACCGATGATGGCGATGTTTCTACAAGTTCTGGTCTTCTCGAGCACTGAGCTCAAATATTTTGCGTCCTTAGAGATCGTGAAGACGTTTGAAAGATCTATCCCAGCGATTCTGGGAACTGCCGGGATTGAACCGGTTGCGAGAATGAGTTTCTCATAAATGATCTCTTTTCCTGTTTTAGTGACGATCTTCTTTTGATCTGTGTCACCGCCGACGACTTCATCTATCAGCAGGTCGATTCCTGCCTTTTGAAATCTTTCTTCCACTCCCATGAAGTCGTTCTCCACACCGTCAAGTGTGTGAAAGACATAAGGAATACCACAAGGGACCAGTTCCTTCTCTGTCTTTTTGATCACGAGCACCTTCTTGTCCTTGTAAAACTTCTTGGTAGTCAGGGCCGCGACCAATCCGGCAGGCCCTCCTCCAACGACTACGACATCGTACCTCATTCCATCACCTCCAGAAGAAATATGAGAGAAGAAAAGATTCATCACGATTTTATACCAAATTCCAACTTAATGAGCGGCACGATCTTATGCAGCCTTGCTGGATTATAATCCACTTCGGGTGATGCTTTTGAGAATCGTTTTTCTGGGAACCTCTGCGGCCGTTTCGAGCAACAAAAGGGACAACACATCGCTTCTAATTGATGATGTGCTCATCGATTGTCCTGGAAACGTGTTTGGCAAGATGATCAAAGCCGGCTACGATCCATTGAAGCTTCGCACGATAATCATCACGCACAGACACGTTGACCATGCTTATGGTTTGCCATCCCTGTTGGAGATGCTCAGACTCTCGGGTAAAAAGGAACCGCTGAAAATATGCATCAACGAAGACTTTTTCTTCGAAATGAGACAGATCCTGAGTGTGTACGGATTAATCCGCGAAGATTTTCCTTTAGAAATGGCACCCATCCGAGTCGATGGCTGTGTTCTCTTCGAAGATTCCTTGAGAATCGAAACCTTCGCCGTGAAGCACAGTGTTCCTAACTTTGGTCTCAAGTTCTCAACCTCCAGCGCGTGCGTTGTGTACACGAGCGACACAGAGCCGTGCGAAGAGGTGGTTGAACGAGCGAAAGGTGTGGACTTGCTTGTGCACGAAGCCACGTGTTCTGAACTCGTGACTGGCAAGAAGGAAGGTCATAGCTGTGTGGAGGATGCGGCACGGATCGCGAAGCAGGCAGGGGTTAAGAACTTGTGTCTGGTTCACCTCGGACTGGAACTGGAAGAACATTTGTGCAAGCTCACACGCACAGCTGAAGAGATCTTCAATGGCAGGATCATTGTCCCTGAAGATCTGGATCGAGTGATAGTGTGACTATGACGAGACTCTGGTTGCTCGGCTTTGGTTTCTTTGGCATAAACACAATCTGGCCTTTGTACAACGCGTACGTTCCAATATTTCTCAAATCCTTTGGCCTTTCATCCTTCGTCGTTGGCGGGTACATGACCCTCGACAACATCTTCGCCCTGGTGCTCTCACCTTACGTTGGGGCGCTGAGCGATCAAACGGTGACGAAACTGGGAAAAAGGAAACCCTACATTCTGATCGGAGCCCCCCTGGCCGCGCTGTTTTTCTTTCTGATACCAGTTTTCTGGGCAAAACACAACTTCCTGACCGTTACGTTCAGCATCATTTTCATGAACTTTGCGATGGCACTTTTCCGATCCCCTTTGATCGCCCTCATGCCCGACACAACACCTTCACAGTATAGAAGCCAGGCCAACGGGATCATCAATTTCATGGGGGGCCTCGGTGCGATGCTCGCTTATCTTTCTGGAAGATTCTTGTACGAATCTTCGCCAGTCATGCCCTTCCTCGTGGGATCTGTCTTGTTGCTCTTGTCCAACGGTCTCGTGATCCTGTTGGTGAGAGAACCTACCCACGGTGGCGCGAAGATCAAATTCTCGATCAAGGAGACGTTCAGAAAAAGCCATTCGGAATTACTTGAAAACCTCAAAGAGGTGATCTTGTCTCGGGAAAAGAGCTTGTTGTTCATGCTTCTATCCATCTTCATCTGGTTCACCGGCTTCAATGCGCTGGAAACGTTCTTCACGAGTTATGCGAAGTTCTATCTGAAACTGCCTGAACAGATCGCCACGGGCATGCTCGGAGTGTTGTCGTTGGCTTTCATGCTTTTCGCAGTTCCCGCTGGTCACATCGGCGCGAGGATCGGCAGAAAAAGATCGATAATTCTTGGACTCATCATCACGGCCAGCTGTCTCTTTGTGGGAACGCTGATTGCTTCAGTAACCAGTGGTGAGGCAATAATCAAACCTTTTCTGGTGCTGTTCATAGTCGGTGGGACGGGTTGGGCGCTGACGAACGTCAATTCCTTGCCAATGGTGCTGGACATGGCTCCCGAGCGAAAACTGGGTGGTTACACCGGGCTGTATTATTTTTCCTCAATGCTTGCAAACATAGTCTCACCACCGCTCACAGGTTTGATCATGGACATTTTTGGCTATAAAGTGCTGTTCAACTTTGCGGCGATTTTTGTGATCTGCGCCTCGATCACCATGATTCTCGTCAAACGCGGTGACGCTGTGAGAAGGATTTGAGAGTCACTCTCGAAAGCTCGTCCTTCAGAAGGATCTTGAGCAACTCCAAATTGATCTCTTCGCTCCGCGTCATTTCCAAGGCATCTCTCGGTTCACCACTGATGTCCACACCAACGATTTCGAATTCTTTGCACAGGAGTTCTACAGCTTCCAAAAGCTCTTCGGGTTTCATAGCACCCTGATCCCAACCCAGCTTGAGAAAACGATCCGAGAGGACATCTTTGTCTATGCTCAAATAGATTGGATGTTCCAAGCATCTGGGAAGGTCATTCTTTGTTCTCAGTATGTGCACCGCTTCAAGATTGTTCAATTTCTTCGCAGCTCTGATCCATCCATCACACGAGAGCAGCGTTGAAACCTCCTTCATATCGTCTCTGTGGTTGTCGAAGACGACGAGCTCGAAGGGTGTATCGATCAGTGTCAAGAAAATGTAGGAGAAATGATGGTAGGCAGAATCACCCAGAAAGACCACCTTGGCTCGTTTGACCAGCTTTCCGACGAGCGTCAGAGTGGTTTCATCACACATGTACTTGACCGACCTGAGATGCCTCAGGTCCAAGTGTTTCGATCTTTCAAGGAGCCTTGGTTGGAAGAGATATACCCCCTCGAAGTCCAAAAGGAGCACGTCTTGTTTCATCGTGAGGTTCCCCCGTGGATAGTCTCTCAAGTTGATTATAGAACTTCAGACGCTGTGAGAGCCCGTGAAGATAAGTGTGTTGACAACGAGACAACTATGTGTGGTAAAATCATCGTGCGATATCGGTTTTTCAAAGGTGTAGTTTGAGTCTCGTCGGGATGGTCCACGAACTGATGGCTTGACTTGTTGTACCTTGTGGTATAATAGTAAATGTGGCCCCATAGGATAACGGCTAGTCCATCGGATTCTCAGTCCGAAGGTCGGGGTTCGACTCCCCGTGGGGCTACCAGACTTTATAGAAAATGCGTTAGGGGACGTCCGAAATGGTCCCCTATTTTTTTTCGTCAAACGCAGACATCGTCGTACAAGCCTTGCAGATGGATGTCCAAAGAACAGGAAGAACTTTCGGATTCATTTTTCGCAAACTCGATTATCCTCACATGTCTATGAGAATATCTATCAAAGAAAAGCCTGGCCTGATGGCCGGGCTCAACTTCAAGGGGTATTCATTGAGCCAGAACTTCTGCCCACGTTGTGACGGGCCAAGTGGTCTTGAAGAGTTCTTCAACTGCTGGTGCCGCGAGCTCTCTGATCGCTTTCAGAGCTCCTTCATCGAGTTTGATCACTTTCATACCGTTATCCTGTAAGAACCTGATGATATCTCCCTCGCTCGCTTTGAGTTTCTCCGTGGCCCAAGTGCACACTTCGTCCATGATCTTGTGAACGAGCTGTCTTTCTTCAAGGGTCAGTCTTTCGTAGGCAGTTTTGTTCATAGTGATCCAACCAACACCACACTGATGGTTCGTGATGATCAGATAAGTCTGTACTTCGTAAAGTTTGAAGGAAGATATCTGAGTCACGTCACCTTCGGAAGCTTCGGCCCCACCTTCCTTCAAAGCTTGGTACAGTTCTGTCAATGGCACCGGCACAGCTTTTGCGCCGATCGCTTCCCAGATCTTGATCCACGTGGGTACGACGGGCAGTCTCAACTTCAAGTCTTTGATGTCCGAAGGACCATAGATAGGTTTGCTCGCTGTCATCTGTCTGTAACCACGATAGACTGTACCGAGGCAGATCATGTTGCCCTTCTCGGCGATGAGTGCTTTTGCTTTTTCGCCGATCGGTCCGTTCCAGACCCTCAAGAAGTGCTCGTAGTCTTTGATGACAAACGGTGCGTTCACGAAGAAGTATTCAGGTGCGAAGACCTCCACAGGTCGGCCACCGGTGAACTGCAAATCAACCAAGCCCTGGGCGCACTGGTTGTTCGCTTCTTCCTCCGACACCACACCAATCTGAAGTTCTACCACTATCGCTTTTTTCGTCTCAGCCTCGATCTTCTCTTTGAACTGCTTCATGGCCTCTGCGAGGATGTGACCTTCCTGAAATGGTGTTGTGGCCTTCAATACAATTTGAAACCCAAACAGCGCCGTGACGATCAATGCGAGTGAGAGAACGAAAAGTTTCCTCACAACCAACACCCCCTATCTGAGAACTTTCCCCTTCGATACACCCCTCACATCATCCAATGAAAACCCGCTTGCCAAGTTCCGCAGAGGCGTATGCTGCGTACATCACCAACATGGTTTCTTTTGCAAGATCGAAACCACTCAAAACGCTTCTGTCTTCCAACACAGCCATCGCGAAATCTGCCATTTCCTGTGGATATCCCCTGGTCCAGAATTCATCGGGTGAGGGAAAACTGTAACCTGCCTTCGTCTCGAGCTTTTCGCTGATGTACTCATCACCCCACACAGATTCATTCGGAGCGAACGCAACCATGGCGTTGTTCGGTGTGATGTTGGCCAGTATCATACCTTTAGAGCCGTAGAGCTCTATTCTGTTCTTTACACCTCCCAGACTCACATCGGTTGAAAACACCGTGGCTCTGGAGCCATCCTCGAATTCCAATATCACGACTGACCAATCTTCAACATCTTGCCACGAACTGACGACGTAGCAAGGTTTGTCTTTCAAGGCTTCCATCTTCGTGAGGTTCGCGATGTCCGCCAGTACCGCTTTTGGCTTTATGGGTTTGCCGTCTCTGACGTATCCTTCGTAATGCTTCAAGTGGATCACCGTAGCTATGGGATGTGAGCCAAGGCGTATCAGACTTCCTCCGCCGGACGTTTTCCATCTGCGTGAGTAAGTTGCTTGAGAGCCTGAATGACTACATTCAGCGCGCAATTCGAAGCACACCATGTCAGAGGCTTTCAGCATTCTCTTCATCTTCTCGATCGCCGGTGCGTACACCCAGTTTTCAGCGTACATGAATTTGACGTTAGCCTTCTTGATCTTATCTTCCAAGAGTGCGACCTTCTCTTTCACTTTCTCGTACATGTGCGTTTTTGAGATCTTGCCAACCTCCTCGACCTCGGGCATATCCTCACCGAAGTAACCCGTGAGGGGTTTCTCGCAAATCACATGCTTGTGATTTTCAACTGCGCAGAGTATCACGTCATCGTGCAGGCTGGTTGGTGTGCAAACATCAACCACGTCCACATCAGGGCTCGAACACAGCTGCTCGAAGTTGTCGAATACGTGAGCGATTCCGTGTTGCTTCGCAAATCTTTCGGCGTTTTCTCTATGCCCCGCACAGACACCTACCACATCAACAATCTGATGATTCTGTCTGAATGCTGCCATGTGGATCTTCGCGATGAAGCCGGCTCCCACGATTCCAACTCTCACTCTCTTCATGTGCACAACCCCCTCACAGAACGAGCATGTCGGGCCTCACAAAGGAGATTCCCTCCACTTCGAGCTTCACTGCTGGAAAAACAAAAGGCTTGGTGATCATGATGGGACCTGTTTCGGTGATGACGAATCCATCTTCCGATTTCGTTCCGCTGATCGTTGGATTCCAACAGAAAGCCTGGTTTCGCCTCACGATCTGTTGGCAATCAGGTGTTACTCTCACATCTCTTGCGTAGTAACCCATGGGCCCGCCTTGATGGTGCAACTTCCATTCGCCGTGATAACCTCTCTTTTCGTACTCTTCTATCGCTGCGAGCACAGGCACGTTCATCTTTTCTCCGATTTTCGTTTTTGCGATCATTACACACTCGATCTCCACGTTCTCTCTGTACTGTTTCAACAACTGATTCGGTGGTTCTCCGAAGTGGACCATTCGTGTAACCGTTGTGATCAATCCCTTGTACCTCGCGTTGACGGAAACCATCACGAGCCGTTCAATCTTTCTCATAGTGGGTATCGGATGTCTGTAGAGTTTCGCCCTCTCGTCCGCCGCAACCATGAAGCCCGTTGGGTCGATTCTGTACTTCCAAAGCTCAGCGCTGATTCTTCCTGCTATCTCGGCTTCCGTATCACCAGGTCTTGTGAAAAGGAGAACACTTTCCAGGGCTCTGGACAACTTCTCTCCGAGGTACAAATATCGTTCTACCTCAGCTTGCGTCAACTCGTACCTGAGCTCGTTGAACTCTGCCTCAACGTGTATCAAACCTGGTACAGCAGTATCGCAACCCACCCTTTCTCCGGCGATCCTTCTGACGATTTCAAGCTCTTTGTTTTCGTACCATTCGTAAGAGAGGATCTCAAAACCGAGTTCTGCGACCTCTTCATCCATCATTCTTGGTGCTTCGATCTTGTTCGCTATGACATAACAGTTGTCCTTCGTAACGAGGACTGAAGCCACACCCATTTCCGTTGCGATGCCGACCATGTTCAAACCACCGGCGGTGATCCAAGAAAAGTTGGGTTGCTTCTTCATCAACATCGCAGATAGGCCCTTTCTTTCGAGGAATTCCCTCACACGGTCCAACTTTACCTTTACTTCTTCTGTCCTGGTCATGACCTTGTGGCCTCCTTTTTCGAAGCTCTGTACGCTCCTATCAGAGAAAGGGTCACAGAAACGAAGGCTGCCAAGAGCAAAGTCAACGAGATTGGCCTTTTGAAGAGGATAGTCCAGTCGTTCTTTGCAATGAGGAGCGTTCTGTTGAGGTTCTGTTCCGCCATGGGACCAAGTATCAAACCAAGTACCAACGGCGGCATGGGAAAGCCCGCCTTCCTCATGAGGTATCCCAGTACACCAAAACACAACGCTACACCGACATCGTATACACTGTTCCTCAGCGAGAAAGAACCTACGATGCACAAAACCAACACGATGGGCATCAGTATCTCGTCTCTGATCTTGAGAATGTTCGGAGCAAGAATGATGGACACGAACCCGACCGCGAGCATCATGAACTGGATGACGAACCAACCCGCGAAGAAGGAGTAGACAATGTTTGCTTGTTGAGTGAACATCAACGGACCGGGACGTACCCCGATCAGAACGAACGCACCAAGCATCACGGCGGTCACCGCATCACCGGGCACCCCGAGCGACAGAGTTGGTACCATGGCTCCACCGGTCACGGCATTGTTGGCAGTCTCACAAACCACAACGCCTTCAAGTGCACCCTGACCAAACTTTTCTTTGTTCTTGGACCATCTCCTCAACTCGTTGTAGGCCAGAAAAGTTGCGATCGCACCGCCTGTACCTGGCAGAACCCCTATCAGAGTACCAATGATGATACCGACGACGATGGGTAAGACCAAACTCTTCATTTCTTCCCAGGTGAGAAACAGCTGACCCAATGAAGCAGTGATCTGAGCCCGTTCACCCTTTTTTTCAAGCCTATTCAAAACTTCGGATACCGCGAAAACTCCAATCATGACAGGCAGAAAATTGAAACCATTGGCCAGAGCATCAATGCCCAATGTTAGGCGTTGGGAACCTGTTATGTTGTCAATGCCTATCAAGGATAGTAAGAGACCTACGAGTCCGGAAATGAGACCCCTGAGCAGGTCTTTTCCTGAGACGCTCGCAATTATGGTCAAGCCAAACACAGCCAGAGCGAAATATTCGGGAGGACCAAACTTGAGAGCGAACCTGGCAAGCAGCGGGGCCAGGAAAACCATGCACACGCCGCTTGCAATACCGCCGAAGAACGAGCCAATGAGTGCTGCAGAGATAGCCTTGCCTGCTTTCCCCTGTAGCGCCAGCGGATACCCATCTATGGATGTGGCTGCCGCAGATGGCGTACCGGGTGTTCTCAAGAGGATTGCAGCAATGGAGCCACCGAACATCGAGGCGCAATACATGCCGGTCAACATCAGCAAAGCTGTCTCGGGTTTCATGTAGTAGGTGAATGGCAGAAGCAAGATTATGCCCATCGACGAAGTGACACCCGGAAGCGCACCAACAACGATTCCACTCGTGACACCAACGAGCATGATCAACAAGTTGAAAGGTTGAAACGCTATTCTGAGCCCTTCGAGCCAATAGTTGATCATTCGAACTCACACCTCACAACGAAAACCTTGGCAGAGGCACTTTGAAGACGACGGTGAAGACGTAATAGATCAGGAGGGATGTGATCACACTCAGGACGACGTTCATGAAATGTTTCCTGTAACCGAACACGTACATCGCGAAGAATAGAAGAGGTGCAGTTGTGATGAGAAAGCCAAGTTTTTTCAAAAGGTAGAGATAGAGAACGAACGAAGCAACGAGACCAACGAGGTTCAACACGAATCTGGTATCAATGCGCGAAGGTTTAACGACCACCCTCTTCGACAGCAAGGCGCGCAGTGCAAGGATGACGCCACACACGATCAGACACACCGTGACCAAGCGTGGAAAACCTGCCGAACCGAGTCCAATTCTTGGTCTTTTGATTCCGATCGTGCTCAAAAGGAATAGCAAACCTGTGATAGACACGATCAAACCCGACAACAGATCGCCTTTTCTCGACATACTAATCACCGAAATCCCCGCCCCGAAGGGCGGGGAATGCCTCATTTCCCGTACTTTTCTCCGACCTTCTTGATCTTCATCAAATTCTCCCAGAACGCGTTCTGCTCGCGCACGAACTTGGCGTACGTCACCGTGTCCATGTAGTGGATCACGCTTCCCATTTCCTTAGCTTTTGCCAGGAAGTCTGGATCGTTGATGCACTTGTAAAAGATGTCGTGGAGTGCCTGAACGATCTCTGGAGGTGTTCCTCTCCGGACTGCTACGCCTCGCCACATGCCCAGCGTGAAGTCGTAACCCTGTTCCTTAGCTGTTGGCACGTCCGGAAACACGATGAGCCTCTGTGTACCAAGAACTGCCAGGCATCTCAGTTGACCTCCCTGAACCTGTGCCACACCCTCGGGTGCGGCGGCCATCACCGCATCGATGTGACCCGCAACCAAATCCGCGATCGCCGGTGCACCGCCGTTGTAAGGCACGTGGATGAACTTCACACCCACGAAGTCCTCGAACGCGAGCGCCACCAGGTGGTTGCCACCACCTGCACCTCCGTTACCCATCGTGATGGTTTCTGGGTTCGCTCGTGCAGCCTTCAGAAGGTCCTCCAAGGTCTTGTACGGCGAGTTCACGTTAACGAGTATATAGCTTGGGTCGTTCACGATGTTGATCACTGGAATGAAGTCATCCACGGTAAACTTCACGTTGCTCCAGTGAATTTTCGTGATGATCGGTGTGGCCAAAGACAGTAATGTGTAACCGTCGGGTTCAGCCTTGAGAAACTCCATCGTGCCTGTCACCGCACCGGCCCCTGGAATGTTATTGATCACGAGTGGCTGGCCATTAGCGTACTTTGGAAACACAGACGCAACGGCTCTGAACAACATGTCCGTAGCTCCACCAGCAGACCAGGGAACGATGATCGTTACGGGTCTCGTTGGAAAGTTCACCTGCGAAAACGCAAGAATACCTATCAAGAGTAAAGCAAGCAAAACTTTTGACCTCATGTGCACACCTCCCCACTTTTGGAAATATTTTTTTCGGAGAGCCACTACCACGTTATTGATTCAGAATAGGCAGAAAGTTGCTTTAGTAGGAAAATTAAGGCCGAGCGATAATTAAAGCCGTTACTGTCTTTCGCTGGTGTTCAAAAAAATTTTATCTCTACACTGGCAAATTGTGACACAACAGTGTTTTCAAAATAGTTGCGATACAGTTACAAACGAATGACCGTCGCTTCGAATTCAGTCATTTGGTTCGGTACAGCCTGTCGCCTGCATCACCCAGGCCGGGCAGGATGTAACCGTGGTCGTTCAGCTGTCTATCCAGTGCGGCGGCGTACACGTGCACGTCTGGATGATGAGTTTGCAATGCTTCCACTCCCTTGGGTGCGGCGATCAAACAGACCAGAACGATGTTCTTTGCCCCGTGCTGTTTCAAAATGTTCACTGCGTGGACTGCGGAAAAACCAGTCGCCAACATAGGATCGAGCAAGAAAACAACGCTCTTTTCCTCTATTTTTGGCAACTTGCAATAATACTGTACAGGCCTCAAGGTTTCGGGATCTCTGTAAACACCAATGTGCCCCACAGACGCGTTGGGCATCAGTTCGAGGATACTGTCGACCATGCCCAAACCCGCACGCAAGATGGGTACGACGACCATCTTTTTGTCCTCGATCGCATAGCCCTTGGTCCTTTCGAGTGGCGTTTCAACATCAATCTCGATTGTTTCAACGTTGCGCGTCGCTTCGTATGCGAGAAGGAAGGTTATTTCCCTGAGGAGTTCTCTGAACTCTTTAGGACCGGTGTCCTTGTTCCTCATAATGGTGAGCTTGTGCTTTATGAGTGGATGATCCACAACGTTGAACATGATTCGAACCCTCCCTCAAAGCAAAATAAAAGGGAGCGTTCAGCTCCCTTGTACTGGACCAAAATTTTGCAATGGCCATATGCGCAGTATGGGCTTTCCAATAATGTGGTCCTTAGGTACAAAACCGAAGTAACGGCTGTCGAAGCTGTCGTTCGTGTTATCACCCATGAAGAAGTAGAATCCCTTTGGAACTTCGACCTCAACACCCTCAGGTGTTCTTCTGATGTACTTGCTCAAGTCGATGTCTTTGTAGATGTCCGAGAACGTGCGATCGAAAGGAACGCCCAGCGGCACGGGATACATGCCTCCAACGACGGAGAACACCAAATTTGCAGCTTCGATATCTTTCTGCGCGAGCCGTTGCAAATACTGCCTGTATGCCGTTTGGTTGTTTCTCAACTGGCTCGCTTCGACGAACCAGTTGAGAAGCTCTGGATACTTGAAGATACCTTCCGGCGCGTAAACGATGTTCTTCAACTGCTCGTCCAATTTTCCGTTGACGTACAGATGGTATTCGCCGTCCTCCGAAAGCTTGATCTGCAAAACATCCCCTTCCTCGCCAACGAGGCGCTTGACATATTTCACCCTTCCTCTGAACTTACTTGGTGCGAACAGATCCATGAACTTGTCGAAGGGTCTCAACATAGTCAAGGCACGCTCGTCTATGAACGGGGCCCAGAAAACAACTATGTCACCTCTTTGTGGCTCTCTAACCGTGTAGGTTACCTTTTCTATGAACAACCTGTCACCCACGTTTATTGTGGGTATCATCGATCCGGTTGGTACCAGCATGGTCTCGAAGACGTACAGTCTGATGATCGTTGCGGCGACGATCGCGTAGGCCAAAGATTTCAACCAATCCAATGTATGCTTCTTCAGTTTCTCCTTGTCGATCGATATCGACTTCGACCTTTCTTCATTTCTCACGACTTTCTTTACCACGAACGTCACTCTCTTTTTTCTTTCAGCTTGATCTTTCCCTTCACATCGCGCAAATAATACAGCTTGGCTCTTCTCGTCTGTGCTTTCCTGACGACCTCCAGTTTCTCAACGACTGGCGAGTGATAGGGGAAGGTCCTCTCAACACCTATACCTCCACTTGCAATCTTGCGTACTGTGAACGTTTTGCTGAGGCCAGATCCTCTGATCTTGATGACGATACCTTCGAAGATCTGAATTCGTTCTTTTCCTCCTTCCACGACCTTGACGTGAACCCTGACGGTATCACCCGGTCTGAACTCGGGAAGCTGTCTGTACTGATCCTTCTCGATCAGTCTCACAACGTTATCCATGCTCACGGTTCATACCTCCTCTCCAATCAACCTGTCTATGATTATTGCGGCAGCCGCTCTCACTGAAAGATGGTTGTAATCCGATTTTTCGCGAACAGGTTCGAGAACGTAATGACACATATCCACCAATTCCTGCGGCATACCCCAGCTCGTTCCGAATAATATGAGTACAGGTCTCTCAGTTTTTCTTATTATCTCGGCACCCTCTTTGTAACTGATGCTGTTTGGCCTCTTTTTGGCCGAGGTGAAAAACAACAGGGGCTCTTTGCCCGTATCTTGCTTTATTGCATCCAAGACGTCTTCTATGTAGGACTTCAATTCGACAAGCTTGAGTGCCTCCGTTCTGCTGATGTTGTATTCTCTGCCGGCTCCTTCGACCCAGTAGTTCAGGACAGTCTTCACCACTTCCTGCTGTGCTGGCAGGTTCGTGACGATGTAGTACTTCCTGATCCCATAGCTTCGCGCTGTCCTCGCGATGTCATGCACGTCCAGGTTCGTCACCGCACTGGAAACTATCTTACCATCTTTTCCCAGAACCGGATAATGAATCAGGGCTATCCTTATGTCGTTCAACACATTCCACCAGCTCCTGTATCAAGTGAATGAGGGCCTTCTTCTCTTCGACAGAGAACTGCCTTGCGAGGAAAAGGTCCGGTCTCCTCAACGCTGTCAGTTTCAGACTCTCCGCAGTCCTCCACAGCTCCACCATTTCGTGGTTTCCACTCAGCAACACTTCAGGAACGCGAAGACCCCTGTACTCAACGGGCCTCGTGTACTGAGGATGATCGAGCAAATCGTTGTAGAAAGAATCTCTCTTCACTGATTCGTCCTCGACCACTCCTGGAACGAACCTGCTGACGGCGTCACAGATCACCATCGCTGCCAGTTCTCCCCCGCTCAGCACATAGTCACCAATAGAAATTTCCAGATCCACCAGGCTCTTGACTCTCTCGTCGATACCTTCGTATCTGCCACAGAATATTAGAAGGTTCTTCTTCTTTGAAAGCTCCATCGCCAGTTTGTTATTCAGTGTGATTCCCTGTGGCGATGTGAGGATCGTGTACAAATCACCGAACTGTTGCTTGCAGTGATCGTGCAGTTCAAAAAAGGGCTCCGGTTTCATAACCATGCCCGGCCCGCCACCGTAAGGATAATCGTCCACGGTTCTGTGTCGATCGTGCGCGAAGTCTCGAAGGTTCATTATTTCTATCTCGATCTTTCCCTCTTCCACAGCCTGTGCGATCACACCGTACTCTTTGACGACCCTCACGAAGTTTGGGAAAATCGTTGCAATTATGATCCTCATCACATCCACTCCAGAAGCCTGACCACGAGCTTCTTCTGTGGCTCGAATTCTACGACGCATTCCTTAATCATGGGTATTAGAATCTCACCACTGTCGCCTTTCACTACCGCGACATCGTTCGAACCGGTCTCTATGATGTCGACCACTTTGCCCAATCTTTTGCCTTGCTCGTCATATACTTCGACGTTCAACAGCTGATAGAAGTAATATTCACCGGTTTTGAGTTTTGGCAAATCCTCGAGTCTTATCGCCAGTTGCAATCCCACGATCTTCTTGGCTTTTTCCAAACTGTCTATACCTTCGATCTTCACCAAGTACTCTTTACCAACTTTTTTCATTTTCTGAACTGTGACTCTGTAAATTCCATTGCGGGCCTCGTCCTGTATGAAAACCTGTTTGAGGTTGGAGAAAACCTCCTTCACGTTGGTCATCGGAAAAACCTTGACGTTACCAAACAAACCGTGAGTTCGCGTGATCTTGCCGATCACGATGTACTCGCTCACCTTACCACCCGCAAAGTGAAATCTTCCACATCGAAGAGTGCCGATAGCAGGACCTTCAGTGACTTGATGGTTCTACCGTCTTTTCCTATGACCTGACCTACGTCTTCTTCGTTCACAACGATCTCGAGGACCTTGCCGTTAGCCTCGTCGAACTCGACGACAACGACGTCCTCGGGATGTTTGACTATTCCCTTGACGATGTGCTCAAGCACCTGTTTCATCTGTGGTTTCTCTCTTACCATACTTGATTTCGTGCACCCTCTTCATCACGCCGGCTTTACTGAGTATGTCCCTCGCCGTGTCGCTGGGTTGCGCACCCTTCAAGATCCATTCGACTGCCCTCTCAACGTTGACCTTTATCTCTGCCGGATTGCGCAAGGGATTGTAATAACCCAGCGACTCGATGTACGCTCCGTCACGCCTCCTTCTTGAATCAACCACGACGATCCTGTAGAAAGGCATGTGCCTCTTTCCTAACCTTGTGAGTCTGATCCTTACCACGTGAACACCTCCTCAAAGCCCGAAGGGCAGTTTCAGCTTTCCATGTTTGAACCTCTGCATGAGTTCCCTCATCTGCTCGTAAGATTTCAGCAGCTTGTTGACATCTTGAACCGTTGTACCACTACCTTTTGCGATCCTCAACTTTCTGCTGGCATTCAGAATCCTGGGGTTTTTTCTCTCCTCGGCTGTCATGGAGTTGATGATCGCTTCAATTTTCTTGAGTTCTTTTTCGCTCGCGTTCACATCGATTTTTGGAGCACCAGGCAACATTTCGAACACCGAGCTTAGTGGTCCAAGTTTTTTGAGTTCTCTGAGCTGCTCGCGAAAGTCTTCCAGCGTAAACTGTGCCTGAAGCAATTTCTTTGCCGTCGCTTCCATCTTTTCTTTGTCGAGCTCTTTTTCAGCCTTCTCTATCAAACTCAGCACATCGCCCATGCCGAGGATCCTACCGGCGATCCTGTCAGGATAGAACGGTTCCAATGCGTCAAGTTTTTCTCCCACACCAATGAACTTGACGGGTTTCCCCGTAACATAGCTTATCGACAGGATCACTCCACCGCGGGCATCACCATCCAGCTTGGTCACTATGAAACCCGTCAGAGAAAGTCTTCTGTCGAATTCCAGCGCCGAGTTCACCGCATCCTGTCCAACCATCGCGTCGATGACCATGAGTATCTCGTCCGGATTGGTGAGTGCCTTTATATCTTCGAGCTCTTTCATCATCTCGTCATCGATGTGAAGCCTTCCGGCGGTGTCGAGCACCAAAACATTGCAGCGAAGGTCCTGAGCAGCCTTCAGAGCACCTTTGACTATCTGAATCGCGTTCTTCCTGTCTCCGCAGAACACTGGGATGTTGATGCTCTTACCAAGTTTTTCCAGCTGGTCTATAGCTGCAGGCCTGTACGTGTCGGCGGCAACGAGCATGGGGCTTCTGCCCTGTTTTCTCAAGTGGAGTGCGAGCTTGCCTGCCGTTGTCGTTTTTCCGCTGCCCTGAAGGCCAACCAGCATGATCACGGAAGGATGGTGCCTCAATTCAAGCGGTGCGTTGGCACGTCCCATTATGTTGATCAGCTCGTCTCTGACGATCTTTATGAACTGCTGATCTGGTGTAAAACTTCTGAGAACTTCTTCTCCCAACGCCTTCTGTTTAACGTTCTCGACGAAATCCTTGACCACTTTGTAGTTGACGTCGGCCTCGAGCAGGGACAGCTTGACCTGCCTCACGGCCTCGTTGATGTTCTTCTCCGTCAGCCTTCCTTGCCCAGTGATCGTTTTGAAGATCTTCGAAAGTTTCTCCTGAAGATTTTCGAACATGGACAACACCTCTTTTCATGATACGTCATGTCGAGGTCCAAATCAATTAAGTGAAGGGCAGAGTTCGAAACGAATGTGACGCTTCTATGTTACAATCATCGCACGATAATCGTGTGAATTAACTTAATCCACACACTTTCGCATCCTCATTGTCACAGTATCTGACCCCTGAGCTTCAAGAAAACTTTAATCTGTGGTGCCGCATCAATTAACACGATTGGTGTATACATAGTTCGCATGGCGAAATATTCTAATCCTTTTCGTGCACTGAAGAACAGGAACTATTTCCTTTTTTGGTTACCACAGAGTATCTCTTTGATCGGCACCTGGATTGATACCACACTCAGGGGCTGGGTTGCTGTCAACCTTTTTGCTGAAAACAAAGCAGCGGGGTTTATTGGTTTGATCGCCCTGCTCAAAGGACTTCCCACGGTCATCCTTTCTCCTGCATGTGGCGTGATCATAGACTGGTTTGGTCCTAAAAACGTTCTGCTCTTCACACAGATCGCGGATGCACTCAATGCGACACTCATGGCGTATCTGGTTTACAGGAACGTTTTGAACGCCGTTCAGCTGCTTGTGCTCAGCGTCGTGATGGGAATTTCCCAGGCCTTCTATCTGCCATCGCGTAACAGCTTCATTGGATCCATTGTTCCAAAGAAATTGCTTTCGAACGCACTCGCCCTCCATGCCATGATATTCAACTTAGCAAGGATGATAGGACCTTCCATTGCAGGGTTCGTGGTCGAATACAAAGGTTTGGGGTTCGGTTTCGTGGTGAACGCCTTGACGTTCTTGCCATTGATCGTCTCTCTGATGTTCATAAGAGTACAGAAACCTGTGCAACAGCACGTTCAAAGGGATTTCTTTGCAGATCTGAAGGCTGGCATACGCTACGTGGCATCCAGCAAGGTTTTGCTGGTCACCTTTCTTTCTTCGACGATTTACGCCGTTTTCGGCATGCCTTACAGCATGCTGATGCAGGCGTTCGCGAAGAGTGCTGTGAAGACGGGACTCACAGGCTATGGGTTGATCATGGGATCGATGGGACTTGGAGCGCTCGTTGGTGCCATGCTCGCGGGCTCTCTCGAAATCGACACGGTGATAAAGTTCAAAGAAGAACGCTTCATACTGTGGATCGGACTGAGCACCTTAGTTTCCTTCCTCTACCCACCGGCGGCGTACGTTATGTCTTTCCTGAACGGTGCCGCGCAGACGATCTTCTTCAACACGGCAAATACAAGGACTCAATATCTTTCGCCTCCAAACATGCGTGGCAGGACCATGTCTCTCTATGCGCTCATCAACACCGGAGGTTCACCAGCTGGTACCTTCCTCTTCGGCCTGTTAGCAAATGCGATCGGGATAAGAAACACCTACGGGATCCTGGCCTTCGCGATGATCGCTTACTTTCTCACCAGAAGGATCGTCAAATCGTTACAGCTCGATCTGGAGAGTCTTTCTCAAATCAGATAACTCACACCGCTGGCAACAACCGTTGCGAGCAAGATGTACCTGAGCCAGTTAACGCCCTTTTTCACCGCGAACTTCGCTCCGAGTTGAGCCCCAATCATGCTGCCCGCACCGAGGATAACGCCTGCCAACGGCTGCACCTTCCCGTTGAGAAGGAATATGAGCAACGAAAACGGTGTGTACAGTAGAACTATGAAAACCTTCAGCGCGTTGTTCTTCACCAGGTCGAGTCCAAGCAACACGGCGGTGAAAAAGACGAAGAAAAAGCCAACTCCTGCCTGAATGAAGCCACCGTAGAAGCCGATGCCAAAAAAGGCCAGAACGATGAGTGCAACGTTCAACCGTTCTTTCTTCTGTCCGGACCACATGGAAGGCTTCGCAATAATGAAGAAGGCCATCACGAGCAGTAGTACACCTACGATCTTTTTCAGAAGAGTCTGAGGTATGTTCACCACCACGTAAGTCCCCGCGATCGAACCTATCGTTGCGGGAATGGCACACAGCAAAGACAGTTTCACGGGTAACACTTTATCTTTGTAAAAGCTTCGGACCGCCGTTATGTTCTGCATCAGGATGGCGATCCTGTTCGTACCGTTTGCAATGCTCAGATCCATACCCAGCAACGTCAACAGAGGCAGAGTTATGAGACTTCCACCACCGCCCACAACGTTTAAAAAGCCCGACGCGATTCCAGACAAAAAGACGAGAAAGTACAGCAAGGCGCATTCCTCCTACACGTTTTCTGTAACGAGAACAATCAGAAGTTCTATCAGGTTCTTCAGATCCTTTATCGAAATGCATTCTGCAGGAGTGTGCAGGTATCTGACTGCAAGCGTTATGGGCACCATCTTCGCTCCGAACTCCATAGCTACAGAACCATCAGTGCCCCCGCCTGTCACGCCAACCTGCACTGGGAGACTGTGCTTTTCAGCCAGGTTCAGGATCTGTCTCATAAGATCGTAGTTCGCAAAGGCGCTGTTGTCCAGCATTCTCAAGATTGGTCCTTTGCCCACGGCGACGTCTCCGGTGAGGACTGAACAACACGCGAAAGAATCGATCGCATAACACACGTCTATCCTGTGGTTCGACACGAACGCTTTGGCGCCCTTAAGGCCTATCTCCTCTTGAACCGTCCAAACGAAGTAGACTTTTTTGTCGAGCTTCTTGTCTTTCACTCCGTTCAAAACCTCGAGTAACGCCAGACAGCCGAAACGATCGTCGAGCGATCTCATCGCAAAGAATTCACCGTTCAGCAAGCTCGCGTGTTTTTTGAAGACCGCGTAGTCCAGCACCTTTACACCGAGCGCTTCGGCTTCATCTTTGCTCCTGCAACCGATGTCTATTCTCAGATTCTCAGTTGTTTGCTGGCTTGAAAGATGTGGTGGTGTGATGCCGATCACACCTTCCAATATTCCTGATTCAGTCACGACCTGAATGTGCGAACCTGCGAGGATCCTGTCGTCGAAGCCTCCTACTTTTCTGAAATTAAGCGTTCCATCGTTGTTCACGCCGGTAACGATCAGACCGATTTCGTCCATGTGTGCCATGAGCGCAACAGTTTTTTCTCCTTCACCGAGCTCCACGATGAGGTTTCCAACATTGTCCACACGGTGGGGAACCTCCAGCTTCTCGATCAAATGTTGTCGAACCTTTTCTTCTCTCCCTGACACTCCTGGAACAGAACACAGTTCGATCAACTTTTCCACGAGTTTGTCCACGAAATTCACCCCGGAAAGATTGTACCAGAAAGTTCGCTTCGAAAACTATTCGACTCTTTGAAACAGTTCTTTCGCCCGATTAAAGAGTTTTTTCGAAAAAAAGGCAAGCGTCAGGGCACAACCCAAGGGCCCCATGTAAACGACGAATGAGACAATGGTGCGAATCTTGAGAAATTCGAGCAGTGCGAGTTGAAGGGATGGCAGCACAGGCAGGATGTAAACCAGCGAAGTCAGCAACAACAATCCCTGAACGATCAAGACCTTTGTGGTGTTCAGAACACGGGAGGGATTGGAAGGCTCAGCCTTTGAAGGCTGTTTGAGGTAGAAGAACATACCCAGTGTGGAAGAAAAGACGAACGTAACGAACACCGTTGGCACAAGCAAGAAGGCCGCGGCAGACATTGAGAACCAGAATTTGAAAAACACCAGCAGTGCTGAAAACAGGCCCCAGTAGATAAAGGATGGTACAAACAGCTTCGGCAAGAGGATGTCCACGTCCCTCAACGGAAAAACAAGCGGTAGAGGCCAGACAGCGAGTTCCTGCTTGGTCAGCATGGCAGAATTGTACGCAACGTAAGTTCCACTCAGCACCATCGAGATCAAAAGTGCAGGGATGGGAGATTTGAGCGAAAGTCCGAACAGAACGGCGAAGATGACTGGATAGACCAGCGTGAACAAACCCTGCTCACTCCTCGCCATGAGTTTGAAGTCTTTCCAGAACATTCTGCCACCATTGAAAGCCTTGTTCCTCGCCCTCCCCGTAGAGCTGGTCTGTTCGAAACTCAGTTTCTCGGCCACGGGTGACGAAAGCAAGACTAACAGAAAGCAGAACGCCAGCATCAGCAGAGAATACACTGGTTCATCTAAGGCTTTGATGGGCCACGCGAAGATGTTCAGAGGATGCGTCAGCTTGACGAGTGTCGCTGATAAGGTCCCAGGATCACGTGTGAGTAAGACCTGAACGTAGTTCGGTAAAAACTGCGTCGCGAGGAAGAACAGCACCACGGTGGCTATCAAGCCCACCACTGTAACCCTTCTTGCGACGGACTTGCTCAAGAGCAGGCCAAAGACACAGGAGAGCAGCACAGAAATCGAGAGCATGAGAAGCACAAACAGAAAGGCAACGATCAGGCCAAGAAAAAGATTTTCTCCGCGTGCCACAACGTAGGCAGGGAAAACGAACAGATACATCACAACGGGAAAAGATTGCATCGAGAGTGTCAAAATCATCTGATAGGCCACGATCGTCCAACGTCTCATAGGAAATGTCAGCAACAACTGAATCTCTTCGTTTCGTGAAAACGAGTTGATCAAACTTGGTACGAACGAGGTCAGGAAAAGAAAACCGTTCAGCAACGTCCATTGGAGAATCAGCAAAGCTGATAAATCGTGGGAATTTATTGTGACGGACGACAAGATCTTGAACGTTTCGAAAAAGATCGAACCCAACGGAAGACCGATCATGAAAGAGGCAGCGATCGTGACGAGAAAACCGGGCAACCGCCGTGCCCTGCCGCTTCTTTGACGATAGTTTGTCCACAGCCCGTACTTCAACAGCACGAACAACCGGCGCATGAATCACAGCTCCTCAACGATCTGAAGTATGTCTTGCTCTGTCGCAGTCAGGCGCAGAAAAACATCTTCCAGGCTCGCCACGTTGTCTTTCACAAGCTTCCTCAGTTCGTCCATCGTGCCTTCCGCGATGAGCAAACCTTTGTCTATGATACCTATCCGCGAGCACATTTTTTCTGCTATCTCGAGTACGTGCGTCGTCATGAAGATCGTGCAACCTTCCGATGCGTACTTCGTGAGCAACAACTTCAGTATTTTCGCAGATTTGGCATCTAAGCCGACGGTTGGTTCATCCAAAAAGATCACCTTAGGTTTTCTCATCAACACACTCATCAAAAGCAGTTTCTGTTTCATTCCATGAGACATGTCGGAGATGTACTTGTCGAGATAGTTCACTCCAAAGGCTGTGGAGAGCTCTTCGATCCTGTCATGCATCGTTCGCTTGTCCAGACCAAATATCTCGATGATGAAGTTTAGGAACTCGTAACCCTTCAGGTTCGAATACATACGTGGTTCGTCGGGAACAACGCCGATCGATCTCTTGATCTTTATCTCGTCCTGCTTCATGTCCATGCCGAGCACGCGAACAGTTCCGGAAGTGGGTTTGAGCGTTCCGGTGAGCAATCTGATCGTCGTCGTCTTTCCGGCTCCGTTTGGACCGAGAAAACCGTAGATTTCACCCTGAAAAACCTTGAGGTTCAAATCCTTGACCGCACAAATTTTTCCGAAATTCTTGACCAGATTCTGAGTTTCTATGACAACGTTCGCCATCCTGTCCCTCCTACAATCTCTCCGCGGCCAGGCTCGCCAGAGCAGATCTAACCCCCATCTTCAGAGTGATGTGCGCTACGAGGGGGTTGCCGATCAGCCTGCTGGCCGCGTACACCAAGCCGTTGCTGTCTTTGTCCAGATAAGGTGTGTCTATCTGGTATGGATCACCGCACAATACGACCTTCGTGTTGTTTCCGATCCTGGTGAGAATGGTTTTCACCTCGTGTGGCGTCAGGTTCTGGGCTTCATCTATGATCACGAACTGGTTCGGTATGGTTCTTCCCCTTATGAAACTGAGTGCTTCTATTTCCATGACGTTCTTCTTCAGAAACTCCTTCAGACTCATTTCCACACGATCGAAGAGAAATTCCAGATTATCCATGATCGGTTGCATCCAAGGCTCGAGCTTCTCCTCGAGCGAACCGGGTAAGAATCCCACGTCTTTGCCCATGGGAACGAGTGGACGCGCCACGATGATCCTTCTGTATTTCTTCTGGTTGATCGTTTTTTCCAGCGCACAGGCGAGTGCTATGAGTGTTTTACCTGTCCCAGCCATTCCAACCAGCGTTACCAAAGAAACATCGTCGTCCATCATTGCGTCCATAGCGTAGAGCTGTTCTTCGTTCAGAGGTTGAACGCCCCAGATCGTGCTCGAAAGGTCCAAAGACAACTTCGCTGCCTTGCCTTGCTTCACCTTGAAGTACCCGTTGGGACTCTTGATGTACTCGTTCTCGAGAAAGCCGTCCAGCGATTCCCCTTCCGAGATGGTTCTTTCAGACATTCTGTAGCCATCTGGAAGCAACGCGAGATTGGATCTGTCCGTCAGATAATCTTGTGCCTGGATGCCCAATGCGGAGGCTTTCACCCGCAAACTTATATCCTTACTCACCAGTATCGTCGGGATCGAACTCGTTCTGCTCAGTCTCACGACATACGCGAGAATCCAGTTGTCTATGTACTTGGATCGAAAATACTCGACGAAGTCTTCCCTGAGGTTTGTCAGGCTCATCACTGTCAACGTTCCTCCGTTTTCCAAACGCACGCCTTTGGAAAGATCTCCAGACTGTCTGAGCCTGTCCAGTTCTCTCACCACTTGCCTTGCCGACCTGCCCACTGAGTCAGATCTTCTCTTGAGCGAATCGAGCTCTTCGAGAACCGGAAGGGGTATGACGATGTTGTTATCCTCGAAACTGTAGATGCTCTCCGGATCATGGACCAAAACGTTGGTGTCCAGAACGTAGTTCTTAACCATCATTCACCACTCCATGTCTTCACCAATTCGGTAACGTCCATCCTCAAATCACGAGTCATTCTCAAAAAAATCTTCGCAGTGATGATCGCATCATCCAGGGCCCTGTGTGTGGGTGCTGGAAGATCGTAATGTTTTGCGAGCCAGGAGAGAGTCTTTCTCTCCCTGAAGAGCAGTTCGGCGATCTCGTAAGTGTCCAAGAAACGCACAGTGGGAAGGAAAGTTCCAACATCCTTGGCCGTGAAATCGAGAAAGGTCAGGTCGAACTCCGCACGGTGAAAGATCATGACCGACCTGCTTATGTAACTGCGAATCTTGTCGAAAACTTCGTCCATGCTCGGTGCGTTCTGCAACTGTTCGTTCCCTATACCATGCACCTTTTCGATCGTGGCTGGGACTCGTATCTGCGGGTTCACCAAAGAATGGTAGATCCCTCTGTAGAGAATCTTGCCCTTGTAGATGGGCACCATGGCGACTTCTACTATGCGATCGCCGGCCAGAGGATCGGTACCCGTTGTTTCCGTGTCCATGGCGCAGAAGATGAGATCCGTCGGTCTCGTTCTCAAACCACTCTCTCCTTGATGTGCACATCGAGTTGCGGGAACGGTATCACGATGCCATTGGCTTCGAGTTCTCTCTTGATCCTGTTTGCCAAACTGTTGAGAGCATCGAAATAGTTCTGACGCTGGACCCAGAAATTCACATTGAAGTCTATCGAGGATGAACCGAATTCGGCGAAAACAATCGAGTTGGACCGTTCTGGGGACTTCTCAACGAATGGTTCTTCTTCAATGCATTTTCTGAGTATCTCCAAGACTTTTTCGAGATCGCTTCCGTAGGAAACTGAAACCTTCAGGGTGAATCTTCTAACGTTCGTGGGCCAGTAGTTGATAAGTCTTTGATTCCACACCTGCTTGTTGGGCACCAAGACGTGTTTCCCATCGAAAGTCCGCAGTACTGTGTGGTTGTAGTTCACAACCTCGACGATACCGGTGATACCATCTATCTCAACGACGTCATTCTCGTGGAGCTTCCCTGTGAATATCACTAACAAACCACTGATGAAGTTCGAAAGTGGTTCCTGGATTGCCAAACCGACCGCGATTCCACCGATTCCAAGGGCCGTCACGTAGGGTAACAAGTTCACTCGCCAGATTCCCAGGACAACCATAAGAGCGATAACAAAAGTAATCGTGAGGAGTATGATCCGAAGCGTGTTTTTCATTCGAAGTTCTTTACCGAGTCTTTCCGCACCTTTGAGTATGCTTGCGTATAAGAACCGATAAGCACCATAAGCGACAGCAACAGTGATGGCAGTTTTAATCAGCCTGATGACCACAGTCATCTCGTACACCTCCAAGAATCATAATAGCACAGTGTTTCGAGTATAATCACTGTAGTGAACGTGGGAGGTGGAGTGTGTGAAGATAGTCGAATCTGCACCGAACTTCAGTGAGGGAAGAAACGAAGAGATCGTTAGGCAAATAATTGCTCAGGCTGAAGGAGTTCAGGACGTGTGGATCTTGGACTGGTCAATGGACATCGACCACAACAGGTCCGTGGTGACGTTGGTGGGTTCACCCGAGCCACTTTTGGAGGCGCTCTTCAGGATGACCAAGAAGGCCATGGAGCTCATTGATCTGAGGACGCACAAAGGAGAACATCCGCGGATGGGCGCGACGGACGTTATACCTCTTGTGCCGGTTATGAACATCACGATGGAAGAATGCGTGGAACTGTCGAAAAGACTTGGAAAGCGGATAGGTGACGAACTGAATATACCCGTTTTTCTTTACGAAAGGTCGGCGACAGCTCCTCACAGGGAAAATTTGGCGGACATAAGGAAAGGCGAGTTCGAAGGTTTCTTCGAGAAGATCAAAGATCCGCGCTGGAAACCAGACTTCGGGCCAGAAGAAGTACACCCAACAGCGGGTGTAACCGCAGTGGGGGCGAGGGAGTATCTGATAGCGTTCAATGTGAATCTGGGAACGACGAGGATAGAGATCGCCGAAAAGATTGCGAAGGCCGTACGACACATCAGCGGTGGGTACAGGTACGTCAAGGCGATCGCCGTGGACTTGAAGGAAAAGGGCATGGTTCAGGTATCGATGAACATGACGAACTACAAGAAGAGTCCCTTGTTCAGAGTCTTCGAAACGATAAAGCGAGAAGCGGAAAGATACGGCGTGCCCGTTGTGGGTACGGAGATCATAGGTATGGTTCCGATGCAGGCGATGCTCGAAGTTGCCCAGTTCTATTTGCAACTCGACGACTTTGACATGAACAGGATCATCGAGAGCAAGATCCTCGAGATACTTGCCAACAAACTGAAAGAGGTGGAGCAATGATAGAACTCATCGTTGCTGCGGACAAACTTTGTACACCGAAGGGTAACGGCCCGAAATCAGGACAGGACATGTCTCAAGTCGAGCTCTTGGAAGGTGTGTACATCTGGATCGAGAGTGGAAAAATAGTCGAAATCTCCACGTCGAAACCAAAGAGCTTTGTCAGGTTCGTCGAAGCAGATCTGGTGGTCCCTGGCTTCGTCGACTGTCACACGCACATACCTTTCTACGGTTTCAGGGAGAACGATTTTCTCAAGCGCGTGGGTGGAGCGACCTATTTGCAGCTGCACAGCTCGGGTGGGGGGTTGTTTGAGACCGTCGAAAAAGTGAGAAAGGCTTCAGAAACCGACCTTTTGAGGTTTAATCTGAGGTTTCTGAGGGAACTTTTGAAAAAGGGTGTAACGACCGTGGAGTGCAAGAGCGGCTATGGACTCGACAGGGAAAACGAGTTGAAACAACTGAACGTGATCGACAAACTTTCCAAGATTGCCCCGCAGGACATCGTTTCCACTTTTCTCGGTGCGCACGCCATTCCCAAAGGTCTGAACGAGGGTGAGTATGTCGATCAGTTGATCGACATGCTGGACGAAGTCAAGAACTACACAAACTTCGTTGACATCTTCTGCGATGTTGGGGCCTTCAGCGTGGAATCAGCAAAAACCTTCTTAACGAAGGCATTAGAAAAGGGCTTCAAGTTGCGTATTCACGCGGACGAAATATCGAACATAGGAGCGAGCAGGCTCGCTGCGGAGTTGAAGGCCGTCTCTGCGGATCATCTCTTAAAGATAGACGAAGACGCCATCCAAGCGTTGGCCGGGTCGGGAACGATCGCAGTCTTGATGCCTTCGACGAGTTTCCATTTGAATGAAACGTATGCACCGGCACGAAAGTTCATTGAATCGAACGTACCCGTAGCCATCGCAAGTGATTTCAATCCTGGTTCGAGTCCCACGCTGGAGCCGACGTTCGTCATGCATTTGGCCGTGAGATATCTGAAAATGTCCCCAGAAGAAATACTTACAGCTTTCACGCTCAATGCATCCTGTGTGCTCGGTCTTTCCGAAAGAATCGGAACTGTTGAGGTTGGAAAGCAAGCAGATTTGGTCCTGTATGATGATGCGAATCTTCTCACACTTCCGTACATGATTGGCCTGACTCCCAAAGCTGTTGTGAAGAGAGGTCAGGTTTTTGAGAATTGATGTGTTCGTTCTGGGCAAGCTGAAGGACTTCGCGCAGATCGCCAACGAATATGTCAAGATGCTTTCGCAGTTCCACGAGGTGAAACTGCTCGAGCTGGGGCACGAGAACATCGAAGACACCTCCTCTCTGAAGAGAGATTCGGCGAAGGTTCTCAGAATGTTGAGAGACGACGATCACCTCATCCTTCTGGATGAGCACGGTAAGGACTTTGACTCGATTTCCTTCGCTCATCACATCTCTGAACTCATCATGACCAGAGGCAAACTCGTTTTTTTGGTGGGTGGGCCCCTCGGTGTGGACGATAGTTTGAAAAAAAGGGCAAACGAAAGAATTTCACTTTCAAAGCTGACGTTAACGCATCGAATCGCAACGATAGTTCTTCTGGAGCAACTTTTCAGAAGTTTTAAGATTCTGAGCAACCAGAAGTATCATTATTAAACTGGAGGTGGTTTTCTGGTGGAGGATCCTTACGGTAGTTTGTTGCAGCTTTTGATAATGATCTTGCTACTGGCCTTTTCGGCACTTTTCTCAGCCTCGGAGACGGCCCTGACGTCTTTGAGCAGGCTTAAACTGATCAAGAAAAACGAGCAAGAATCGATCCACAGAGTCAACCGTATGTTGACCGCGGTTTTGATCATGAACAACTTCGTCAATCTCATGCTTTCGTCTGTCGCCACGTTGCTGTTCGTCAGGTTGTTCAGCAATCTGAATGAGGGTCTCGTGGCTTTGCTTGGAACGATCTTCGTCACGCTGATCGTGCTCGTGGTGGGGGAGATTTCTCCGAAGATCTACGCGAGGGAGTATTCTGAACGTGTGTACCAGCGCGTGGACAGGCTGTTGAGATTCTTGGATCGAGTTCTTGCTCCTTTGATAAACCCGCTGCTCCACATCAGCAACCTGTTGGTGCGTCTGCTGGGTGGCAAGGCGATGGAGGATGCACCGTTCATAACCACTGAAGACATTATCAACGCCGTGAGCGCTGGCACCGAGGGTGGTACGATAAGCAAACAGGAAGGAATGATTGTCGAGCGTACTTTCGAAATGAGCGAGACCGACATAAAGGAGATCATGACGCCCAGGGTGGACGTGGTTGCCATCAGTGAGAGCGCCACGATAGAAGAATTCATCAAACTTGTGAATGAAGAGGGTTATTCACGAATCCCTGTTTACAAGGAAGACATCGACGACATCGTAGGCATCTGCTATGTGAAGGATGCCGTGGGGCTCATCGAAGAGCTGGGATGGGAAGTCGCCAGAAACAAGAAAGTTTCGGAAATCATGAGAGAACCCATATTCGTGCCTGAGACCATGAAGGTGAGCACGCTGTTAAGGGTGTTCAAGGAGAAGAAGATGCACATGGCGATCGTGGTGGATGAGTTCGGTGGCACTGCAGGCATCGTAACGCTGGAGGACATCCTCGAAGAGCTCGTAGGAGAGATCATGGACGAGTACGACTACGACGAGACGAGTGGGATAAAGAAGGTGACAGAGAACAGTTATATGGTGAGGGGCACGACACCTTTGAACGACATCGAGAGAGAACTTGACGTCGAATTTCCACCGACCGAGCATGAAACACTTGCAGGTTATCTGCTCGAACAATTTCAGAGGATTCCTTCCGTCGGCGAAGAGCTGGACGTGAACGGCTTTCACTTCAAGATTGTCGCCGCGACTAAGAGTAAGATAGAAAGAGTTTTGATGACGATAAAGAGGGGAGAAACGAATGAACGAGACCAAGTTGATAGAAAAAGCGATTGAAGCGATGAGCAAAGCCTACGCACCCTACTCCAAATTCAAGGTCGGTGCAGCACTTTTGACGAAGTCTGGCAGGATCTTCACAGGTTGCAACGTGGAAAATGCATCGTTCGGTCTATCCATCTGTGCGGAACGGGTGGCGATATTCTCAGCTGTTGCGGCAGGTGAGGTACAATTCGAGAAGCTCGTTGTTGTTGCGAACACAGACTCGCCCGTCAGCCCGTGCGGTGCATGCAGGCAGGTCATGAGTGAGTTCGGAGATTTTGAAGTTCTGCTCGTCAACACAAGGAGAGAAGTGGTCAGAACCCGAGTCTCTGAGCTTCTACCACGTGCTTTCAAACTCAGGGAGGGATGAATTTGAAGTCTGGTTTCGTCACACTCGTTGGAAGACCAAACGTTGGCAAGTCCAGTCTGATCAACAGCTTCGTGGGAAGAAAGGTTCTCATCGTGACTGAGAAACCACAGACGACGCGTAATCGCATACGTTGTGTTTACACCGATTCTGAACACCAGATCATCTTCATCGACACACCTGGAATCCACAAACCTATGCACAGGTTGGGACACTTCATGGTCGAGGCCGCGATACAGGCGATGAAAGGTGTGGATCTGATACTGTTCGTTGTGGACGCAACGAAGGGTCTGGGAGAGCCCGAAGAACGTATCGTTGAACTCCTCAGGGCTTCCAAGAACAGAACGTTCCTGGTTATCAACAAGATAGACCTCGCTGAGGATTACCATCGATGGGCGGAGCTGGCCAAGGAGAAATACGAGTTTGAAAAGGTTTTCTTCACCAGTGTGGTTAAAAACGAGGGAATCGCAGAGCTGTTCGAAGCTGTCAAGTCGGCTATGCCGGATGGTCCAATGTATTTTCCGCCCGACACGGTTACGGACCGCCCACTCTCGTTCCAGTTCGCAGAGATCATCCGTGAAAAGGTTCTGTTGCTCACGAGAGACGAAGTTCCACATTGCGTTGCGGTGATCGTGGATGAGATAACTGAGAGGGAAAACGGGGTGATGTACGTGGCCGCGACCATCTACGTCGAGAGGGACTCGCAGAAAGGAATACTCATAGGCAAGGACGGTAGGATGATAAAGCAAATCGGCACGCTCGCCAGGCTCGAGATGGAGCAGATCACCGCTAAAAAGATATACCTTGATCTGCATGTGAAGGTCAAGAAAAATTGGCGGGACAAAGATTTCATAATCCTGAACGAAATAGGGATGAAGGACGATCTGCGATGAGACCCAGACTGTACGTGGACCTTTCCAAGATACGTGCGAACGCGCAGAGAGTGCTTGAATTTCTATCGAAACATGGAATCGAGTTGGTCGCAGTCACGAAGGTCACACTGGGCGATCCAAACATCGCAAGAGTGCTACGTGAAGCTGGCGTTCGGATCATAGGTGAGTCGAGAATTCAAAACGTTGAAAGATTGATCTCGAGTGGTGTGACTGGGCCTTTCATGATGCTCAGAATACCCCAGCTCAGCGAAATAGATAGCATTGTTGGTCTGTGCGACTATATCCTTGTTTCTGAACTCGATGTTGTGAGGAAAATAGAGGAACTCTGCAGAGAAAAGAAACACAGAACGAAGCTGATCTACATGGTCGACGTGGGTGATCTCAGGGAGGGAGTCTGGTACGAAAATGCGGTGGAAGAAGTGGTGCAAGCCGCGAAAATGTGTGACTGGGCTGAGCTCTGTGGTGTGGGGACAAACCTTGGTTGTTACGGTGGGGTGTTGGCGAGCGAGGAAAACATGAGAATGTTGTTGAACATCAGAGATAACGTTGAAAGGCTCACCAAAAAGTCCTTCCCCATAGTTTCTGGTGGCAACACGTCGGCTTTGAAACTGGTTGAAGAGGAAAGGCTCCCACAGGGTGTGAACCAGTTCAGGGTGGGGGAAGCGATCTATCTGGGTACGGATGTGACGAACAATAGAGAAATAAGCTGGCTTGAAAGAGATGCGTTCATACTTGAAGCGGAAGTGATAGAGCTGAAGACCAAACCGTCCGTTCCAGTGGGCGAAACGGGTTTCGATGCTTTTGGTAGGAAGCCAAACTTCTTTGACAAAGGTTGGCGGCGAAGGGCGATACTTGCACTCGGAGAGCAAGACACCGTGCCGGGCCAGTTAAAACCGTTGGACGAGAAGGTAGAAGTTATACACGCATCGAGCGATCACACAATCGTTGATATCAGCGATGTGGACAGATCGATCCGCGTGGGAGACACAATGAAATTCAGACTCACGTATGCAGCCCTGTTGAGAGCGATGACTTGTCCCCACGTCGAAAAGATTTACGTGTGAGGGAGGTTGAGTGAATGGCCTTCTTGGATGAGAACTATCTTTTGACCAATCCAACTGCGAGGGAAATCTATCCCTTGGTGAAGGATCTTCCAATAGTGGACGCACACAACCACAGCGATGCCAAAGAAATCGTTGAGAACAGAGGCTGGAACGACATTTGGGAAGCGGAGGCCGCAACAGACCACTACGTGTGGGAGCTGATGAGGAGAAGGAACGTTCCTGAAGAAAAGATCACTGGAAAGGCCAGCAATTACGAAAAATGGCTCGCGCTCGCTGAGGTCTTTCCGAAATTCGTCGGCAATCCAACCTATGAATGGATCCATCTGGATCTGAAAAGGCGCTTCCACATCCATGAAATCATTTCGAAAGATACCGCGCAGATCATCTGGAACAAGGCGAAAGAAAGGCTTCAAAGCGATGACATGAAGCCGCAGAAGCTTCTGCAGAACATGGGTGTTGAGATCATGTGCACGACGAACGATCCAGTGGAAGATCTCTATTATCATATCCTCGCGCGCGAAAAAGTTAAGGGAACGAAGATACTGCCGACGTGGCGCCCCGACAGATTCTGCAAGGTTCATTCGCCGAACTTTAAGAACTTCGTCACACAGCTTGAGGAACGCACGAACGTTTCTATCGCAAAGCTTTCCGATTTTCTTGACGCGTTGAGGAAAACTCACGATCACTTCGACGAACTTGGTTGTGTGTGCAGCGATCATGCCTTGCTCGAACCAATCGTTCAGAGGATCGATGAGAATGTGGCGTCGGAGATATTCGAGAAGGCTTTGAAATCAGGTGTATCTTACGAAGAACATCTGAAGTTTCAGTCCTTCATGATGTACAAGTTTGCAGAGATGAACGCCGAAAAGAACTGGGTGATGCAGCTGCACATCGGAGCCATGAGGGATTACAGGACCAAGCTCTTCGAGGAGCTCGGTCCTGACAGTGGCGGAGACATAATCGCTGGCTTCGTCGATGTGGCGAGGGGTATGAAGGATTTCTTCAACGATTTCGATGGAAAGCTCGGGATCGTCCTCTACTGTATGGACATGAGCTACTTACCCGTTATGGCGACCATAGCGAGATCTTTTGAGAACGTCTTTCTGGGGGCCCCGTGGTGGTTCAACGATAGTCCTTTGGGTATGCGATCGCAGCTTGAATACATCGCCTCGGTGGATCTGCTGAGCAACTTCGTCGGCATGGTCACTGATTCGAGAAAGCTCGTGTCTTACGGTTCCAGGACAGAGATGTTCAGACGGGTTCTCTGCGACGTCGTTGGAAACATGGTTGAGCGCGGTCAGGTACCTTTGAAAGAGGCTGTCGAACTCTGTTTTGAACTGAGCTATCGCAGACCGAAAGAGTTCTTCTTTGGGAGATGAGAGGTGTGCAATTCAGTGAGAAGGACAGAAAGAAAATTGAGGCGAAGGTGAAAGAGGGTTACAACCTCATCGAGATCGTGGTGAAAAACAGAAACAGATTCGCGATATTTGAAAAGAACGAAAACTACATCGCGATCAAACTGTCCAAGTTGCCGAAACACAGCGAAGACGAGTTGAGCGAAGAATGATTCGATCGTTGCCCTGTCGATCACGCGTATTCTGACGACATGCACAGGATCTTTCCTATCTTCAAGTCGAACAGTCTCGAAGAGTTCGCGGGTCTTATCACCACGGCGGTGTCGAGACCTCTGCTGGAGCCACCGCACACAACCACCCATTCGTCGCACCTGACGAGTCCGGCATCGGCAGCCATCAGAGAGATCTCGACGCACACTTTGAAGCCCTGACTGATCAAACGGAGCGCGTCAGCGACTATCTCTGCCGCATGTATGTCCCCATATTTTCTTCTGAACGCCCTCTCCACACTCGAGAGCGCATGTGTTGCTGTGTGAACGATGTGGCCCGCCTCGATGAGGCGTTTCTTCACATCGGCCGAAAACTCGTCGCAGTTTGGTTCCTTGAAACCCACGTGGTGCGTGACGACGATGAGTTTGATCCCCTCTGGAACCATCGACAGCGCCTTCTCTGCACTGTAACCTCGTGAAGATGCGATGAGCAGTTTCTTCGACTCGGTCTTCAAAGCTTCCTCTATCGCGATCTTGAGAGTCGATTCCGTGTTGACTTCACCTTCAGTTTTGAACAGTATCATCCATCGCACCTCCTGCTATACTAATAGTACCAGATGCGAACCAATTGGAGGTGGCCCTCTTGGAAAGAATCAAACTGGACGATCTTCTCAAGTTCAAGTTCCTTTCGAGTCTAACGATCTCTCCGGATGCAAGCAAAGTAGCTTTCGTTGTCCACGAGATGAACCAAGACGACAACAACTACAAGTCAATCATTTGGCTCTACGATGCTCGAACGGCTCAACTGTCTCAGCTCACTTCGTCGAACCAAGACAGCTCGCCGCTCTGGTTGAACGATTCAAAGCTTCTCTTTGTTTCTTGGAGGGACGAGAAGGACAGAAAGAGAAAGGAAAACGGAGAACCCTTGACACCGTTTTACACGATCGACGTGACTCGAGGCGAGGCGAAACGTACTTTCGAACTACCCTTTTTCGTGAAGCAGATCAAGAAATTGAACGAGAACACACTCTTGTTCACAGCTGTTTATGATCACAGGCTGAAAGATTTCTGGAAGTTGTCCAAGGACGAAAGAGAAAACGTACTCAAAACGTTGAAGGAAGAGAAAGACTACGAGGTGCTCGACGAAATACCTTTCTGGTCCAACGGTTCTGGCTTCACGAACAAGAAGAGGATAAGACTCTTCAGCTACAACCTTCAAACCGGACAGATCGTACCCATCAGCGATGAACTTTCAAATGTTGAGCACTTTTCAGACAGTTTGGACGGAAGGACAGTTCTCTACGTGGCCAATCGATTCGAACACGTGATGAAACGATCCAACGATCTGTATCTTTACGATTTGGAGAAGAACGAATCGATAAAGCTCACGCACACCGACAACTTCAGATACACTTTCGCAGAGTTCATCGATGGCAAGGTCATCTTCGCAGGAAGCGACATGCGAAGATATGGCATCAACGAGAATCCCAAGTTCTACTCGCTCGATCTTTCGAGCGGACAAGTTGAGCTTCTCACACCAGACTTCGATGCCAGCCTTCACAACAGTGTGAACAGCGACTGCAGGTTCGGCTCGAACAGAACCTTCAAAGTCGATGGAAAATACCTATACTTCGTGAGCACACAGTGGCACGATGCCCAGATGTACAGGATCGATGGTTCAGGAAGGATCGAACAGCTCACGTTCAACAAAGGCTCCGTCGATGGTTTCGACGTGCTGAGTGGGAAGATCTTCTTTGTCGGTTTGAGGAACATGAAACTCCAAGAAATCTACGAGCTCGTTGTCGGGGAAGAAAAACAGATCAGCCAGTTCAACGAGTGGGTTCAAAAGGAGAGACACATCTCGAGGCCAGAACGTTTCACGTTCACCGCGAACGATGGTGTCACGATCGAAGGTTGGATCATGAAACCATTTGGCTTTGAACCTGGGAAGAAATATCCGACGGTCTTGGAGATCCACGGTGGTCCGAAGACCGTCTATGGAGAAGTCTTTTTCCACGAGATGCAACTGCTCGCAAGCGAAGGTTATGTTGTTTTGTACTGCAATCCTCGTGGGAGCGACGGCAGGGGAAACGAGTTCGCGGACATCCGTGGTAAGTACGGAACGATCGATTACGAGGACATAATGCAGCTCGTGGATGAGTGTCTGAAGAATTTCGCGTTCATAGATGAAAGCAAGTTGGGAGTCACGGGTGGATCTTACGGAGGCTTCATGACGAACTGGATCATCGGGCACACGCATCGTTTCAAGGCTGCGGTGTCTCAAAGGAGTATCGCGAACTGGATCAGCAAATTCGGAACGACGGACATAGGCTATTTCTTCGTTGAAGATCAGCACTTAGCCACACCGTGGAGTGACTTCGAAAAACTGTGGTGGCATTCGCCGATGAGGTACGCCAATGAAGTGAAGACTCCCACTTTGTTCATTCACTCAGAGGAAGACTACAGATGCTGGCTTGTCGAAGGCATCCAGATGTTCACGTCGTTGAAATACCATGGGGTGGAAACCAAGCTCGTCATGTTCAGAGGAGAAAACCACGAACTGAGCAGGAGTGGAAAACCGCTTCACAGGATGAGAAGACTCAAAGAAATCCTCGATTGGTTTGAAAAACATCTCAAATGAAGGGGCGCAAGGCCCCTTCGTTTTTTTCATGGGTTGATCTGTATATCACCCAAGTCGACTCTTTGGTTCGTCACGGTCAGTTGGATCGTCGTCGCTGGCTCGGGATCCTGTGAAGATTGCCAATTGGTGTACAGCTTCAACTCGTAAGTACCAGGTCTCACCTTGCAGAGTTTGAACTCACCTTCTTGCCATTTGCCAGATCTTTTGTGCGTGAGCGTCACCGCCGTTGAACTTGACTGAGTTGTTTCGAAGAGTGCAACGAGAACGTGAGGAACTCCGTTGCCGTTTTGATCGACAACTCGTCCTGTCACATCGTAGAGTTGGCCGTAACGCACGTTGATCACGGGAGTCATGTGATACTCCACTGGGTTTTGTCCGTGTTGATTGCTCGTTTCAGATCCTGTGACCTTGATGGATCTTGAAAGATCGAAGTCAAGAACGATCTTTGAGCCTTCTGTGACTTCGAAGCCTTGAAGATTGTACTTCAAAGATCCCGAATCGATCCTCAGCGAGTGATCTGTTCCATCCACGGTGATCGTGGCGCTGGAGATCTCAAAACGCAGTTGGCCATAGATTCCAGCCGGAACTGAACCAAGGTAAAGTTCCTCTCCAACGAGTTCAAGAAGGTTCACGGTCGTTGCCTCGTCGCTGACGACCACGGTCGCATCGTCGCTCAAGAGTAATATCCGATCGATCGTTACAAAAATGCTTTCAACTTGTTCAATGGGAAGCACCGCATCGGTGAGGTAGACTCCAACGCTCTTTGAAGAATTCGAACCGCCAGTCAAGATAGTGCACGCAACGAGTGACAGAAACAGTGCCGAAACGATCAGAGACAGCAACCATCTTTTCATAACGTCACCTCCTTTTGTTTAATATTACCACACGATCCACAAAAAGTCTCATGCTCGTTTTTTCAACTTAAAAGGCTATGTGCAGTGTGGATCAAGTATCATCTTTGATCATCTTATTATCTCTCCAAAGCTCTTCCGTAAGTTTAATTATGAAGCCTACATCACTGAGTGTTGAAGACCAGTCATACGTCTGTCTCCAGCTCCAGTGGATACGGACTCAGATAGCGCTGGTCCAAAAGGTAATCGATGTGAAGCTTGCGCGCGTATTCTCTGAAGATCGCTCTGATCTTCGTCAAGCTTGTCGAACCCGTTGCGAAATCGTCGAGCAAGCTCAGCAGTTTTCTTTTCTCAACATCGTTGACTCTGTCTTTGAAGTATCCATAGATGTGTTGCAGCACGTTGAAATGTTTAGCCTTCGTTGGTTTGATCGTAAGAGCCATGGTGAACAGATCGCTGTACTCTCTCGTAAGATCGGCCAAAGTCAAAGCGTTCAAATTGGAAACGAGCCTTCCGAGCTTCTTCAAAAGCGAAGGGCTGTGTGCCATGAGCAAGTACTTGTACCTTTCGTGAAATTTCAAGACGTCCATTTTTGTAAAGCCACCTTCGAACATTCCTCTCATCTCCGCACTGGCAAAGATCCTGCAAAGGAAATGCTCTCGTAGCCAGAAGTTCCTCAACCTGAATTCGTCTATGAACGCGGCCTTGGAGAATTTCTCCATCGCCATCTGCGCAAAGATGCCGGACGTCTTCAAAACGAGCTTTTTGTTTTCAGAGAATCTGTAAGCCGTGGCGTCCGAGAGAGCGCAGGATGGAGACTTTCTCTTGAGCACGAATCCATCAACCGCACCGAGTTTTTCTAAAAAATCCGCGCTGAACTCTACCAATCTTTTCGTGAGATCTTGACCTGTGTCTTTCTGCATTAACCGTTTCTCACCGTCGAAAACGATCACTATGGGAGATCGAGGAACGCTCAAACCGATTCCGACCTCAGGACAGACCGGGACCACATCGACGTGCTCTGCGAGCTTTTTGCAGAATTCGTCTTCGATGATTCGTGCGTTGTATCTGACGGGTTCACAGTTCAAACAAGCCGAGAAAACCAACCTTGGGCGAGCAAAACTTCCTCGCACACCTTTACCCCCTGATCACACCTTTCACAACGTTCATGACTATTCCTGAAAACAGTGGCACGGAAACGTTGTCGTTGATCGCCAACGGTAAAACCTCACAGATTGTCGCTGCGATCGCTCCAAGCAATCCGACCCCCAGCGGTACGAAGTTCATCACGTGCAGAACGTAGGCTGTGTAGATACACAGCACCAAGTGTGCGAGTGTACCCTCGACTGTTTTGTGGAAGAGTTTCTTCTTTCCAAAGTTCATACCGATGATCTTCGCCGCCACATCACCTAAGATCAGAAAAGAGCAAGCGGCGATCGCCAACTCGTCTTCGAAGAACAGATAGCTCAGCGTCACACCGAGCAGAAAAAGAGTCATCGAAGAAAGGCGCTTCCTCTCGGTTTCCTTGAACATTTTGAACTTGAACTCATCGTGGAAGAACCTTTCGACCCTTCTGTGGGAGAGTCTCACCAGATCAAGTACAAGAAAGATGGCGATCAAAACACTCATCAAGAACATGAAGGAAGTTTTTCCGATGTGGTAACCGAGAATGAGAAGCAAAAAGGCTGCCGGCCGGATGAGCACGCGCCAAGGCCTAATATCTTCTTGAAACTTGATCAATCTCCAAACGATTATGTTGTAAAGATTGATCGTCAAGAGCACCAGCACTGGAAGTACGATGAAATGAGAACGATCCGGCATCCTCACCATGACCAGCAACGCGAGTGCCGGCAGGACGAACAAGCCAACCACGTCGCCCCTCCTTGAGGTTAGGAAAAGAACGAGAACGATCAACGCTAAGATTGAAAGATCAGATAGCAAAGTGCTGAACGGAAGCTTCAGCCATTCCGTCCAAAGAAAGTACAAAAGTATGCCTACTGTCGTTGCCGCACCACGACCACCTCTGAACTGAAGATAGAAGGGAAACACGTGGCCAGCGACAGCAGACATCGCTGAGACAAAGCAAACGTGCTCCGGCAAACCCAAAAGCGAGCTCAACTTGAACGCAAGCACACCTTTGGAAGTGTCATACAGGGCGGTGAAAACGGCCGGCCAAAGACCAACGTTCCTGTAGACGTTCGTTGTGCCAGCGTGCTTGGTACCGAGTTCACGTATGTCGACACCGAGCAGCGTTCTGGTTATGAAGTACGCTGGTAAGAAACTTCCAAGCAAATAGCCGAGCAAGATGGCGACAATGGTTCCCACAACGACCCCTCCATTGACAATTTTAGTCCCTCATATAGGTTCTCAGGTAAGTTCTGCTAAAATAGAGGCGCCGTGAATCCTGTGAGGGGGGTGTGAACATGAGAAGGTTGCTCGTCGCTCTCGTCTTGACACTGCTCGTGACTTTCGTCTTGGCTTCCTACGTGAAAAACGTCATCTACTTCATAGGTGATGGGATGGGTTTCAACCACGTGTATCTTGCAAGTATCCTTGAAGGAAGACCGCTCAACATGATGAAGAGCCAACATGTTGGGATCGTCAAGACCTTTTCCGCCAACACGTGGGTGACAGACTCGGCTGCCGCTGGTACCGCACTCGCGTCCGGTTTCAAGACGAACAACGGCATGATCGGTATGCTTCCAAACAAAGAGCCAGTACCTTCTATTGCTGAGATCTTGAAGTTGTATGGGGTAAAGGTTGGCATAGTCGTCACGTGTAGAATCACTCACGCCACGCCCGCGGCGTTCTACGGACACGTTCCCGACAGAGACATGGAGAACGAACTCGCCGAACAACTGATCGAGAGTGACTTCGATGTGATCATGGGCGGAGGTATGAGACACTTCCTCCCCGCGTCGGTCAAAGGCAGTAGCAGGAAGGATGAAAAAGATCTCATATCTCTGGCAAGAGAGCGTGGTTATACTGTGATCACCAAGAAGAGTGAGTTGGCACAGGTTGAAGGCGGAAAGTTACTCGCGTTGTTCGCTTCGAGCCATCTTGCACCTGCGAGCGAAAGGACAGGGGAACAACCGATGCTCTATGAGATGGTGGAGAAGGCGCTGGAACTGCTGTCTAAAGATGGTGAACCTTTCTTCTTGATGGTCGAAGGATCTCAAATCGACTGGGAGGCGCACGGCAACGATCCATACGGGGTTTGGAAAGAAGTAGTCGAGTTTGACAAGGCGGTCGGTGTCGCACTCGAATTTGCGAAAAAGAACCCAGACACCCTCATCGTTGTTAGCTCTGACCACGAAACCGGAGGCCTATCGACCTCTACGGGAACCTACATGCTTGAAGTGGACAAGCTTAGAAAATTCAAAGCCAACACCGACTGGTTCATATCTAGACACTCTATCGAAGAGAAAGAAAAATTCATAGCGGCAGTAAAGGAATTCTACGATATTGACATGAGTGAAGAAGAGTACTCACAGCTTTTGAACGTAAAGAAGACTGCAAAGAGTGTGTACGATTTACCCAACGCGTTCGGACGTTACGTCAGCTCCAAGGCATTGCTCGGTTGGACAACTTTCGACCATACTGGCGATCCAGTTCCCATCTTCGCCTTTGGACCTGGTGCCGAACATTTCACAGGATGGCTTGACAACACGGATGTGCCAAGGATCATCGCTCGATTGATGGGGTATCCTCTCACCTATCCGATTCAAAAAGAACCCATCATCACTGGTCCTGTTCTCTACTGAGGCAGATCAAAAAGGATCGAGGGTGGGCGTTGCCCACCCTTCTTGTTAACTTGAGTCGAAACAAGGAGCAAAAGGAAGACTCGCTGAACTTTTAAAGATTAAAAGCCTACGGAAACGCTAAGACGTACGATTTCGTCGGTTTTATTGATTTTTCGGACTTGACATCGTGATTTACCTATGGCTAACTCTTGTTGGACATCGTGCCGGTAACGTTACCGGCACAAAGTGAGGGGGGATGTTCACATGAAGAAGTTTCTCGTACTCGTCCTCGCCACGATCATGGTCTTTGTCTTCGCAAAGGAAAGGATCGTCATCAACAGCTACATGTCCGATCCTGCTCCGAGAAAAGCCCTTGCAGAACTCGTGGAGATTTTCCAGCAGAAGTATCCTGAGTACGAGGTTGTCGTGAACACGTTCGCACACGAGGACTTCAAGGTGCTCCTGAGGACCTGGCTCGCTTCACCGAAAGGTACTGCGGACGTCGTTACGTGGTTCGCGGGTGAAAGGATGCGCTACTTCGCAGAGATGGGGTTGATAGTTCCAGTCGAAGAAGTTTTCGAAGGTGCGAAGTGGGAGGACTACTTCCCCGAAGCGTTCAGGAGCACTTGCTCGTACAAAGACAAGATCTACTTCATCCCGCAGAGCTGGTATTGGTGGGGCGTTTACTACAGAAAATCCGTTTTCGAAAAATTCGGCATCAAGGAACCGAAAACCTGGGACGAGTTCTTACAGGTGTGTGAGACTCTGAAAAAGAACGGTATAGTTCCCATCACCATCGGAACCAAGTTCCCGTGGACCGCGGCAGGTTGGTTCGACATCTTGAACCTGAGGATCAACGGACTTGACTATCACATTGCCCTCACCGCCGGAGAAGTTCCGTACACCGATGCGAAGCTTCTGAAGGTGTTCGAGTACTGGAGACAGATCATAGACAAAGGATACCTGCTCCCCAACCACACTGCTTACGAGTGGCAGGAAGCGGCGACCTTCCTGTTCAGAGGACAGGCTGGTATGTACTACATGGGACAGTTCATCAAAGACGTTGCGCCCACTGAAGTGAAAGACGATCTCGACTTCTTCAGGTTCCCCATCATCGATCCAGCCGTTGCACCGTACGAGGAAACACCGATCGATGGTTTCATGGTCCCGGCGAATGCCCCCAACAAGAAAGGTGCGATCGTGTTCCTGAGATTCATCGCTTCCAAAGAAGCACAGGAGAAGTTCGCGAAGGATCTCGGCAGGTTGGCAGCGAACGTGGCGGTTGCACCACCTGACGCACACGCAAAGAAAGGTCTCGACATGATCCTCGCCTCGGCTGGTGTGGCTCAGTTCTACGACAGGGATACCAATCCAGAGATGGCTGAAGTCGGAATGAACGCGTTCATAGAGTTCATGCAGAATCCTGGAAAGATCACAGACATATTGAAGAGACTTGAAGCCGAGAGAAAGAGAATCTACGGCAAGTGAACCTCGCCCGCGGGCATCTCGCCCGTGGGCTTTTTGAGGTGATCGAATGAAGAAAAAGTTGGCGCCCTATCTCTTTCTCGCGGGGCCGTTAGCCCTCTATTTCATCTGGGTCATATACCCTATCTTTCGAACTTTCGTAGTGAGTTTCACACGTTGGGACGGTATGACGCGACCAAGATTCGTCGGGTGGGAAAATTTCATTCGACTATTCAACGATCGTTATTTCATCCTTTCTCTTTTGAACAACTTCAAGTGGATGGTTGGCTTTGTCATACTTTCTATACCTTTGGGACTTTTCTTTGCGATGCTCATGGACCAAAAGTATCCTGGTCACAAGGTCTACAAATCTTTGGTGTATCTGCCCATGGCACTTTCCTTTGTGGTCATAGGTCAGATATGGTCGTGGGTGCTTGAACCTTCTGGGGGCATCGTGAACACGTTTCTGCGTTGGATGGGACTTGAAAGTCTCGCCAAGCCTTGGTTGAGCGATCCAAGGATCGTCACCTACTCACTGATTTGGGCTGCGCTGTGGAGGCAGGTTCCTTACGCGATGGTCCTCTTCCTCGCAGGACTTCAGAGTGTCGATAGGGAACACGTGGAAGCGGCCATAGTCGATGGTGCGAACGCGTTTCAGAGGTTTTGGTACGTCATACTTCCAGAGCTCAGGCCTGCGATGGTGATAACGATCACGGTGAACATCATCGACTCACTCCGTGCGTTCGACATCGTCTTCGTCATGACCAGAGGAGGGCCCTACTATTCTTCGAGCGTCATGGCGAACTACATGTACATCCAAGCTTTCCACAACTACAGGATGGGTTACGGCGCAGCGATCGCAGTGATACAGTTCTTGATCACCCTCGGCTTCATTCTCGTCTACGTATTGAACGTGCTCAAGAGGGAGGAAAGGTTATGAGGAAAACTTTGAAGGCTACGCTTTTCTACATTCTGTGTACGTTGATCGTGGTGCTGTGGATGGTACCGTTCGTGGTGGCGTTCTTCACCGCGTTCAAGACAATGGACGAGATCTTCATGCTCAGAAACTTTTGGTCTCCTCCGAAAACGTGGACGTTTGAGAACTTCAAAGTCGCTTGGATTGAAGGTCGAATGGGTCGATATTTCATCAACACAACGATTGTCACGGCTGTTTCTGTTGTAGGTACACTCTTTCTGTCCAGTCTGAGTGCTTACGCGCTCGCTTGGTACGAGTTCAAACTGCGCACGGCGATCTTGATGATCTTCGTCTCAGGTATGCTGATACCCTTTCAGATGTTGCTCATTCCCGTCTACAGATTCTCCGTCGTGACGGGCTTGTACGACACGCTGATTGGTGTTATCTTGTTTCACATCGCTTTCCAGCTGGGCTTTTGTACCTTCTTCTTGCGTAACTTCATGGTGACGATACCGTCGAGCCTCTTCGATGCTGCAAGGATCGATGGAGCCGGTGCCTTCAAGATCTACTCCAAGATCATCATGCCCTTGGTGAAACCTGCCGTGGCCGCTCTGAGTATCCTCGAATTCACATGGATATGGAACGATTATCTTTGGTCTTTGATCTTACTTCAAAGCGATGCGAAGAAGACCGTTACGATTGGCTTGACGACCTTGCAGGGCCAATGGATCAGTAGTTGGAACATCATAGCCGCCGGGGCCTTGCTCGCCGCGACCGTTCCTGTTATAGTCTTTCTGATCTTCCAACGCTATTTCATTCAGGGTCTCACTTTGGGTAGCATAAAGGGTTGAGGAGGGATTCGATGCAGATCTACGGTGCCGATTATTATCCAGAGCATTGGGATGAGTCTGTTTGGGAGAACCATGTGAAAATGATGAAAGAAATAGGCATTGAGTGGGTGAGGGTTGGAGAGTTCGCCTGGTCGATCGTTGAACCGGAGGAAGGTCGGTACGATTTTTCAAAACTTGAGAAACCTTTGAAGTTGTTGAAAGATGCGGGCATCAAGATCATTGTCGGCACGCCCACCGCCGCGCCACCCATGTGGCTGATCAAGAAACATCCACACGTACTGCCCGTCGACAAATTCGGTAGACAGAAAGGTGCGGGTAGCAGGCGACATTATTGTCCTGCGAACGACGTGTACCGTGAGTACTCGAAGAAGATCGTTGAGAAGTACGCTCAGCACCTTTCAACTTACGCGGACATGTGGCAGATCGACAACGAGTTTGGTTGTCACGACACGACGCTTTGCTACTGTGAATCGACACGAAGGGCGTTCATCGAATGGTTGAAAAAAAGATACGTTTCCATAGATGAGCTCAACTATCGTTGGGGCAACAGATTCTGGAGCCAGACCGTCAACGATTGGGATGAAATTGTCCTGCCCATCAACACGCCTGCGTTTGAAAATCCTCACATGATGCTCGATTTCTTCAGGTTTTCGACCGACATCCATATCGATTACATGAACATGCAGATTGAGATTATAAGAAAGTACTCCGAAAAACCGATAACCCACAACTTCATGGTAGACTTTTTCGATCTCGACTACAAAAAACTTTCTGAACACATAGATCTTGTGAGCTGGGACAACTACGTTTCGACGAAGATCTACGATCCTCTCAGGCAGGCCGCCAACCACGATCTGATGAGATCTTTGAAGAAGAAACCATTCCTCGTGATGGAACAACAACCGGGGAGGGTGAACTGGAAAACGATCAACGAACAGTATCCCGACGGATATTTGAGACTGTGGATAAAACAAGCGCACTTGCATGGCGCGCTCGGTGTGCTCGTGTTCAGGTTCGATCAGATCCAATGGGGCGCAGAACAGTTCCACGGTGCGTTGCTGGATTACGCGGGCAAAAAGACCGACAGGTGCGAAGAGTTTGCACAGGCCAAACGAGAAACACAAGGAGTCGTGGTTCCGCAAAAAGAGGTTGCCATTTACTTCTCCTACGAGAACGCGTGGATTCACAGGATAAACCATCTGAATCGCAACTTCAATTACTGGGAATCTGTGATGGAGATCTATAAAGGCGTCAGGAGACTCGGCTACAACGCCGATTTCGTGTTTGACGATGACGAGATCGACTCCTACAGGTTGTTGATCGTCCCCTATGCGATGTATTTACCAGAGAAACTCATCGAGAAACTCGAAACTTTCCAAGGTGACGTCTTGGTCACCTGCATGACCTCGATCAAAGACGAATACAACTGGATGAGAACAGATTTCCCGTACGGTTTACAGCGACTTCTCGGTCTCGAGATCGTTGACTTTGCGGGCACGGAGAAGGTGGACCTGAACGTTTCGAATTTACAGTTGAGTGGAAACTTCTGGTGTGATAAAATCAAGGTCAAAGATGCGGAGGTGCTGGGCTCTTTCGAAACAGGCCCGTTCGTTGGAATGCCTTGTGTCACCAAGCGAGGCAACAAATATTACGTTGCCACGGTGGCTGATGAGTTCTTTTACACATTCTTGCTGGGTAATCTTTTGCCGGCAAGGTTCGTCGGTGGTGGGGTGGATGCTATCCAGACGCGGGAGAAACTGATGCTTTTGAATGTTCGGGACCATGAGAGTGTGGTTTGGATGTCAAACAAGAAAATCGCTTTGGGAGCTTTCGAGAGCTGGGAGGTCTGAGCTTTGGCAAAGAGGTTCATCACGATAAAGGATATAGCTGAGGAAGCGGGAGTTTCCGTGAACACAGTCTCCAGAGCTTTGAACAACAAACCTGACGTGAGCCCGCAGACCAAGGAGAAGGTGTTGGAGATCGCAAAGAAGCTTGGCTACATTAGAAATTCCGATGCCGTTCTCTTCAGAAAGGGTACGACGAAGACCATAGGCGTGGTGTTCGAAGACAGTTCCAACCCATTCTATGCGGAAGTCTTCAAAGGAATCGAGACAAGCGCACGAAAGTACGGCTATCAGGTCATTCTGATGAACACGGAGAGAGATTACATAAACGAAATGCAGGCTGTGGACACACTCCTGCAGAAGCGCGTGGATGGTATCATCATCTCTCCAACGCAGTTCGACAGTAAGGATATCGAGAAGCTCGTCAAGCTCAACTTTCCCTTCGTGATACTCGGAGTCCACTTCGAGAACGATGAGCTCGACGAAGTCTACTCGAACGACGTGAAAGGTGGTTATTCGGCAACGAAACATCTGTTGTCGAAAGGCAGAAGGAAGATTTTGATGCTCAACGGGTTCATGTACAAATCCGTAGCCCGCATGAGGTACGAAGGTTACGTGGAAGCTCTGAGAGAGTTCGGTCTGCAGCCTTATGCCATGGTGGAGATCGAAGAAGGCTACGAGTCGGCTTTCAACAAGATCATGGAACTGAAAGACATCGATTTCGATGGTTTGTTCTGTTTCAACGACGTTTTTGCGATCGCCGCATTGAAGGCACTGAGATTGCTCGGAAAGAGAGTCCCAGAGGACGTGGCAGTGGTGGGCTACGACGACATTTCGTACGCGGAGTTCGTTCAACCCTCCCTCACAACCGTCAGAATCGACAAATTCTTGGAAGGCATCGTCGCCTTCGAGATGCTCTACGAAAGATTGTCGAACCTTCGAACGAGTCCCAAACAGGTGGTTCTCGATGTCGAACTGATCGTGAGGGAGAGCGCATGAACATCGTCCTCGTCGCCGAAGCTTCAACGAAACTTCAGCGCGCCTTCAAAATCTGGGGACTTTCGTTCCTGGTCGGTGTAAACGTCCTGTTCGATGCGTTCTCCAGCGGTCGAATCCTGCTGAGGAATATGAAAAGATTGCACATCGATCCATCAAAAATTGAGCACGTCGTTCTATCGCACGAACACTGGGACCACGTTGGTGGACTTGGAGAGCTTCTGAAGACGAATCCGAACATCAAGGTCTACATCTGTGAAGGGTTCAGCCAAAGGTTTGAAGACGCTCTCAAAGACAGATTCTCTGTTGAAGTCATCAGAGTCAGAGATCCGCTGCGAATAGCTCCGAGCATTCACTCTTCTGGCCAGATCGAAGGAAGGTACAACGACAGGACGATCTTCGAACAATGCTTGGTCGTGGATCGTGGTGAGTTCGTAGACGTGCTGGTTGGATGCTGCCATCCAGGTGTGATCAAGATGGTACAGACCGTGTTGGAGCGCTTTGGAAAGCCGATTGGGCTTTTAGCTGGAGGGCTTCATCTGCTGGACAAAGAAACTTCGGAGATATCTCGGATCGTCGATGAAATAGAAAGGTTGAACGTTAAGAGAATCATGCCGTGCCATTGCACGGGCCGTGAAGCCGTTGAGATTTTCGGAAAGAGATTCCAAGACAGGCTCATTCCCGCAAGGGTGGGCATCGAGTTGTGAGGGGTGTTAAGAATGCTGCTGATTGTTCTGATCCTGTTGTTCTTTTTGGGCTTCTTTGTCGGGCGCTTTTTGAGAACCGGCTGGATCAAAAAATACAAAGTTCTGATCGTTTTGACTTTCCTTCTTCTCTTTGCGCTCGGCGTCGAGATTGGATCGAACGACGACGTAGTCTCGAAGCTCGAGAGCATTCTCTTTTCATCTTTCGCGGTGTCGAGTTTCGCCGTCTTGGGAAGTTTCATCTTCGCTGTGATTTTTGAAAGGGTGTCAAAGAAGTGATGGTGCTTCTGCTTTTAAGCTCTGTTGTGGCTGGCGTATTCGCAGGCCGATGGACCAGCTTGAGACTTCCTGATTGGTCTGTCAATGCGGTTCTCTACGTCATCGTTTTTCTCGTTGGAGTGGACCTGAGCAAGGAAAAGGTTCGATTCGACGTGATCAAGAAGGTTCTGCTCAGCGTCGCGGCAACCGTGCTCGGGACTTATTCGGGAGCCTTGGTTCTCTCTTTCTTCTCACCCATGAAACGTTTTGAACTTCTCGCCGTCGCCTCCGGATTCGGTTGGTACAGTTTGTCTGCGATCATCATTTCGAACCTTCACAGCACGCAACTCGGTGCCATCGCATTCTTTTCGAACGTCATGAGGGAACTGTATGCGATCGTGTTGACACCGATTCTCTCGAGGTATTCCAAAACTGCCGTTGTATCGATAGCAGGTGCGACCTCGATGGACACGCTGCTCGGACCTATCTCACACTACACGGACAGAGAGACATCACTTTTGGCATTCGCGCATGGTTTCATTGTGACAATGCTTGTGCCGGTCCTGGTGAATACGTTTCTTGCTTTCCGATGATTCCTCAATCGGTGTTAAACGAGATTTCCCAAGAATGTTGCCAGACCGGGAAGCGTTGGGGTATGATTTGTATTTGGTGAAAAAATGAGAGGATTGCTTTCCATTTCTCCAGTTTTGGTAGTTTTGGGAGTCATGCTTTTCAGCAATCTGTCGACGTCCATGGCCGCTCTATTGGGCTTGCTCAGCGCTGTTGCGGTCTCTTTGACGTTCTTCGAAACATCCCTTGAAGTGGCTTTGAGATCATGTGTGGCTGGTTTTGTCGCTGCCTTTCCGGTTTCTCTCATAGTTCCTGCCTCGCTATTTCAACTTTCGATAATGGAACGATCCGGTGCCATGAACAAAGCAGTTGGATTGATGAAAGAATCGCTGAGCGATCGACCCGCAAGCAGGATAATCGCTCTGGTGATAGGAATTGGAACGATCCTGGCATCGGTTGGAGCAGTGCCAGTCACCGTGCTCACACCGATCCTGGTGGCCTTCGGTTACGGTTCGAGGACTTCGATAGCTCTATCGGCACTGGGTTACGATTCTCTCTGCACCTATTCGATCCTTGGAGTTCCTTTGGTCGTGTTCTGCGACATGGTTGGGCTGGATCTGATCGACGGTGCTAAGTACTTCTTACCTTACGTGCCCGTTGTTTCGTGCCTGATCACTTTCGCAGTCCTTCTCACCGCACATGGAAAGAAGTTCGCTCTCAAGTATCTTCATCTTTTTTCTTTGACCGTCGGACTCTTGTCTTATCTTGGTGCCGTCATTGCGATCTATATTAGGGCCCCTGTTTTGACCGGCTTGATCGTTGGAACTTTGATCGTTCTGGTTTTGAGTTTCTCAAAAAGGAGTAAACCCGTTGAAGCAGGATCATTAAAACGCTTGAATGACTTTCTTCATGCCTTTTTCCCGTGGATCGTTTTGATATTCTTCATATCCTTCTTCAACCTCTTTGAACCCATCAGAGAACTGGTTTACGAAAAGCTGTCCTTCCCAGTGTATTTCTTCGGCACATCACTGAAACCTGTTCATATGAGATTACTTTGGCAGGCTTATACCTGGATCTTTGTCTCCAGCTTTATCAGCGTCTGTTTTTACAAATTCGGCAGAAAGGAATTGCTGATAACTTTTAGAAAAACCTTCAAAAGAAGTTGGCAACCCTTTTGGTCCGCCTCGTTTTTCTTCATGACGGCTTACTTGATGCTCCACTCTGGTTTTGTCAAAACCACTGACGGCTTTCAACTCTTGAACGAGGAAATGAACATGATCAACGCACTGACCAGCTACTCAGCAAGACTTTTCAAAAACGTTTTCCCACTCTTAACGCCTTTCATAGGAGTCTTCGGCGGATTCATAACGGGCACCCAAACTTCTGCAACCGCGATGTTCACTGTGTACACGGTTCAAACGTCACGAACTTTGAATCTGTCGCCTTTCATGATGGCCGCAGCCGTTTCTTTCGGTAGCGGTCTTGCCTCTGCCATATCTCCATCCAAGCTTCAAAACGCAGCCGCTTCAATAGATCAAATTGGCGAAGAGAAAAGAGTCATAAAGACAATGATTCCTTTGGTTTTGACACTCACCATTTTTACCTCCATTGTGAGCTATCTTTTCAGAAGAACCGTCCTGCCCTGAGTCTCACAAAGAGCTTGGGGGTGAGAGGAGTGGAAGCAGTCCTCGTTGAAAACGTGAGCAAGTACTTTAAAAAGAAAGACCGGATCATCCGTGCTGTACAGAACGTCTCTTTCGAGGTAATGAAAGGGGAGATCTTTGGAATACTCGGTCCGAATGGATCGGGTAAGTCAACTCTCATCAGGATGATCGCAACACTTCTGATCCCAGACGAAGGTACAATCAGGATCTTCGGACTGGACGCGATCAAAGATTCGAAAAAGGTGCGAGAACTGATTCACAGGGTTTCAACCGATGCGAGCTTCTTCAAAAAGCTCTCAGCTTATGAAAATCTCATCTTCTCAGCTGGGATTTACGGCTTGAGCAGAAAGCACGCGATGAAACGTATAATGGAGCTTGCGAATGCTTTAGGATTCGATGGTTCGAGGTTGAAGGATCCTGTTGAGGAGTTCTCGCGGGGTATGCAGCAAAAAACTGCCATAATGAGGGCTTTCCTAACAAAACCGAAACTTCTGTTACTCGATGAACCAACGACTGGGTTGGATCCAAGGGCGAAACGTGAGGTTCAGTCTCTGATACTTGAGGCGAACAGGAATGGCAGTACCGTGATTCTCTCCACACATGACATGGAAGAAGCCGCGAAGCTTTGTCACAGAGTCATGATAATCCACAACGGAAGAGTCGTCGCACTCGGAGAACCTGAAAAACTCAGTGAAGCGTTGAGAAACGAGAAAAATAACCCGACACTCGAAGACGTTTTCCTGAAATACACAGGGACCAGTTTCGAAGAGGCCGACGTGGAGGAGGTCGAGTGAATGAGTGGCTGGTTCAGAGAGCTAAGGGCAGCTCTGGCCTTCGTGGAACGGAACTTCAACCTGATCAAGAGGTATTGGAAATGGGAATTGGTGTTTTTTGCTTACACTGTGGCCAATACCGTGACCATAGGATTCATAGGAGTTGGATTCGTGAGATTTGGTTCCACAGTTGATGTTAATTACCTTGTGTTGTACATGCTCATAGGTTCAATAATGTGGGGTTATCTCTCTATACTATTTGAAGTGGTCGCCGAAACAGTGGCTTGGGAAAGGTGGGAAGAGACGATAGAGTACACATTCATGGCACCGGTCGAGAGAGTCACGCACCTTTTGAGCGTGTGCGTTTTCAGCGTGCTCTATGGAATCCTGAGAAGTGGTTTGATTTTAATCTTGGTATCGCTGTTGTTCAAACTGGATCTTTCGGGGGCAAACTTAACCGGAGCGGGGTTGGTTTTGCTGGTGTCTTCCGTGTCATTCATGGGTCTCGGGATGGCTGGGGCAGTCCTACCCCTGATCTCTCCAGAAAAGGGCGTGCAAGTTGTTCACATATTTCAAGCGCTTTTACTCATGTTTTCCGGAGTCTACTACGAAGTCGATGTCTTGCCATACTGGATGCAGAGAATCGCTGTTTTCTCACCGGCGACTTACGCTTTGAGGGGTATGAGGCTGGCCATCCTTGAAGGCGCTTCAACAGAGCGACTTTGGTCTCAACTTTTACCGCTTATGATACTCGGTGTGACACTCTTGCCGCTCGGGATAATCCTCTTCATTCACTTCGAGAGGTTCGCGAAGAAGAAAGGATTGCTCAAGAGGCACGGTTGAGGAAATTGAAAGCCCCGCGGGTGCGGGGCTTTCGTTTCAGTTCAGCTTCTCGGGAAAACTATGAATTTGATGGCGGTTCTCGTTTCCTTGTCGATCTCGACATCTGTGAACGCCGGAATACTGACAAGGTCAATCCCACTCGGCGCCAAATAGCCTCTCGCGATGGCGATTGCCTTGACTGCCTGGTTTACAGCACCGGCACCGATCGCCTGAAGTTCCGCCCTTCCATGCTCTCTGATCATACCTGCGAGTGCTCCAGCCACCTTGTTGGGGTTTGAATTGGATGCTACCTTCAGTACTTCCATCACTTCTACCTCCTTTTCAACAGCCATTGTGACCACCACTGTACCCAACGTCGCTTTCACCGAGGAGACACTGGCGCGCCTGGCAGGACTTGAACCCGCAACCATCGGATCCGAAGTCCGACGCTCTATCCATTGAGCTACAGGCGCGCTCGTCTGGGGTGACCAGCGGGACTTGAACCCGCGACCACCTGATCCACAGTCAGGCGCTCTACCTTACTGAGCTATGGTCACCACGCTGGCGCGCCCGGCGGGAGTCGAACCCACAACCCTCGGATTAGAAGTCCGATGCTCTATCCTATTGAGCTACGGGCGCTGGAGCGGGCGACGGGATTCGAACCCGCAACCCTCGGCTTGGAAGGCCGATGCTCTACCATTGAGCTACACCCGCTTTCACCAACATGTATTTTACTACGACCTCAAGAAAAATCAAGTCGGCCAATTCACTTTTCAGCGTCAGACCTCAGCAAGAATTCATCGGCGAAGTGAGTTTCTCTAAGATGTTCGTGAATTTCTGATTGTAGATATTGCTCATTTCACCGGAGTTAACGTGCCCTTTTGGCCCCACTTGATCGATTCTACAAGTTGATGTATAATGTCAAGGCGGAAGCACGTGTGAGCCAGCGTAGCTCAGTCGGCAGAGCGGCGCACTCGTAATGCGCAGGTCGGGGGTTCGAATCCCTTCGCTGGCTCCATTTTTCTTTCTGGGTGGTGCGAAGGATTTTAGATCCTCTCGAATTCAAAGTCCTCAAGTTCGTCCAGACGCAGAAGTTGCTCTCCAAAGGTGAAAGCGTCCTCGTGGCACTGTCGGGTGGAATCGATTCCGTTAGCCTCTTGCATGTGCTTCTTCAGTTGCGTGAAATTTACCGCCTGCGCGTCTGTGCCGCCCATCTCAATCATATGCTCAGAGCTACAGCGGACAGGGATGAAGCCTTCGTGAGTGATCTCTGTGCCAAACTGAAGGTTGAACTCTGTGTTGAAAGAATTGACGTAGCCAAATTCTGCGAAGAGAACAAACTTGGCATTGAAGAAGGTGCGAGGAAGCTGAGGTATCAGTTCTTGGACAACGCAAAACGAAAACTTCAGTGCGATGTGATTGCGCTTGCTCACAACTTGAACGATCTGGTTGAAACCATGTTGCACAGGATCGTGCGCGGGACCGGCCCACTCGGTCTGGTTGCGATGAAACCCAGGTTTCAGGACAAGATAAGGCCGTTCATTTACATAGAGAGGTCAGAAATAGAAGAGTACGCAAAGAGAAAGAACCTGAGTTTTGTAGAGGACGAGACCAATTACGATGTCAGGTACACGAGAAACTACATTCGACACGTCGTCATCCCGGCTCTGAGAAGAATCAATCCTTCGATCGAAAAAGCCCTGCTGCAGTTGCACGTGTCGAACATGTTGATCGAAAGGCACGTGGAAGAGTTCTTAAGAAAGCAAAGGCTGGTGAGATTTAGAGATCGTACCATCTTCTCGAGCAGAAAACTGAGTGACTTCGAACTGGTGGAACTGCTCAGAAGTTGTGTGAAAGAGTTCGGCGAACAACTCGAGTTCGAACACGTTCAACAACTTCTTGAGCGTGCGCACAGTCCATCCTGGAAGATCGAGCTTGCAAAGGGACTCTGGCTTGAGAAGGGCTTTGATCTGTTCTGTGTCGAACGCGAACACGATGTACTCGAATCTTTGAAGATTGAAGAGTGTGGACTGTACGACTTCAACGGTTGGTGCTTCAAACTCAACGATCGAATCGAGAGTGATCAATACATCTTCGTAAAACTCCCCATTCTGGTGAGAGTCAGGAAACCCGGTGATAGAGTCTCTTCAAAGAAGCTGAAGGATCTGATGATCGAGGCACGTATACCGAGTTTCCTGCGTGATGAGATGCCCGTAGTTGAAGAGAATGGTATAATTCTGTGGGTACCATACGTGTACGTTGACAAAAGGTTGAATGAGAGACTAAAAAACGATGATTTTCTCGTTCTGAACCTGCTGGAAAATCCATTCCGAGTTATACTTGAATTGAGAAAGGAGGAAGAATGATTTGAACGGAAATCGACCGAACTACATCTCGCTCATCTTCGCCGCACTCGTCATACTCTCGATATTCTGGCTCGTTCGTTCCCTTTACAGTCCTACCAACAACGTGTCGAAGATGAGTTTCAGTGATTTCATACAGATAGTCGAGACGGACCCGGGGCGCATCGCCGAAGTTGTGGTGAGAGACGATGGTACGATAAGGGTTATTTCTAAGCGAGGCGAGTACTACGAAATCTATGCACCGTGGTTCTCTCAGGATACACAGATGATAAAACTACTCAGCGAAAAGGGCATACGCGTGACCGGCGAGAAGGGCTTGAGCAGCTCTTTCTGGATCAATGTCATTGGTAACGTGATCTTCATAGTGTTCTTGCTGTTCATGTTCTTCTTCATGATGAGAACCATATCCGGACGAAACAATCAAGCATTCACGTTCACTCGTAGCAGAGCCCAGATGGTCAGGCCCGGCCAGCAACGTGTCACTTTCAACGACGTTGCCGGTGTGGACGAAGCGATAGAAGAGCTCAGGGAAACGGTCCTGTTCTTGAAAGATCCTGCGAGGTTTGCGCGCATAGGTGCCAGAATGCCGAAAGGTATATTGCTCGTTGGGCCTCCGGGTACGGGTAAAACCTTGCTCGCAAGGGCTGTAGCTGGTGAGGCAAACGTACCGTTTTTCCACATAAGTGGTTCAGATTTTGTGGAGCTGTTCGTTGGCGTCGGCGCCGCACGTGTCAGAGATCTCTTCGCCCAGGCGAAAGCGAACGCACCCTGCATCGTTTTCATCGACGAAATCGATGCCGTCGGACGACACAGGGGTGCAGGTCTTGGTGGTGGGCACGACGAGCGAGAACAGACACTGAACCAACTTCTCGTCGAGATGGACGGATTCGACATCAACCAGGGCATCGTGGTGATGGCTGCCACGAACAGGCCCGACATACTCGATCCCGCGCTCCTCAGGCCCGGTAGATTCGACAAGAAAGTGGTTTTGGACGTACCAGACGTGAAGGGAAGAGAAGCGATACTGAAGATACATACGAGGAACAAACCCATCGCCGAAGATGTTGACCTGAAAGTCCTCGCACAGCGCACCACAGGGTTCGTGGGAGCGGATCTGGAAAATCTGGTGAACGAGGCGGCGCTTCTTGCGGCGAGGGCTGGAAGAGACAAGATCACGATGGCCGATTTTGAAGAAGCGATAGACAGGGTCATCGCCGGACCTGCGAGAAAGTCCCGTGTGATCAGTCCAAGGGAGAAAAGGATCGTGGCTTACCACGAAGTAGGACACGCCATCGTTTCAAGCTTGTTGCCAAATGCTGATCCGGTTCACAGGATCTCCATCATACCTCGAGGTTACCGCGCCTTAGGCTACACTCTGCAGTTGCCGGCTGAAGACAGATACATTGTCACAAAGAACGAGTTGCTCGACCAGATAACGGCTCTGCTCGGCGGACGCGCCGCGGAAGAGATAGTTTTCAACGAGATCTCGACCGGCGCTGCGTCCGACATCGAGAGGGCCACAGAACTTGCCAGAAAGATGGTTTGTCAGCTTGGAATGAGCGATAAGCTTGGACCTTTGGTGTGGGGTAAGACCGAACAAGAGATTTTTTTGGGCAAAGAACTCACAAGGATGAGGAACTACAGCGAAGAGGTCGCGAGTGAGATAGACGAGGAAGTGAAACATATAGTGACCGAGTGCTACGAGAGAGCGAAACAGCTACTTCTTGAGCACAAAAAGCAGCTCGACGAGCTGGCGGAACTTCTGCTCGAAAGAGAAGTCATAGAGGGCGAAGAATTGAGAAAGGTGTTGCGTAAAGAGCTGACAGAGGAAGTGATGAATGGTGAAAAACTTGGAACGGTTGCTCGGAACGAGCAAAACAGTTGATTTCACCATTGATGAAAACTTGGCGTGGCGTGAGGATCGAGAGATGGAGATTCTCGAACTTGCGAGTACGTCTGGACTCTGCGCTCAAGTTTTTCATGTGGGTTATGATTTGATACAACCGTATCTTGACGAAGAAGAAATTTCGGTGGTTGTAGAAGCAAACGTCAGGCACCTTTTGCCAATCAGAGTTGGCGAAGCCGTCGCGGTGGGTGTCAAAGTCATCGGAGTGGTTGAAAACAAGATCAAACTGCGTGGAGTCGTCATGAAAGGTGAGAAGAAAATTCTCGAGATGGAGTTTGTAAGGGCGGTCATCTCAAGAAATTATCTCAGGAGGACGGCCCTTGAGAAGACCACGTGATGCGAGAGATCTCAAGGAACAGAACCTCGTTGCGCGTTCGAAAGCGGGCGAGAGGTACGTTGAGAAGATAGAAACGAAGGGCGACCTGATGGTCGCCCTTGTTTATCCGAACGGTTACGAACTCGCCGCCTCGAACCTTGGCTTCAACCTCGTTTGGAAGTATTTGAATCAGCTGGAAAGGGTCCGCTGTGAACGCTTCTTTTTCGATGAGAGCTTTGAAAGGTTTTACTCCATTGACAGTCTAACGCCCATCGACCAGTTCGCTATTTGGGCTTTTTCTTTCCATTTTGAAAACGACATCGTGAACATCATGAAATTGCTCTTGCGAAAATCCGTGCCACTGAGAAACGTCGATCGTTCACAGTCACATCCGATCATACTGTTCGGTGGCGCACTCTGTTATACTGAGCTTCCCTTGCTCAACGTCCTTGCAGACGTGATACTCCACGGAGACATTGAATCCATGTTGCCTCAACTCAACGAAGTGCTCCATCCCACTGGCAGATCAGAGCTGCTGCGAGCCTTCGCTGGTCTTCCTTTCGCCAGCGTACCTATACTTGGGAAGAAATGCGAAAGTGTCTCCCACTGTGCCGATCTGGATTTCTTTGTTCCTGTGTCGCCATTGATCTGCAGACTTGGCGAGTTCGCGCACAAACTTCTTGTCGAAATAGAGAGAGGCTGCATTCACAGATGTGCTTACTGTATGACGGGGAAACTGAAAAAACCTGCGAGATTTTTGAGTCTCGAGAGAATCGCCAGCGTCTCACAGAAGCACGATTCGGTTGGTTTGATTGCTTCCAACGTGACGGATTATCCCTGGTTGGATGAACTCATTGATTTACTTGAAGAAAGCAAAGTTTCCGTCTCGGTTTCATCTCTCAGAATGGACCGGCTGAGTGAGCGTTTCTTGAGGTTCTTGAGGAAACACCAAAAAAGTTTCACAGTTGCTTTAGAGAGTCCAAGCGAAAGAATCAGAGCCATCATGAAAAAAGATTTGACAGAAGAACAGGTCGAGAAAGCGTTTCAGTTGGCGAAAAAAGCGGGCTTTGAGGAAATCAAAGTCTACTTCATGTTCGGTTTTGAGGAAGAATCCGAACAGGATCTGATGGCCATCGGGGACATGGCAAAGCACCTGCTCGAACTTGGTTTTAAAACAGTCAAACTCTCGATAAACCCTCTCGTACCAAAGCGTGGCACAGAGTTCGAGAAACGCGCCATGCAGGATGAAAAGATCCTGAGACAAAAAATGAAGATCATATCTTCATCCCTGCCAGTGAGAGCGAAAGTACATTTTGAAAGTCTCAGACACAGCAGAATTCAGTTTTTCATAAACAGTATGGACGAAGATATAGCAGAGGAACTCTTGATGAAAGTTCAGCAAGCTGATTCACCGGAGCGAGTCATCAACGATGTGGCGAGAGCGGTATAATCCAATGTGAAAACTGATTCATCAAGCAGGGGGAAGGACCTTGAGAAGGGACCCAAAGCGATCCGATGGAAAGAAGACTTTCTCAGATCTGCTCAGATCCGCCCTGGAACTCTTTGCTACGCGTGGCTATCACGGCGTTTCTATCCCGATGATCTCCAGAAGGGCCAACGTCAAGCCGTCCACGTTCTACCAGTATTTCAGCAGCAAGGATGCAGTCTATGAAAAGTTGATAGAAGAAGCCTTTGAACTGTTCTCCGATGGTATGAACAACATCGACGACAGCGATTCGTACAGGATCGTGGAAAGCTTCATCAGATCGTATGCCAAATTCTTTTCCAACCACTTTCTGCATTTTCGGATATTGCACGAAGCCGTCTATCTGAAAAGGAACCTGAGAAGAAAACTGGAACAGATACTGAGATCGAGAGTCATTGAGAAACTCTTACCGAACGCAGATGAAAAAGAAGTGAGGGTAGCTGGTTGGTTCGTCACCGGTCCGATCAGGTTCGCGGGCATCTTCAAGTCGCTCTCAGGTGAAAGAGTGATCGAAGAATCCACGGTGAGAGACTTCACCGAATTCATCGTGAACGGTGTGGATCCAAACGATCACGTGCTGGACGAACGAGTTTTCAACGTCGATGTGAAACCGTTGGCGGTCGAGACCAGCTCGACGAAAGCGAAGTTGCTCCAAGCAGCGGAGAGACTCTTTGGGAAGTACGGCTATCGAAATACGATGATAAGTGATATCACCAAATCTGCCGGTGTCGCTGCGGGTACTTTCTATGTGTACTTCGAGAGCAAAGAGTCGATCCTCGAAGAACTCGTGATGTCCACAAACAGAAATCTGAGGCTCACGATAGCGAGCGTGATAAAGAACTTCACTGACAGACGTGATGCCGAAATAGCAGGTTACAACGCATTCTTAAGGTTTTTCTTGAATCATTCGAACATGTACTTGGTTGTCAGACAGGCTGAGTTCTTCAATCCGAACATTTCACGTAACTATTACGACAAGATCTTCGCCAGTTACCTTCCTCCGTTGAACAGGGCGATCGAGTTGAAGATGATAAAGCCCCTCAAGCCTGAGAACCTTGCCATCGGACTCATGGGTATTGGCCACTTCATGGGCGAAGACCTCGTTGTCTACAGCAAAACCTCTCCGGACCAGATCAAAGATTATCTTTCACTCCTCAGTGAGTATCTCCTCAAAGGAATACAAAAAAAAGGAGAAAAAGAAAGCAACAGAAAGAAATAGAGAGTACGGCGAAGATATCGGAGCCTATTTCGAAACTGCCGCCAGCCACAAATTGGCAACATCATTAAAGGACTTTTCCGAGTGTTGCATTTTTGTTTCACAATCTGGTATCATACATGATGAATCATGTATCAGATTGAATGGTGGTTCAGTTTACAGGAGGGACCAAAATGCAAGATCACGTAGGTATAGCCGGTATCGGGACCTATCTTCCAAAGCGCTATATGACGGCCAAGGAGCTGGCCTCGCTCACTGGAATCGACGAAGCAGTCATCGTTGAGAAATTCGGTGTTAAGGGCAAATACGTTCCAGGCGAAGAAGACACGACGAGCCATATGGGTGTTATGGCTGCGAGAGAGGCCATAAAGAACGCAGGGGTCGATCCAAGCGAGATCGACGTGGTCATCTGGAACGGTGCGCAGCACAAAGATTATCCCTGCTGGCTTGCGTGCACGAAGGTCGCTCACGAGATCAACGCGACGAGGGCGTGGGCTTTCGACATGGAAGCCATGTGCGGTTCGATGATCGTTGGGCTTCAGGTGGCCAGATCGCTTATGCTCAGCGAGAAGAACGTGAACACGGTCTTGCTCGTGAGCGGGTATCGCAACGTCGATCTGGTCAACCACAAGTACAAACCGACTTCTTTCATGTTCGACATAGGCGCCAGTGGAGCGGCACTGGTGCTGAAAAAGAACCACGGTGCGAACGTTGTGCTGGGTGTTTCGAGCATCGTCGATGGATCGTTCGCCGAAGACTGTATCGTGCCGGTGGGGGGAACCAAGAGGTGGCCAATCAAGACAGAAGACCTCAATGAATACTATTTCCACCTGGTCGATCCTGAAGCTTTCAAAGAAAAGCTGAACAGGGTCACTCTGAACAACTTCTACTTCGTGATCGACGATGCTCTGAGAAAGAGTGGTCTTTCAAGGAAAGACATATCCTACCTCGCCATACTGCACTTCAAGAGATCGGCACACTTGGAAGTTCTAACGCAACTGGGTTTGAGGGAGGATCAATCTTTCTACCTCGAAGACTACGGTCACATGGGTCAGAACGATCAGGTCTTTTCTCTCCAGGAAGGTCTCAAGCTTGGTAGGATCAAAGACGGTGATGTGGTCGTTCTCGTGGGGGCGGGCGTGGGCTGGACCTGGAACGCCGCCGTCGTGAGGTGGGGAAGGATCAGAGAACCCATAAGTTGGTGAGGAGGAATGGTTGTGAAGTGGGAAGAAGTTTACAAAAAGAAGTTGGTGGACATCGATAAGGTTCTGGAACTTGTTCAGAGTAACTCAACGATCGTCGTCGGTATGACTCCGATGGAACCCAAGCTCTTTCTGAGGAACCTTCACAGAGTCGCTGACAGAGTCGAGAACGTAACCGTGTTCACGTGTTTGAACATGGAGAGTTATCCCTTCTACATGAGAGAAGAATACAGCAAGAGCTTTCAAAACGCTTCTTGGTACTTCGGTGCCTCGAACAGGGAAGCTGTGAAGAACAGGTATGGAACGGTGAGTTACGTTCCGAACAATCTGCACCAGGCGGGAACGAATTTGTTAGACAGCAGAGACGTTGACATCTTCGTTGGTGTCGCTTCACCCATGGACAAAAACGGTTTCCTTACACTGTCTGCTTCTGTTGTTTACGAGAAGGACGTGATCGAGAAGGCAAAGAAAGTCGTGCTCGAAGTCAATCCGAAAGCCCCAAGAACGCATGGCGATACCCACGTGCACATCAGCGAGGTCGACTACTTGATCGAGGTTGACTACGATCTACCGGAAGCCGAGCTGGTTGAACCAGCGGATGTCGAGTCGAAGATCGCGCAGTACGTTAGCGAACTTATAGAGGATGGATCCACGATACAGATCGGAATAGGTGGTATCCCAAACGCCGTCGCAAAGCTTTTACACAGCAAGAAGGATCTCGGTGTGCATACAGAGATGTTCACCGAGTCCATGATCGATCTCTTTGAAATGGGGGTGATAACGAACAAGAAGAAAACTCTGTGGAAAGGCAAGTTCGTCTGTACGTTCGCCTTTGGAACCAAGAGACTCTACAGCTTCATCGACGATAACCCTTCGATCATGTTCCTTCGGGGCAAGTACGTGAACGATCCTTATGTGGTAGCCCAGAACGAGAAGATGGTCAGTATAAACACCGCGCTCATGGTAGACTTGACGGGTAACGTTTGTTCGGAAGCTTTGGGCACACAGCATTACAGTGGCACCGGTGGGCAGCTGGACACGCACCGTGGTGCTGTGAAAAGCAAAGGTGGTAAAGGTATCATCGCACTCAGGTCCACCGCTAAGAACGGAACAGTATCGACCATTGTGCCTCTACTACCACTCGGTTCTCCCGTGACAGTACCCAGACAGGAACTCGATTACGTTGTCACAGAGTGGGGCGTGGCGCACGTGAGGGGTAAAACCATCAGGGAGAGGACACTCCAGTTGATATCCATAGCTCATCCAGATTTCAGAGACGTGTTAACTTCGGAAGCGAGAAAGATGGGTCTAATCTGATGAAAGGAGTGAGAGTATGAAGAGGTTGTTCGTGGCGTTCGCGGTTGTGGTCGTGGCATTAGGCTTCGCATCAACCATCAAAATAGGTGCGGTTTTGCCTCTATCTGACATCACGGGCAGACAGGCGGCCAACGCCATGAAACTGGCCGTCAAGGAAATCAACGCAGCGGGCGGAGTTCTCGGTATGCCCGTGGAATTGTTCATCGTCGATGATGAGATGAAGCCGGAGAAAGGTGCCGCCGCGATCGACCGACTCGCGACCGTTGAAAAAGTGGACTTCTTCGTCGGTGGGATGTCCAGCGGTGTGCACCTGGCACAGATACCCATATTGAAGAAGTACCAGAAGATCACGGTATGGATTGGAGCGGCGTCGTACAGATGTGAAGAAGCGGTCGGTCCGGACGCAGACTGGTACTTCCATTTGCATCCTTGGGACTATCTGCAGGGAGAAAGCTACGCACACGGTTGGAGGGCGATCACTCAGAAGTATCCGCAGGTGAAGATCGAGAAGATATTCATAGCTTACGAGGAAGGTGCCTTTGGAACAAGTTCCTTCAAATCCTACCAAGACGAGTTCGAGCTCGCGAAGAAAGGTACCGGAGTCTGGGCTGGACTGATGAAAGACCTCAGGGGTGCCCCCTTCAAGAGTGTTGCACTCGGAGGCGGTGATTACAGAGCAGTCTTGATGCAGGCCAAGCAGTACAATCCAGATTTGTTCATATGGGCTGGCTACGACGCCGATGCGATACCCATCCTCATTCAAGCGAAGGAGATAGGTTTCGCTCCAAAACTCTTCGTCGGTGCACCTCCGGGATGGCCTGCCGATTTCGGTAAGAATCCTTTGTCACACGGTGTCATACTCTACGGTATGTGGGCACCGGCATTGAAAGATGTCAGCGCGATCGCGAAGCACTTCTGGGACGCGTACGTGAAAGAGTTCAACGAGGAACCTGCGACGTACTTTGCTCCGCTCGGCTACACGAATATCATGTTCTTGGTTGAGGGAATCAAGAAGGCTGGCTCACTCGACAAGGACGCCATCATCAAAGCTCTGAGGGAGATCGAATATGAATCTCCTGTAGGAGGCGTGCTCAAGATCTCCCCAAGCAGGATCATAAAGAACCAAGGATTCAGGGCTCAGAAGATACTGCAGTGGCAGAACGGGGTACAGCACGTCATCTGGCCGTTCGAATATCAAACGGCCGAGCTGATCTATCCATTCCCGGGTTGGACGGGCAAATGAACGATGCGGCTGGGCCGAACGCCCAGCCGTTCATTTGTTTCAAGAAGAGGTGAAAGCGCGTGAAGAAAAATTTCGTTGGATACGCAGTTCTCGCCATAGCACTTTTTCTCATCGCCTTGCTCAGACCGTACGCTTTCTTCTACGGTGTACAGAGAGGTAGCTTGTACGGTTTGGTCGCCCTTCCACTCGCACTCATACTCGGTATAGTGGGTCTCTTGAACCTGGCTCACGGTGAGTTCTTGACGTTGTCGCTCTACATGACGTACCTTCTGTTCAACGAGTGGGGGATGGATCCTCTGTCTTCTCCCGTGCTTACAGTACCACTTCTCTTGGTGGTTGGTCTTTTGATCTACAAGCTTGTGATAGAGAGATCTTTGAAAACTCATCATCTCAACCTCCTGTTGCTCACCTTCGGAGTCTCCATAGTCATGGTTGAATCTTTCAACATATGGTGGACTTCCAGACCGAGAAACATCTACGTGCCTTACGCATCGACCTCGGTCAACATCTTCGGTGTGTACGTCGGTGGCTATGAGTTCATATACACAATCGTAGTGGTGCTCGTGCTCGCAGGATTGTTGTTGTTCTTGAAGAAGACGCGGCTCGGGCAGGCGACTTACGCAGTTGGACAAAACCCCAAGGGTGCAGCGATTGTGGGCATCAACGTCAAATTCGTCTACGCTTTTGTGTTCAGCCTCGCAGCTGGGTTGGTTGCGCTGGCTGGTGCACTGTTGTCCGTCAGGAGTTCAATCTTTCCGCACGTTGGTGGTCCATTTACGATGAAATCTTTCAGCTTGACGGCGATGGCGGGTTTGGGAAACTTACCAGGCATAGTTCTCGCAGGGATAGTACTCGGCATCGCTGAAGAGTTCGTCAAGTCCATACCGGGTTACACGGGATGGGCAGACTTGGTCTTCTTCGTAGTCCTCATAGCAGCGATCGTGTTCAGGGCCTTCGGGAGGCGAGAAGGATGAAGTACTTCATGATATTGGCTGTTTGTGTTCTCTGCTTTCTTTTGCCTTTCTTCGTGGGTGCGTACCTGATTCACGTGCTCACTTCGATAATGATTTTTCTGTCTTTGGCTCTCAGTTGGGACATGATGCTCCGCACAGGACAGCTTTCGTTCGGGATCGCTGGTTTCTTCGGACTCGGTGCTTACGCTTCGATCATTGCCGTCGATGACTTTTCTATCGATCCGTTGTGGAGTATTCTCGTTGCTGCGGTGTTCGCTGCTCTCGTTGCTTTGGCACTCGGTTGGATCGTACTGAGACTGAGAGAGATCTACTTCGCCATAACGACGCTTGCGCTCTCCAGCGTTTTCATGATCTTCGCGAGAAACCTGAGCGATCTCACCGGTGGTTCAGCGGGGAAAGTCCTCTACGAGTCGATCTTCAAAGGAGATTCGATCAAGATCTATTGGCTGGTTCTCTCGGTGGCGCTCACAGTGATCCTCATTTCTGAGCTTTTTCAAAGGACAAGAATTCGCTTTGCGATCAATGCCATAAGGGACGATGAGATCGCCGCAAAGTGTTCTGGAGTGAACATCTTCAAGTACCTTCTGTTCGTCTTCGTGCTTACATCGGCGATTCAGGGCGCTGTCGGAGCACTCTACGCACAGCAGTATGCTTTCGTTGAACCTGAAAGCACTTTCTCAGCCAACTTTCTGCTCCTTCCGATGTCAATGGCCCTCGTTGGAGGAATCTACTCTACCCTCGGTCCAATAATAGGGGCCGTGGTGCTCGGCTTGGCGTCAGAATATCTCAAACTCATCATGCCGTACGGGCATCTGATAATTTATGGTTTGATTCTCATCTTCACGATCATGTTCTTGCCAAGGGGTATATACGGAACCATCGCCAACAAGATTGTGGTGAAGCGATAGGAGGTTCTGTGCCGTGCTTTTGAGAACGGAGAAACTGACGAAGAGCTTCGGGGGTTTGGTAGCCGTCAAATCCGTGGATTTGAACGTGAACCAAGGTGAGATACTCGGTATAATAGGTCCCAACGGGGCCGGTAAGACGACGTTGACCAACCTCATATCTGGTGTTTTATACCCCACCGAGGGGCGCATTCGTTTCGAAGATAAAGACATCACCTTCGTCCCCGCACACTTGCGCGCACGCATGGGCATAGCGAGGACCTTTCAGCTCGTGAGACCTTTGAGGGATTTCACCGCATTCGAAAACGTCGTGGTATCGTGCCTCTTCGCCAGAGGTGAGTCGTTGCGTGAGGCGCGCAAGTCTGCACGCAAGATATGTGAGCTCGTAGAGCTCGACCAACCTGAAAGGCGCTTGGACAGGCTCACGGTTTTCGAGCTGAAGAAGCTCGAGATCGCAAGGGCGCTTGGTTGTCAACCGAAACTCTTGATACTCGATGAGGTCATGGCAGGGTTGAACTCCGAAGAGATGCAGAGGATTATCCAGTTGGTGAGATCCCTCAGAGAAAAGCAGATCACAATTTGTGTGATCGAACACGTCATGAGCGTGATAAGCCAGTTGACCGACCGCGTCATCGTTCTGGATCGTGGTGAGATCATTGCGGAAGGACCGTACGAAAAGGTTGCACACGATCCTAAGGTCATCACTGCCTATCTTGGGGAGGAAGCATGATGTTGAGGATAGATGGTTTGAACGCAGCTTATGGAAGGATAAAAGTCCTCTGGGACCTTTCGTTGAGCGTTGGTTCAGGTGAGGCGGTTGGTCTGTTTGGACCGAACGGAGCGGGCAAGACCACACTCGTCAACTGTGTGATCGGCTTCTTGAAGCCCATCTCTGGGAAGGTACTCTTTCAAGACAAAGACATAACTGGCATGGAACCGCACGAAATCGTCAAGCTCGGCATAGCGTTAGTACCGCAGGAACGCGAACTGTTCCCCAACATGACCGTCGAAGAGAACCTCAGGGCAGGCGCGAACTATGTACCACACGCACGTGAAAGAATGCTTGAAGCCTTCGATTTGGTCTTCACACTGTTTCCCATACTGAAAGAACGGCTGAAGCAGAAGGTCGGCACGATGAGTGGAGGTCAACAGAGGATGGTTGCGGTCGCGAGGGCGCTGATGTCCTTCCCAAAACTTCTGATGTTGGACGAACCATCCGTAGGACTGCAACCTTCGATCGTATCAGAGTTGTTCTCGAAATTGAGGGAAATAAAGAATCAGGGTGTGTCAATACTGTTGATAGAGCAGAACGTTAAACAGGGATTGAAAGTTGTTGAGAGGGGGTACGTGATCGAAAACGGTAGAATAGTGTTGGAAGATTCTTCAACGAATCTCATGAACAACGAGCACATCAAGAAGGCATATCTCGGCTTGTAGAAAGGGGAGGTTACGTATGAGATTGCAAGGGAAGGTGTGCATCATCACGGGTGCAGCGAGTGGCATCGGTAGGGCAGCGAGCTTACTGTTCGCCAAGGAAGGGGCCGTCGTGTGTGCATGCGACGTCTCACAGCAGGCTCTCGACAAACTCGTCGAAGAGGCGAAGGATTTACCTGGTTCGATCGATCCTTACGTCTTGGATGTGACGAACAGAGAACAGGTGTTCAAAACAGTGGATGAAATCGCGAACAAGTATGGAAAAATCGATGTGCTTGTGAACAACGCTGGAATAACGAGAGACGCCCTGCTCGTCAAGATGAGCGAGCAAGACTGGAATGCGGTGATCAACGTGAATTTGACCGGCGTTTTCAACATGACGCAGGCTGTCGCTCCGCACATGATGAAGACACAGAAGGGTTCGATCATCAACACATCTTCCGTCGTTGGAATCTACGGTAACATCGGCCAAACCAACTATGCCGCAACGAAGGGTGGAGTCATAGCTATGACCAAGACGTGGGCCAAAGAACTCGCGCGCAAAGGTGCACAGATAAGGGTGAACGCGGTTGCACCGGGTTTCATACGAACTCCGATGACCGAGAAAGTCCCCGAAAAGGTCATAGAAGCCGTTTTGAGCAGAACGCCGCTCGCGCGCATGGGCGAACCGGAGGAGGTCGCGTACGTTTATCTGTTCCTTGCGAGCGACGAATCTTCTTACATCACAGGTCAAGTGATCGGTGTGGATGGTGGTCTGACGTTCTGAAATCTTCCCTGAGGGGGATGTACGGTGAAGAAACTGTTGGTGGTTCTGGTACTGTCGGTCGCGCTCTTCGTCTTCGCAGAGGTCGGTGTTTATCCAGACAAGATCGTGGTTGGAACGTTCCAAGCACTGTCGGGACCTTATGCGGTGATCGGTCAAGAGATGTCGAAAGGAATGCTGGCGTACTTCAACTGGATCAACAAGAACAACGGAGTCTACGGAAGGAAGATCGAACTGATCATAGCGGACGATCAGCTCAATCCAACCAAGACAGTCGTCGAGGTCAAAAGATTAGTGGAATCTGACAAAGTCTTCGCGATCGTCGGTGGACTGGGCACCTACGGTTGTCTCGCGGTGATGGATTATCTGGAGCAGAACAAGGTACCCTTCGTCTATCAAGGTGCAGGAACGAGCCTGCTCGTGGTGCCACCAAAACGTTACATCTTCGGAGTTCAACCCGACTACACACTTGAAGGTCAGTTGATCGCAAAGTTCTTCGTTGAAAACTTGAAAAAGAAGAAGATAGGCGTCATCTACATGGCCAACGATGTCGGTAAAGAAGGTTTAGCGGCGGTGAAGATGCGGCTCGAGAAGTACGGTATGAAACCCGCGCTCGAGATCGCTTACAACCCGCTCGAAACAGACTACAGTGCGCTCGCGGTGGATGTTTTGAAGGTATCTCCGGATGCCATCGTCATCTACGGTTTTCTCACCGACACGGTCAGGTGGATCAAAACGTTGAAGGATTATGGGGTGGACGCTGACATCGTGACAACCTATGCCAACGCTGACCCCAGTTTCATAAACCTCGCAGGTAAGTATGCCGAAGGCGTTTATCTGACGGGCTGGGTTCCGTTGGCAACCCCGGACAGACCGGAGTTCCTGAGGGACTATCAAAGGGCGGTGGCGATATTCCAAGAGAGCTATCCGAACCAGATCATGTCCTCGTACGCGGTGGCTGGATTCATCGCTGCCGAAGTGTTCGTTGAAGGTCTCGTCAGAGCCGGGCCAGATCTGACGAGAGAGAAACTCGTTGAGGCGCTCGAGACGTTCAATCACTGGGACGGAATCTTGGCCAAGGATATCACCTGGGGTCCAGGTCTCAGGCGCGGTAAATCGACGATGTACTTCATGAAGATCGAGAACGGCATCTTCACACCTGTAACGGATTTGATAGGACTCGATTGAGGAGGGGACCTTCCCCTCCTCTTTGTCTGGGGGCGTGAAACTTGGCACTCTTAAACATCGATTCACTGATTGTTCGCTTCGGTGGTCTTGTGGCTGTGGATAACTTCTCGATGAGAGTGGAAAAAGGAGAAATTCATTCTCTCATAGGTCCAAACGGTGCCGGAAAGACGACCGTCTTCAACGCGATAACGCGGGTGGTCAAGATTCACTCTGGAACCATCGTGCTCGATGGGGTTGAACTGACGCACGTTGCCCCGCACCAGGTGATTTCATACGGTGTTGCAAGAACGTTCCAGAACGTCGTCGTTTTCAAGTACTTGACGGTGCTCGAGAATTTCTACGTGGGGTACCATCACAGGATCGCTGGAGGATTGATGAAAGACTTGATTGTGACTAAGCGAAGGTCACTTGAAAACTACGAAATGTACAGAGAGGCTCTCAACGTGGCGGACTTTCTTGGTCTGAAGAGCAGGTTGTTGAGCTACGCGGGCAGTATCCCTTATTTTCACCAAAAACTCGTCGAGATAGGCCGCGCGTTGATGGCGAAACCCAAGATTTTGTTGCTCGACGAACCCGCGGCTGGACTCAACGAAGCGGAGACGAACCAGCTCGTGAGCATCGTACGGCGAATAAGAGATGAAATGGGTATAACGGTGTTGTTGATAGAGCACGATATGCGTGTGGTGATGGACATCTCCGATGTTGTGACCGTGATGGACTTTGGAAAGAAGATCAGTGAGGGTAAGCCCGAAGAGGTGCGAAAAGATCCAAAAGTGATCAGTGCCTATTTGGGAGAGGTCAACAGTGCTTGAACTCAGAAACGTGACGGTCAGTTACGGCCCCGTGGTGGCCGTGAAAGATGTTTCTTTGAAGGTCGAGAAAAGTTCCATAACGACGATCCTCGGAGCGAACGGATCAGGAAAGACGTCGCTTCTGCATGCCATCGTGGGATTGAACAAAATCGTGGCTGGTGAAATACTTTTCGAAGGCGAGAGAATAGACAAACTCGAGGCGCACGAGATCGTTCGACGCGGTTTGGTCCTGTGTCCCGACAATAGGATGGTCTTTCAAAAGATGACGGTCCTGGAGAATCTGCAGGCCGGAGCGTATTTGAGAAGAGAAGACCTATCCAAGGATTTCGACCTCGTTTTTACTCTCTTCCCAAGGCTCAAAGAGAGACTGAAACAGAGGGCGGGCACACTTTCGGGTGGAGAACGGCAGATGCTCGCCATTGCGAGGTCGCTGATGGCCAAACCCAAGTTGCTCATGCTCGACGAACCTTCGACGGGCTTGGCACCAAACCTTGTGAGCGAGATCATGAGGGCTATAAAGAAGATAAACGAATCAGGTGTAACGATTCTCCTGGTTGAACAGAGCGCCTACGCTGCCCTAAAGATTTCACATTACGGTTATGTTCTTCAAACTGGGAGACTCGTCATGGAAGGCCCTTCTGAACGACTCATGAAAGACAGCTCCGTGGTTGAAAGCTATCTGGGGGGAAGATGAGTGTTTCTGAACAGGTTGATCCTCGGTCTCTCAACGGGAAGTTTTTATTCTCTCGCAGCCATGGGTATAGTGCTCATATTCAAAGTAACGGGGTTGATGAATTTCGCGTACGGTAACATGGCAATGTTCATGGCGTACGTCACCTACACCTTCGTTTCTCTGGGTCTGGGAGCTTGGTCGGCCCTCGTTCTGACTCTGCTTGTGAGCATGCTGTTCGGATACGCTGTGGAACGGTTCACCCTGAGGCCCCTGCGCAAGCTTTCCCATGGATCGATGTTGATAGTGACCTTTGGTTTGCTCATGATCTTAGAGGGGTTGGCGACACAGATATGGGGAACGCAGTACAAATCGTTGCCCGAATTGATATCTGGCAGGCCCCTCATCTTCAGAGGTGATTTCGGCATAGTCGTTTTCAGAAGACAGGACTTGCTCTTGTTCGCCGTGCTCGCCGCCGTGTCTTTTCTAATGTTTCTGCTCTACAGGTTCACCAAAGTTGGTATAGCGATTCGCGCCGTCTCTGAGAACGAAAAGGCTGCCCAGCTGATGGGTATCGACCCCAACAAGGTGATCTCTTGGTCTTGGATGGTTGGAACTGCTATCGGAACGATGGTCGCCGTTCTCGGCGCTCCGAGGACGTACGTTTCTCCGACGATGATGATCTACTATCAAATACAGGGTTTCACAGCTGCGGTGCTCGGAGGGTTCGACAGCCTTTTTGGTGCACTGTGTGGTGGTCTTGCGCTGGGTGTGATAGAGAATCTCATCGGTGGTTACATCAGCAACGAGCTGAAAACGACGCTCTCTCTGGCCATCATCGTTGGCATACTGTTGGTGAGACCACAGGGACTGTTCGGCAGCGAAGAAATCAGGAGAGTGTGAGTGATGAGATGGCTCTTGCTTTTGATTCTGTTCTCGGTACCTTTCTTGCCGTCAGTTAGTGGTTTCGTCCTGACTCTGCTGAACCTGACTTTCATCTACTCGATCGCTGCGATGGGTTTGAACGTGATCATGGGTTATGCCGGGCAGATTTCGATAGGCCATGCGGCGTTCATGAGTGTTGGTGCGTACACTTCCGCGATCTTGGTACAACGTTTCTCTGTGCCCATACCGATTTCCGTACTGATCGCCATCGTTTTCGGCGCCGTTGTCGGCATGGCTCTGGGTTTTCCCGCTTTGAGACTCAAAGGCTTTTATCTGGCCATAGTGACGATGGGTTTCGTCGTCGCCATCGAGCAGTTGTTCGGGGCCTGGCAAGCGTTGACAGGTGGACACATAGGCTTGAGGAACATCAAGCTGTTCGGAAGCGACACAACGAGTTACTACGTGAACCTTTTGCTTTTGCTGGTATGTTTCTACTTTTTCCGTCTCCTCGTAAGAGGTAAGACCGGAAGGGCGCTTGCGGCCATGAGGGAGAACGAACTGGTAGCACGCATTTTTGGCGTGCATCTAACTTACCACAAGGTCATCGCGTTCAGCTTTGGATCGGCCTTAGCAGCGCTTGCTGGAGCACTCTATGCCCACACGATCGGCTACATAGCCCCGAGCCTGTTCGGGCTGGGTAAATCTTTGGACCTGCTCGCCATGGTGGTCATCGGGGGTCTGGCTTTGGAGATCGGACCCTTCTTTGGTGCGACGCTTTACACCATCCTTCCTTTCTTCTTCAGCAGGAGTGGCTTTTCTCTTTCGATCATCTTTGGAGCGATACTCATTCTCACGGTCTTGTTCATGCCGCGTGGCATCGCCTACCATGCGATGAACTTCTGGTTGAGGTGGGCAGAATTACCCATCGTCTGGCTCAAGAGAAGGATCGGAAAACCTGAGGGTAAGTTCGTCCAAACATCCCTTGCACGTTTGCACTACGTCGAATCGGGAGAGGGAAAACCATTGATACTCATCCATGGAAACTTTGGCTCTTTCAGATGGTTCAAGCCGATCCTCGGCAGAATCTCGAATTTCAAAACGATCGCACTCGATCTTCCCAATTTCGGTTTTTCCGACAGGACCATTCCAACGCTGGACAACTATGTAAAGGCCGTAGAAGAGTTCATCGAAAAGCTCCAGCTGAAAGATATCATCGTCCTTGCACACTCACTCGGTGGAGCGATAGGTATGAAACTGGCTTTGAAACGTCCAGACTTGCTCAAGGGTTTGATCTTGGTCGATCCGTGCCCGATCGATGGTCTACCCACACCCGCGGAGAATTTACCCTATCTTGAGCTGTACAAAAGGAACAGATCCGTGCTGAGAAGATCGCTGTACGGTTTGCTCAGGAATGTGAAAGACAGAAAATTCGTCGAGCAACTGGTGGACGATGCATTGAAGATGAATCCAAAAGCAATCTACGCACACGCTGAAGAACTCGGTAAATTTGACCTTACCGGTCAAACAGAGAATTACCGTGTGAAGACGCTACTGGTGTGGGGCGACATGGACCCGTTGCTCACGCATGAGCAGATGGAAAAAACTCGAAGAGCGTTGAAAGCCCAGCTCGTTATTCTCAACAACGTTGGCCACACGCCGTTCGTCGAAGCGACTGAGGATTTTTTGAGGAGGATAGAACCTTTTCTGAAGGAGGTTGGAACATGAAGTACGCAAAGATAATCTCTTCTGGTCTCTACGCTCCGAGCAAGATCATGACGAATCAAGAGTTCGAAAGACTCGTCCATTTCACCATCGATCCCTACTTCACAGAACAGATCGGTATCAACCATCGACGCCTCTCGAATGAAGAAGAAACCCCGACCTACATGGCTGCCGAAGCCGCCAAGCGCGCACTGGCGAGGATCAACATGAAACCTGAAGAGATCGACCTGATCATAGTGGGCACGGACACACCCGAAGCCATTTCACCACCCGATGCGGCGAGAGTACAGTATCTGATCGGTGCGCACAAAGCCGAACCTCTGGCGTTCAACGTTAACGCCTCCTGTGCAAACGGCGCATTGCTCTTGGACATCGCATCCCGTTACATAGCGCTCGGCGATTATAAAAATGTGCTCGTGATCGGAGTGTACGCGATGACGAAGTTCTTGAGCTGGAAGTACTCCTGGGAAGCGCTGTTTTCGGACGGTGCCGGTGCACTCATCCTGACGGCCTCAGATGAACCGGGTTATCTCGGCAGCGTCGCAAGGTGCGATGGTAGCTGGTGGTACAACTGGGGCATCTACATGGGAGCAGGCACGATGAATCTTCAAGGTTTTGAAAGAGGACTTCACAAGCTCGATCTGCGCGCGGCGTACCCAGCGACCGTGAACGAAGAAGGCTGGCCCTTGTTGCTCAACCGGCTCATGGAGAAATGCAACTTCTCGAAAGACGAAATAGGCATGATCTTTTTCACTCAGGTTCGAAAGAAGACCATACAGAAAGTCATGGAAACGATGGGCTTAGCAGAGGAAAAAGCGCACATGATCATGCATAAATACGGTTACACCGGATCTGCCTGCGTTTATATGGCGTACGACGATGCTTTCGATGAGGGAAAACTCAACGACCTCGAGGGCAAAGTTATCATCTTCCTCACCTCGGGTGTTGGTTATCAACAGGTGGCTGTGGCGTTCAGAGTGTGAGGTGAAGGGCATGTTCAAAACTTCGGATGGTGTCGAGATCGATTACGAATTTCACCCGGGTCGAGGAAGCGTTGTCGCACTCCTAAACGGTATTTTCATGAATATGAAAAGCTGGGACTCCTTGTTGAAAGATCTTAAAGATCGATATTCAGTGCTCCTTCACAACTTCAGGTGCCAGTGGACGTCTTCAAATGCGGAATGTTCTTTCGAAAAGCACGTTCAAGATTTGAAGGAGTTGTGTGACGCTCTGAAAATAAACAAACTGCACCTCGTTGGCACATCTTACGGCGGAGAAGTTGGAATGCTCTTCGCCGCCGAGCATCCCGAGATGGTCGAAAGCCTCGTGATCATAACCGCCACCGCGCGCGTGACACCGTACATCCGAAATCATGCTTTACTCTGGAGAATGGGCGCAGAGACGAAGGATCCTACCAAGTTCGTTCTGAGTTGGCTGACCGACGTGTACAGCGAGGCTTTCTTGGACGCGCATCCGGATCTGTTGAACACAATCGTCTCGAGGATGCAGAATTTCAACTACGACGGGGCCGTGATGCTGCTCGATTCTTTCCTCCAGATGGAACAAAAACCTCTGGTCGAGAAACTTCCATCGATCAATTGTCCCACACTCGTTGTGTGTGCCGAGCACGATCGAATCAAGCCACCACGTTTCTCACACGAGATCGCTGCGTCCATAAAGGCTGCGAACCTCGTTTGCGTTCCAGATTCAGGTCATGCCGTGGTGGTCGAGAAACCGAGAACGATCTTGAACCTCGTGATGGCTCATCTAAGTTTGCTGGGATGAAATGGTCGAAACGAGCCAGCTGAGATACTGCGTGTCAACTTTTTTCGCTTCGATTGAGATGATCGCCGGTGTCGTGTACGGATGAAGCTTTTTCAAAGCTTCGAAGACTTCGTCCTCTTTGAACTTGTCGGTCTTAAGGATCGCTGCCCACTCCTGATCTTCCACGATCTTGTCCTGCCACCAGTATCCAGATTGAATCTGGAAAGCGTTGAAACATGCGATCTTTCTTTCTTCGAGTAGTTGCTTGCAAACCCTCAGGCAGTCATCCTTGGTCGGGAACGTGGTGTAGATCAAAACCATGCATTCACCTCCAGAATTATTCTGCCCCAAGGATGATGTTGTCGGTGAAGGTTTGAAAATTCTTAACCTTTGCGATGTCGTTCATTGATCCACTTGAACCGTCGAGATCTTTGTGCTAAAATTGAATCGGTGTGGTAGAGACCTGGAGAAAGCCACATCCCTTTTGGGGTGTGGCTTTTTCTTTTGGAGGGATCGTCTTGCGCGTCGCTGTGATAGGTGCCGGTGTCGTCGGTTCACTCATCGCGAGAGAACTCTGCAAATACGATGTCGAGGTGTTGCTGATAGAAAAGAATCTGGACGTCGGCTGGGGTGTGACGAAGGCCAACTCCGCGATACTGCACGCTGGTTACGACGATCCGGTCGGAAGCGTTCGGGCCAGATTTTGCAGCGTCGGCAACGCTATGTACACCGAACTTTCTCGCGAGCTCGATTTTGAAATCAAAAGAACGGGTTCCTACGTGCTCGCTTTCAACGATGAAGAAACCGCCGTGCTTCACAAACTTCTCGTTCAAGGCGAGAAGAACGGCGTTCCAAACTTGAGCATACACGATCGTGAAACGATCCTCTCGAGAGAACCGAGGATCAATCCCGAAGTGAAGATGGGACTCTGGGCACCCACCGCGGGGATAACGGAACCCTGGATGGTCGCAATAGCTGCGGTGGAAAATGCGCTCGAGAACGGCCTGAAGCTTTTCCTGAACGAAGAAGTGGTTGATTTCGAAAAACAGGGAAACAGGATCGTCGGTGTCATCACGAACAAACAAGTTCACCGAGTCGATGTGGTGATCAACGCCGCGGGCCTGTTCGCCGATGAGGTCGCCAAGCTTGCAGGTGCCGAGTACGTGCCTCTGCATCCGAGGAAGGGTCAGTACATCCTGCTCGACAAGAAACTCGGTAACAGCGTGAGATCCGTTATCTTTCCCACTCCCACTGAGAAGTCCAAGGGTATACTCGTTCTGCCCACGATAGATGGTGGTTTGCTCCTCGGCCCCACAGCAGAGGATCTTCCGAGCGACAGGAAGAACGACTTGACGACCACCAACGAAGGGATTCAGTCCGTGAAGGACTTCGTGCTGAAACTGGTCCCAGAGATCGACTTCTCTTTGGTGGTGAAGACCTTCGCGGGATTGAGACCAGAAAGTCCGCAGAAGGACTTCTTCATCGGTAAAAGCGAGATCGTCCCCAACTTTGTCAACGCAATGGCGATGAGATCTCCCGGTCTCACCGCCGCACCCGCGATAGCAAAATACATCGCCGAAGAAGTGTTGCAACAGCAGATGAGAATCAATCTCACCACTAAGAAAGGTTTCAAACCAGAGAGAAAGGGCATAAGGAAATACGCTGAGCTGAGCCTTGAGGAATGGCAGAGGGCTGTGAAAGAGAATCCATCTGCGGGTCGAATGATCTGTTTCTGCAACGAGGTGACCGAGGCGGAGATAGTGGAAGCGATAAGAAGGGGAGCCAGGACGCTGGATGGGGTGAAGTTCAGAACACGCGCTATGTTCGGTCGCTGTCAGGGTGACTTTTGCATGAGCAAGATACTGAAGATCCTTGAGCGAGAACTCAAAACAGACGCTTCACAGATCGTTCTCAAGTCCCCCAACAGCTGGGTTGTCGATGGGAAGGTGAGAGAATGAAGACGGACGTGCTCGTGATCGGTGCGGGAGCTGCAGGTATGGCTGCGGCGATTGCGGCGGCGAAGAGGAACTTGAAGGTAGTCATCGCCGAACGAGACGAGATCACTGGTGGCATTTTGAATCAGTGCATTCACAACGGCTTCGGGCTGCATTATTTCAGAGAGGAACTGACAGGACCTGAATACGCGGAGCGCTTTCGAGAGCAACTGAGCAGATACGCTGGTGCGATAGATGTGTTGAACGACTGCCACGTACTGAGGCTCAACAGGGACAGAACGGCCCTGCTCGTCTCACCGAAGAACGTGTTCGAGCTCGAAGCGAAGGTGGTCGTGTACGCTGCTGGGGCACGTGAACGTCCCTTCGGTTCTCTGATGATTCCCGGCGATAGACCTTCTGGCATCTTCACCGCGGGTGTGGCACAAAGATTGATGAACATAGACAACAGAAAGGTCGGAAGGAAAGCTTTGATCGTTGGCTCCGGAGACATCGGCATGATCATGGCCAGGAGGTTGACGCTCGAAGGCATCGAAGTCGTGGGAGTCGTTGAGAGATTACCTTATCCGGGAGGATTGCTGAGGAACGTGATACAGTGCTTGAAGGACTTCAACATACCGTTGTACCTCTCCAGCACCGTGGTCGAAGTCAAAGGAAGCGAAAGACTCGAAGAAGTCGTCGTCGCAAGCGTGGATGAACAGTTCAGGCCAATTCCAGGTACTGAAAAGAGTTTCAAAGTGGACACGCTCGTTCTTTCGGTCGGACTCATCCCTCAGGTAGAGATGCTGAACGGTCTGGTCACGCTCGACAAAAGAACCAGGGGAATCGCCTGCTCCAACACGGGTCAATCCTCGAACGAATGGATCTTCGCCGCAGGCAACTGCACGGCGGTCTTTGATCTTGTTGACTACGTCACCAAAGAGGGAGAGCGTGCAGGCGAGTACGCCTCGAGGTACGTCAATGGAGAAAGATTCTCACTCGGTGTTCCCATTGTTCCCGGAGAGAACGTGATGCTCACCTTCCCCAACTACTACAACGATGTCGATGATCTCACGCTCTATCTCAGGTGCAAGAAGCCCATGGAGAAGGCGTTATTGAAGGTGGGTGGCTTTGAAAAGACTTTTGAGGACCTCATCCCAAGTGAGATGATCGTTGTGAAGATTCCGAAGCAGAAACTCTCGAACCTTGACAGGATTGAAGTCAAGCTCGAGGAGGTGTGAACATGGAGAAGATAGTTTGCGTCCTATGCCCAATGGGATGCAAAATAAAATACAGTGTTGAGGATGGAAAGATAGTTTCAGTCGAGGGCAACCGCTGTCCAAGGGGTCTTTCTTACCTCGAGGACGAGCTGAAAGAACCCAAGAGGATCGTTCCCACCAGTGTGAAGGTTGTTAATGGTGAACTTCCCCTTGCGTCGGTGAAGACATCCAAGCCCATACCCAAACGTTTGATACCGGAATTCATGGAGTTGGTCAAACAGGTCCAAATCGAAGCCCCCGTGAAGGTGGGCGATGTGATCCTGAAGAACGTCCTCGAAACGGGAGCGGACGTCGTAGCTACGCGTACTGTGAAAAGAGTCAACTCAGCTTAGCTTTAAATTCCACAAACTCTCCTCACTCGTCGAGACTGCCATCGCACCTTTCTTGAGCGCCTCCATCGCCTGCTGTACAGTTTTGATCAAGCCTCCCGTTATCACCGATATACCGGTTTCCTGAACTATCTGCTGGATCAGATCCGGGATCAAGCCAGGCAACACTTCTATGTAATCCGGTCGGTGCGATTTTATCTGTGCGATGCCTGTCGTGAGCGATTGTGAATCGAGAAGGAAGATCCTCTGTATGGGTACCAAACCTACCTTTTTTGCGACGGTTATCAAATTTCCCTTTGTGGTTATCATGCCATCAGCTAAGATCTGCGTCTTGAGGTATTCAACTGCACTCTCGTCCTTACCCAAACCTTTGATCAGATCCAGATGAACGAAGACTCTTTTGCCATGATCGTGCAGGTACTTTACCACATTCTTCAGACTCATCAGATCACCGTAGAGAAGAAAGACCGAGGTTGCCATGCTCTCGGCCGCTTTTTGTAGTTGTTCTTCACTTCTCAGTGCTGGCACAACGGGATGTGCGAAGTATTTTTCGTCCCTCACGTTTTCATCCACCCTTTCGCTCGTTCCACTGCTTTTTTCCAACCCTTGTACAGTTCTTCTCTCTCCTTCTCATCCATGTTCGGAACGAACTTCCTATCGAGTTGCCACTGTGACTCTATCTGTTCCATGCTTCCCCAATAACCCACCGCCAGACCTGCGAGGTACGCCGCACCCAAAGCCGTCGTCTCGTTCACCTTCGGTCTCTCCACTGGAACGTTCAAAATGTCCGCCTGAAACTGCATCAAGAAGTTATTCTTCGACGCACCCCCATCTACCCTCAAAGTCTTCAGCTCCGTCCGACACTCTTCGCACATCACCTCGACGACGTCCCTGGTCTGGTACGCAATCGATTCCAGAACTGCCCTGACTATGTGTTCCTTCTTCGAACCTCTCGTGAGTCCGAAGATCGCACCCCTCGCGTACATGTCCCAGTGGGGTGCGCCAAGGCCCACGAACGCCGGAACGACGTAAACACCGGCCGAGCTCGGAACACTCAGCGCCATCTGCTCAGTCTCAGCCGCACTTTCGACCATTCTCAGCTCGTCCCTGAGCCACTGTACCGCGGCTCCTGCTATGAAAACACTTCCTTCGAGCGCATAGGAAACCTCATCCTTCAACTTCCAGGCGACAGTTGTCAGCAGCCCGGAGCGTGAGAAGATAGGTCTATCACCGATGTTCATGAGTATGAAACAGCCCGTACCGTAAGTGTTTTTGACCATGCCCGCTCGGATGCACATCTGTCCAAACAGTGCTGCCTGCTGATCTCCAATGTCCGCCGCAATGGGTATCTCAACGCCGAAGATATCCTTGTCCGTCACACCGTACACGTAGCTTGAAGGAAAGACTTGAGGCAACATCGAACGAGGTACACCGAAGATATCCAAAAGCTCCTGATCCCAGCACAGATCGCTTATGTTAAACAGCATCGTCCTCGAAGCGTTGGACACGTCTGTGGCGTGAACCTTTCCGCCCGTCAAGTTCCATATGAGCCAGCTGTCCACGGTACCGAAGGCAACATCTCCTCTCTTTGCTTTCTCCAACACATCGGGCACGTTCTTCAAGATCCACTGAACTTTCGTGGCAGAGAAATACGCGTCGATCACCAGACCTGTCTTGCGTTGTATATAGTCGGCGAGGCCCTGTGCTTTGAGCTCATCGCAGATGTTCGCCGTTCTTCTGCACTGCCAGACTATCGCGTTATAAACAGGTTTTCCCGTTTTTTTGTCCCACACGATGGTCGTTTCTCTTTGGTTTGTAATACCTATTGCGGCTATCTGGTTGGGCTCGACGTCGAATGTGCGAAGAAGCTTCTTAGCTACACTGACTTGAGATTCCAGGATGTCGTAAGGATCGTGTTCCACCCATCCGGGTTTCGGATAGATCTGTGGAAACTCCTGATTCACCATACCAACGACATTTCCGCTCGAATCGAAGAGTATGGCGCGAGAACTCGTCGTGCCCTGATCCAGCGCGAGAACGTAACGTTCCTTCATTCATGCGCACCCCCAACAAAGAATCAAAAAAGACCACACCCAACTTGGGACGTGGTCTTCTCCTCTTCTCCTCCACGCACTCATATTTTACAACAAAACCTTTTTCGTTTGATTTTTCGAGATCGACTCGGCGGATTCGCCTGACTTAACGTTACTCTTGAAGCAGGAAAATATTAACGCATCCTGCATCCGTTTCACGACGGAAGCTCGGTATAATAGAAGCGGAGTCCTGGAGATCCTTTCTTACAAGGAGTGTTAGCGATGGGGTGGATAGTTGGCAAGAAAGAGCTTGAAATCGTGAATCTCGTGCGTGAGCACCTCGAAAAGGTTAGCACGACGCTGGTGAGTTTGAAGAACCTGCTTGAAGCCTATCTGTCCCAGCAGTTTGATCGTATTACAGAACTCGCCGAGGAGGTTCGTGAGTTCGAACACGAGGCAGACGTTGTGAGAAGAAAGGTTGAAAACATCATGTACAGCGGTGCATTCTTGCCCAACTTCAGAGGTGATCTGCTCGGGATCATCGAGGCGGCCGACAAAGTCGCGAACAAGGCTGAATACGTGGCCGATCTTCTCGAGATCGAAAGACCCTATATTCCAGATTCCCTGAACGAGGAAATCAAGGCGTTGCTCGACAGGTCCATCGAGACTTACGATGCTCTCAAACAGGCGATAGAGTATCTTTTTATCGATTTGAACCGTGTCATGGAGTTTGTCGATGCGACGGAAGTGAAAGAGCACCAGGTGGACGGCATCGAAAGAGATCTGCTGAGAAAGATATTCTCCCTGCAGGATATCTCCCACGGTCAAAAAATGCATCTCAAGGATCTGATAAGAAGTCTGGCGGATATCGCAGACAGGGCGGAGGACTGTTCAGACAGGGTCCAGATCGTCTCACTCAAGAGGAGGGTGTAGTTTGGGAATCCTGGGTGAAGAATTCGAAAAGTTGGTTCAGATCATGGAAACACTGCGCTCCAAACGTGGATGCGAGTGGGATCGCAGTCAGACACACGAATCTCTGAAGCCCTATCTGATCGAAGAAGCTTACGAACTACTGGACGCAATCGACGAAAAGAACGACGCAAGGATGATCGAGGAACTGGGAGATGTGTTGCTTCAGGTCATCTTTCATGCACAGGTCGCTAAGGAAAGGGACGCGTTCGACATTTTGGACGTGTTGAGAACGCTCAGCGAAAAGCTCGTAAGACGTCATCCACACGTTTTTGGTGACAGTCCAGGCTATTCTTACGAGCAGTGGGAGCGAATCAAATCCCAGGAGAAAGGAACAAGCAAGTCTTCAGCGATTGGCAGTCTGAACAAAGCGCTACCTGCTCTGAGCCTTGCAAGGAGGATTCAGGAGAACGCAGCAGCGGTCGGTTTCGATTGGCCAGATGTCTCGGGAGCTATGGAAAAGGTCAGAGAAGAAGTGAGGGAGCTCGAGCAGGCTATCCAGCGGGGGGATCCAGGATCAATGGAGGAAGAGCTTGGGGATTTGCTCTTCGCCGTTGTCAACGTGGCGAGGTTTTCGAGCGTCGATCCTGAGGTTGCGTTGCGCAGGGCGACTGAGAAGTTCGCCAATAGGTTCGCAATGGTTGAGGATTTTGCAAAGAAGCGTGGGCTCGAGTTGAAGAAAATGACTCTCGAACAACTCGATGCTCTCTGGGAAGAAGTGAAGGGAGGAGAGTGAAGTGAAGAAATTTCTCATCATTGTCATCATGGTGTTCTTGGCATTGAACCTTTTTGCTCAGGAAACGACGAGCAGTGCGACACCCAGCACGGTTGTTGTCGCAGAGGTGAACGGCAGACAAGTCACACAGGAAGAGCTCGACAGAGAAGCAAACCTGAACAGACTCTTGTTGCAGTTGCAGTCTCTCGACGAGAGGTTCTACCAGGTGCTCACAAGCACGCCCGAAGGTTTGGCACTCCTTCAACGCTACAAGAGGGAAGTGCTGAACAACCTGATCGATCAGATCTTGATCGTCCAGATCGGTGAGAAGATGGGTATCGTCGTTCCGAAGGAAACGATAGAGAAGCTCGTCGCGGATGAGTTGAACAAAACTCTTTCTCAGTACAACATGACAGAAACCGATCTGGATTGGTATCTCAAGAGTGCAAACCTCGGAGATCTGGAAACGTTCAAAAACAGGCTCAGATGGATCTTCACGGTCCAACAGACGCTTCAGCAGATATACCAAAAAGTAACGGAGAGTTCGGCGATCAGCGACGAAGAAGTGAAGAGATTCTATGAGGAAAACAAGGAGTTCTTCACCGTCGAAGAATCCGCGAAGCTTTTGAGAATCATCGTCGAGACGCAGGAACAGGCAAACAAGGTTTTGGAGAGGATCAGAAAGGGTGAGGATTTCTCCCAGATCGCGAGTGAAGTCTCGATCGATCCGTTGACGAAGGATAAGGCGGGCGAGCTGGGATGGGTCGAACGCTACAGTGGTCTACTGAATCAGGAAGTCGAAGAAAAAGTCTTCGCGAGCCCAGTCGGTGCGATCGTTGGTCCGTTGAAGACGAGTGGTGGATGGGAGATCTACCGTGTTCTGGAGAAGAAGCCCAAAGGTTATCAAGAGCTGGAGGAAGTCGCGGGCGATATAAGGGACTATTTGGCGCAGTCCAAGGCGAGCGAACTGTGGCAGAAATGGGTCCAAGAAGAGTTCCTAAAGTTCAAGCAGTCGAGCGACATCAAGGTTTATCTCCTGAGTGGAACTGAAACTGAAGGGGGATCGCAGCAGTAATGATGCTCAAAACCATAACGATGCAATGGACGGGAGACTCACTCATCCTCATAGATCAGAGAAAGCTTCCGCACGTCGTGGAAAACGTCGTGTGTAAGAGTTATGAAGAAGTGGCTCAGGCGATAAAAGACATGGTCGTTCGCGGCGCACCAGCCATAGGCGCCGCGGCGGCCTTTGGTTACGTGCTCGGCGCAAAGCAGTTCTCACACTTGAAAGGTGAACATCTCTCGAAGGCGATGCAACAAGTCCACGATGCGATCGCTCGGACGAGGCCCACGGCTGTGAACCTCTTCTGGGCCCTGAAAAGAATGCACGAGAAGTTCCTCGCGGCCAAAGACCAAGACTTCGTCAAAGCTCTCGAAGAAGAGGCCATGAAGATAGCGCGAGAGGACATAGAGACGAACAGATCCATAGGCCGACACGGTCAGACGTTGCTGAAGGATGGCGATACGATCTTAACCCATTGCAACGCTGGTGCCTTAGCTACGGTCGATTACGGCACGGCGTTGGGAGTCATACGTGCCGCCGTGGAGAACGGTAAAAGATTGAGAGTGTACGTGGATGAGACGAGGCCTTACTTACAGGGCGCGCGATTGACGGCTTGGGAATTGGTTCAGCTCGGTCTCGAAACGATCTTGATCTGTGACAACATGGCAGGTTGGGTCATGAAACAAGGCAAGGTGAACGCTGTCATAGTGGGGGCGGACAGGATCGCTGCCAACGGGGATGTTGCCAACAAGATAGGTACCTATACGCTCGCAGTTCTCGCCAAGAGACACGGTGTACCTTTCTACGTTGCGGCTCCCATATCGACGATAGATTTGAACGTCAAGGATGGCTCACAGATACCCATCGAAGAGCGTTCTCACAAGGAAGTCACGCACGTTGGCGACCTGAGGATCGCTGCCGAAGGTGTGAAGGTGTACAATCCAGCCTTCGATGTCACAGAACACGATCTCGTCACCGCGATAATCACTGAGAGAGGAATAGTGAGGCCTCCCTACGAAGTCAATCTGAAACGCATCATGGGGGTTGAACCTTGAGGATAAATCCTCTGGAAGATGGCAACATGAAGAGCCATCAGATCAAGAGCAAAAAGGTTTCGAAGAGTAAACTTTCGGCTCGGGCCAGTCAGGAAACCGGCTTTTTGGACGTGCTCGAAGAGGTCGAAGAAGAAACCTACAATCAGCTCTTGGAGAAAGCCATAAGGTCCGTGGTCGAGACGGGCAACGATTTGATTCGTTCGCCGACCGAGGACAACTTCAAGAAGTACAGAGAAAGTGTCAAGCAATTCTTGAAACTCGTCGAGAAGAAGCTCTACAAGATCGAAAGAGAGCGTGGAATAGATCTTCACGTGGTCGCGAGTCAGGTGAACGAAAAACTGAACGAGATAGCCGACGCCTTGCTTCAAGCTGAAAGCGGAGCCATCAAACTGTCGGCGAAGGTCGAAGAAATCTATGGCTTACTGATAAACATCTACAGGTGAGAGCTGTGAAAGAGATCTTAGAACGTCTCAAGAGTTTCCTTCAGACGAACGTGGGAAGTTCCTTGTGTGTCAGATCGCGTGAACAGAGCCTTTTGAAACGCGTGCGGAGAGTTGTTGCAGAACTCACGAAGGAGTATTTGATATTCACAGAACCTTCCATAGATGAGGTGCGCCAAGCGGAGGAATTCCTCTACACGGCTTCTGGTGATGGCATGAAGATCGTGGTGCTTGAGAAGTTCGAACGCTCCTCGATCGAGGCAATGAACGCGTTCTTGAAGACGTTGGAGGAGCCTCCCTCACACAGTTTGGTTGTGCTCACTTCAATCAAGTTTCGTGAATTGCCACAGACTGTTCGAAGCAGGGTCAAGGTGTTCGACCTCTTCGTTCCGAGAAGTTTCTACGAGGATCTGAAGCGTAAGATCTCGCTCGAACCAGAGCTTTTGCTCAAGCTTTGCAAAGCGGATTTCGATGTGACCGAGTACGTCAGCGAAGCTTCTGGCGAGATAGAAGCAGTTCATTTTGAGCCTTCTTCGTTCCTATCTCTTTTCAAGAGCGAAGAGGTAAAACCACAAGACAAGGTTCATGCGCTGCTCGCACTGAATGATCTTTTCACGCGCTTTCAAGCTGGACAGATCGACGATCGTAGTTTCGTCGAACTATACGTGGCGCTGGTTGAGCAATCTAAAAAGCTCGAACTGAACAAGTTGATCTTTGAACTCTCTTGGCTCTGCGAGATCGTTCTTGAACATCACGGGGTGAACGATTTGTCTGTTTATAGATGGTTCGACTCGATTCTTAGAAACAAACTTTTGAACTTCAACGCTCAGCTGACATTCGCGAACCTCTTGATCAAATTCAGACGCTCTGCAAGGAGGTGATACTGTGGACATGGTCGCTGTAGTCTATGCGGTGGAACTTCTACCGAAAGGCAAGTTACATTACTATGCAGACAATGGTGAAGACATAAAGCCGAACGATCTGGTGCTGGTCATGAGTGAGTTCGGACTCGACGTGGGTCGGGTCATGTTCGGCCCAAAGGAATTGAGCATAGAACAGATCGGTGCGGAACTCAAACCTATAATCAGAAAGCTCACCGACGAAGATCTAAAGCAGCACGAACAGAACCTGAAAGATGCCGTGGAGGCACACGAGATATGCAGACAGAAGATCAAGGAGCACAATCTACCCATGAAACTGCTCTACACCAGGTACATGTTCGATCGATCGAGGCTGGTGTTCTACTTCAGTTCCGAAACGCGCGTTGATTTTAGAGAACTCGTGAAGGACCTCGCGCGCATATTCAAAACCCGCATCGAGTTGAGGCAGGTAGGTGTACGCGACGAGCTCAAGTTCATGGGTGGTATAGGTTTGTGCGGCCTTCCAGTTTGTTGCAGTAGGTTTCTTCGCGAGTTCGACAGCGTGACACTGAAGCACGCGAAAGCCCAGCAGCTCATGATTAACACCGCGAAGATTTCCGGTTCTTGCAGAAGATTACTCTGCTGTCTCACTTACGAGTACGATTTTTACAAGGAAATGTTAGAAGGCATTCCCGACGAGGGTGAAACCTTCGTGTATGAAGGTAAAACTTGCGTGGTGCAAGCCATAGATGTGTTCAAGCAGAGGGTGCTCGCCATTTCTCAGGCAGAGGATGCCATGTTCTACGTGCCTTTCTCATTCTTCCGGGGAGGCGGTGAGAATGGTAGCGTTAGCTAAATTCCTCATCTTCATAGGTATTGTGCTACTGGTAACCGGGATGGTACTCTATGTTATAGGCAGGTTCACACCGCTTGGAAGACTACCCGGAGACATCGTGATAAAACGCGAAAGGTTCGTGTTCTACTTTCCCATAATGACGAGTTTGCTTTTGAGCTTGGTACTGACATTCTTATTTTTCGTAATTTCAAGGATCGGAAGATGAGACATCGGGAGGTGTACACATGGTCAAGAAATTCGACAAAGAAACAGTGAGAAGGTTGAAAGAGTTGGCACGCATATGTCGTGGCGATGTGTTGAAGATGACCTACGTTGCCAATTCCGGACATCCCGGAGGCTCCATGTCTTCGATGGAAATCTTTCTGAGCATCTACAGCTTTGCGAACGTCGATCCGAAGAATCCTTTCGATCCTTTGCGCGACAGAATCGTGATCAGCCACGGACACACCTCACCCGGAGTTTACTCCGTGCTCGGCAGATTGGGTTTCGTTGACATAGATCAGGTCATCGCGGGCTTTCGTCACCACTCGAGCATTTTCGAAGGCCACGTAACTCGTGGAATTCCAGGGATCGATTGGTCCACTGGGAACTTAGGTCAGGGCCTTGCTGCGGGTGTTGGTTTCGCGCTCGCGTCGAAGATCAAAGAACAAGATTATCACGTCTTTGTCGCGATGAGCGATGCCGAACAGGCGAAGGGTCAGGTTGCAGAGGCTCGCAGGATCGCCAAGAAGTACGGTCTTTCAAATGTCACAGTTGTGATAGACTACAACGATGCGCAGATCTCCGGCAGGGCTCGCGATATAATGGCTGTCAACATAAAGGAAAACTACCTCTCGGACGGTTGGAGAGTCATTGAAGTCGATGGTCACGACATAGAACAACTTTTGTACGCACTGAAAGAAGCCGTTGAAGACAAGGTCAATCCGGTAGCCATCCTTGCGCATACCGTCATGGGTAAGGGTGTTTCGTTCATGGAAAACAATGTCTCATACCATGGAAAGCCCCTCACAAAGGAAGAACTCGAAAAGGCGCTCGCGGAACTCGGTATCGAGAATGACGTTGACAAGTACATCGAGATGAGAAAACATTTACCGCTTGTCAAACACGAGCCTTTAAAACTCGGGTACGAGGTCAAGATAAACGTCCCCACAGCCAGAACTTACACGGAAAAGACTGACAATCGAAGTGCTTTCGGCAAGGCTCTTCTCGACATTGTGAAGGCCAACAAGAACAGCGAGACGCCTGTGGTCGTTGTGGATTGTGACCTTGCCTCTTCTGTAAAAACCGACCTTGTCATGAAAGAGGTTCCTGAAAGGTTCGTTCAGATAGGTGTGCAGGAACACGCCGCGGCAACGGTCTCTGGTGCCATGTCGGCAGACGGAATCGTAACGTTCTTTGCCGACTTCGGTGTCTTTGGTGTGAGTGAAACGTACAACCAGCACAGGCTGAACGCGATAAATCACACGAATTTGAAGGTCGTCGTAACACACTGTGGTTTGAACGTTGGAGAAGATGGTAAGACGCACCATGGACTCGATTACGTCTCCGCACCGGCGAACTGGCTCGGCTACAAGGTCATAGTTCCGGCCGATCCGAACCAGACGGACCGTGTTGTGAGGTATACCGCGTCGGTCTATGGGAACTTCTTGATCGCCATGGGCAGGGCGAAGCAATCTATCATAAAGCGCGAAGATGGGAAACCCTTCTTCGGTGACGATTACACCTTCGAGTACGGCAAGATCGATGTGCTCAGGGAGGGTGCAGAAGTGACACTCTTGGGTTGCGGTGCCATCGTCGAGAACTTGGTGGCTGCGGCAGACAACTTCAAAGGCAGAGTCTCTGTGCTGAACGTTGCTTGTCCGCTCGATCTCGACGAAGCAACGTTGAGAAAGTACTGCGATGGTAAGAAAGTACTCGTCGTCGAAGATCATGCCGCGCCACTCGGCTTGGCAGCGTTGCTCGCGAAGTTCATGATGCAAAAGAAGATCTTTCCTTCGCACTTCGAGCAAATCGCGATCGAAGAACACGTTGTCTCAGGTCCTTACGAGGCACTGTACGAACTCTACGGGCTCAGCGCGAAAAAGATCGCTGAGAAGGTGGCAGCGCTTCTGTCATGAGGGAAGAAGAGATCAAAAATCTCATCGATTTCATGAAACAACTCGGATACAACTTCTGTGATCCAAAGCTGCTGTTCACCGCGTTGTGTCACTCTTCTTATGCGCACGAAGAGAGACAGCGCGGAAGAAAGGACGTCGAATCCAACGAGAGACTGGAATTCTTGGGCGACGCAGTCGTAGATTTCTTGATCGCGGAACACCTCTACAAAAACTATCCTCAATCTCCAGAAGGTGTCATGTCCAAGATCAAGGCTGCAGCGGCGAGTGAAGATGCGTTGGCGCTCATAGCTAAAGACATCGGTTTGAACCGTCACATCTTTCTCGGTCACGGTGAAGAGCTGAACAACGGTCGGGAGAGAGAATCGATACTCTCGGGCGCGTTGGAGGCTTTGGCGGCCGCGCTCTATTTGGACGGGGGAATGAAGCCTGTAAAGGAGATCCTCGTTCCCCATATGGTTCGCTACATCGAACAGATTGCGGCAGGAAACATCGTTTTCGATCACAAAACGGCGTTGCAAGAGCTTGCCCAAGAGAAGTACAAGACCTTGCCGGAATACGTTCTCGTTCGTGAAGAAGGACCCGCGCACATGAAGAAGTTCTTCGTCGAGGTCAGACTGAAAGGTCGTTCACTCGCAACGGGCGAGGGTTCTTCGATAAAGGACGCCGAGAAGAACGCCGCGAGATTGGCACTGGAAAGACTGAAGGAGATGGAAGATTGAAGATACTACCCGTTTTTCTCCCGCAGAGAGGTTGTAAAAACAGATGCACCTTCTGTTCTCAGTGGGCCGTGACGGGCTTCGAAAGACCTTTGAGCTTCGATGAGCTCGATGAGCTCGTACAAAATTATTTGAAGACGACCCACAGCTTCGAAATCGCCTTCTACGGAGGCACATTCACGGCGTTGGACGAATCTGAACAGCTCAGTTATCTTTGCTGGGCGAGCCGGTACGTGCAGACTGGCATCTGTAGTGGGATAAGACTCTCCACCAGGCCGGACGAGATCGACGAACCAAGGGTGCGTTTCTTGAAAGAACACGGCGTCAAGTTCGTCGAGCTGGGTGTGCAGTCCTTTGACGACGAAGTGTTGCGGCTGAACGGTCGTGGTTACACTCAAAGCGATGTTTTGAAGGCGTGCGAGATTCTCAAAGAGTTTGAGATAGATTTCGGCATCCACCTCATGGTCGGTCTGTTGGGCGACGAGGCAATGAAGGACATTCTGAGTGCTTGGCAAACCACGAAGGTGAAAGCCAAGAGCTGTCGTATCCATCCGACGCTCGTGTTGAAAGGCTCGATCCTCGAGTCCATTTACCGGCGCGGTGAGTATGTTCCGATAGCTCTGCACACGGCGATAGATATCTGCAGTGACATGACCGCGGTGTTGGAGAGCCATGGCGTGCGTGTCATCAGGCTCGGTCTCTACGTGCCAACAGAGCTTTTGAAGAACGTCGTGGCTGGACCTTACCATCCGAGATTTGGCGAACTCGTCAGAACCAGGCTGGTTGAAAAGCTGTACAGCTTCTTGAACGCCAGCTCGATCGTTCACACCGAGAGGGAGTCGAGCTGGGTCTCGAAGCTCAACGTTCCCAAATCGAAGGGCAAATCGTTCGGTTTCCTCGCACAGGGAGAGTTTGTTCCTTGGCAAGACGCGCTCGAAAGCTACGCTGAAGAAATCTCGAAAGAGGTGGTACTATGTTCGAAGAGATGAAGGAAAATGTCTTGAAACAGATCAACGACGCGCAGGATATCGCTCAACTCGAAAGGATCAGGGTCAACTATCTTGGAAAGAAAGGCATCTTGACGGAACAGATGAGATCGATTGGGAAGCTTCCACCCGAGGAACGACCGAAGGTGGGTCAGGTGCTCAACGAGTTGAAACAAACCATAGAGCAGGCACTCGAAGAACGAAAGAAAGTCCTCGAAGCGAGGGAACAGGAAAAGAGCCTTCAAAAACTCTGGATCGACGTCACATTACCTGGCGCGATCAGAAAGGTGGGACATCCCCACCCGATATCGAAGGTTCTTGAAGAGATAGAGACCATATTCGTTTCCATGGGTTTCAAGGTCGTGGAGGGGCCAGAAATAGAGGACAGTTGGCACAACTTTGATGCTCTCAACACACCAGAATGGCATCCCGCAAGAGACATGCACGATTCTTTCTATCTGCAGGACAAACTCTTGAGGACGCACACTTCACCCGTTCAGATAAGAACCATGCTTTCAGAACAACCACCCATCGCGATCATTTCCCCCGGAAGAGTGTACAGGAGAGACTACGACGCAACGCATCTACCAATGTTCACGCAGGTGGAAGGACTGTACGTGGACGAGCACGTCAGCGTGGCGCATCTCAAATACACGCTCGAAATCTTCGCAAAACGAATCTTCGGTCCTGAAAGAAAGATAAGGCTCAGACCGAGCTACTTTCCATTCACAGAACCCAGCTTCGAGGTCGACGTCTCCTGTGGCATATGCGGGGGGAAGGGTTGTCCTTCTTGCAAGTACACCGGCTGGCTCGAAATTCTTGGCGCCGGTATGGTGCATCCGAACGTGTTCAGAAACGTTGGTTACGATCCAGAGAAGTACACTGGTTTCGCCTTCGGAATGGGAGTCGAACGCATAGCCATGTTGAAGCACGGTATAAAAGATATCCGAGACTTCGTGAGAAACGACGAGAGATTTCTCGAATGTTTCTGAAAGGGTGATCGACAATGCAGGTGCCTGTGGAATGGCTAAAAGAGCTGGTCGATATAGATGTTTCCGTTGAAGAACTCGCTCACAGACTCACCATGGCAGGAGTGAGCGTCGAGAGGATTTTCAATCCCTTCGCCTCGGGAAAGATCGTTTCCGCGATCGTCGTTGAGACTCGTCCACATCCCAACGCCGAGAAACTGAAGGTTTGCAAAGTCTTCGATGGCTCAGCCTACCACACGACGATCACTTCGGACATGAACGTGAAAGAGAATTGTCTCGTTGCGATAGCCTATCCCGGCACGAGGTTCGCCGATGGCACCGAGGTTCGTCAGACTAAGATCAGAGAAGTGCTCTCAGAAGTGGTCATGTGCTCTCTTCAAGAGCTTGGTCTGGAAGAAAAATCCGACCACGTTTACCTCATAGATGAAGATCTCGAAGTGGGGGTCGATCTGGTCCGACACTGGAAATTGGATGAGTCCGTTCTGGATCTCGACATCACTCCGAACAGACCGGACTGTCTCGGAGTCATTGGTGTTGCGAGAGAAGTCGCCGTCCTGCTCAACAAGAAATTGAAGCTGCCTGAGCCGAAAGTTGAAATCTTTGACGAACCTGTGGAAAAGTTCGTTTCGGTCCAGATAGAAGATGTTGAAGGTTGTCCCAGATACTGTGTAGCTTATGTCCGTTCTTCGAAAGTGAAGGACAGTCCACTGTGGATGAAGAGACGTCTCATGGCTTGCGGTGTCAGACCCATAAACAACATTGTCGATGCCTCAAACTACGTCATGTTGCTCACGGGACATCCAGTTCACGTTTTCGACTATTCGAAGGTCAAAGACGGGAGAATCGTCGTCAGATGCTCCAAGAAGGACGAAGAGGTGGTTCTGCTCGACGAGAGAACGTACAGATTGACAGGCATCGAGACGCTCATCACGGATGGTGAGAACATCCTTGCGGTTGGAGGCGTCATGGGCGCGCAGGATTCTGGCGTGGCGCAAAGCACCGAAGAATTGCTCCTCGAAGTGGCCTACTTCGATCCGGTGAGGATAAGAAGAACTTGTAGAGCACTGAACATAAAATCAGACGCGTCACACAGGTTCGAAAGGGGAGTCGATCCCAACGACGCGGACTACGTGATGAATCTATTGATCCACACGATCCAGCAGGTCGCAGGCGGTGTGAGCGCGAGAGGCTTAGTCGATGTCTATCCACGAAGGATCGAAAGAAAGTCTGTGACGTTGAGAAGAGAGAAACTGAGAAAGGTCCTTGGTATCGACGTGCCAAACGGTGAAGTTTTCCGCATACTCGAATCACTCGGTATGGAAGTTCGAACCACACAGGATAGTTGGACCGTGCTCGTTCCCACTCACAGACCCGATATATCGATCGAGGAGGATCTCATCGAGGAAGTCGGTAGAATCTTCGGCTATGACAAAGTTCAAAGTGAAGCTCCACGCATCCTTGCCTCAGCCGGGGGTTGGAGCGATTATCAGAAGTTCAGACGAAATATCAAACAGCTGGTACGATCCTGCGGGTTCAACGAAGTCGTGAACCTCTCCTTCTGTAAATCCTCCGTCGTCAAAGAATTGACCAAACAAGAACCTCTCATGCTGAACAATCCTATGGTCGAGGACATGGACAGTCTAAGGCCTTCTCTGCTCTTTGGATTGATCGACTGTGTTGCGTACAACATCAGAAGGCAGAACAGGGACGTCAAGTTCTTCGAGATCGCGAAGATCTATGGTCTCAAAGATGGTTCCATCTTCGAACGTGAAAAACTCGGCATGATCGCCTCGGGAAAGCTCGAAGAAGACGATTACACCGACACAAGATCCGTATCTTTGCTCTGGTTGAAAGGTGTGATCGAGGAGATTGGAAGGCATTTGAATTTGAACTTCGAATTCGAACCTGCGACCATCGATTGGCTCACGCCCGGCCGTCGAGCCTTCATCTACGTGAACAACCAACAAGTGGGTTGTCTTGGCATGTTGACTCGATCCTTCAACGAAGTTTACGACTTCAAAGGTGAGGTCTACTTCGCCGAACTGGACCTACAGACCCTGTACGAGAACTTCAATCCAGCCCGTGGGATCGTTACTCCTGCACCATTTCCGTACGTGAGAAGGGACGTTTCCTTGTTGCTTCCGGTGGGAAGCAGGGCCGGTGACATACTCAAGTTCTTGAGAACGTCACACGAGTTCGTCGAAAGCGTGGGTGTGAGCGACGTGTACACGGGCAAGGGTTTGGCTGAAAACACGATCAGCGTAACTTTCTACGTGATCTATCGTGCCCCGGACAGATCTCTCACCGACGAAGAAGTCAACGAGCTGTTCGAAAACACGATCAGGAAGGTTGAAGAAACCTTCAACGTGAGGCGAAGGTTCTGAAATGCTTCCATTCGAGTACGACAAGCACAAAGCCTTGAACGTTCAGAAGAAGTCGTTCATGAACTTCAATTTGATCTCCTTCGACGCAGTGTACGAACCACATATCGAAGAAAGCAAGCGCGTGTACGTCTACGAATTCCTCGCAAATGAGCCGAAGCTCGATTTGATTTTTGTGCACGGCATAGGAAACAGAAACATCTCTTACCTTCTCTGGTTCGCCGAGAACTTCAAAAAGCACGGTATCAACACCTACTTCGTGATACTTCCATACCATTGGTTCCGCGCGCCCAGCTCATGGCGTGGTGGTGAACCGTTCTTCTCGACTTCTCCAAAACACTGCAGTGTGATGTTCCACCAATCTGTGAAGGACGTTCGAAGGACCTTGGACTACGTTGAACAAAGTTCCCATCTTCCAAAGGCCATCATGGGTTTCAGCTTCGGAGGTATGATCGCGACGATGGCTCTCGCGATCGATGAAAGACTTAAAAAAGGCATTTTGGCCTTCACTGGTGGAGATTGGCGTTGGATCAACTGGTACGCACCCCACACGGAACAACTCAGAAAAGATTACATGGAGAAGAGCAATGAATACAACTGCCGTGACGAAGCAACGTGCGTGAAGAACAGATCCAACGCTTTCGAAAAGCTTGGCCAACTCGAGAAAATAGAAGACATATTCCAGCTCGAACCCGCGTGTTTCCACTACGATCCTATCTCTTACGCGAAGTTCGTCAGACAACCTGTGCTCTTCTTCAAAGGCTTGTTCGACAGGGTGATCATTTCCAGAAGCTCAGACGAACTGATCAAGCGTCTGTCCGATGTTCGTAAAATCTCGCTTCCATGTGGTCACAGATCCTCGTACTTCTTCAGACGTCTCATTCTGAGAAGATCGCTGAAATTCTTACTGGAGGATGAAAAACTTGATCATCGTTCGCTACGGTGAGATAGCGCTGAAAGGGAAGAACAGGAAGACGTTCGAGAACAAGTTGATCGAGAACATAAAAAAGACGCTCGCAAGAAAAGGTGTCGACGCGAAAGTTCGTTCCACTCAAGGTAGATTGATCGTCGATGCTTCACACGAGTTCTCCGAGATCATCAGGAAGGTCCCAGGCGTTGTTTCCGTTTCCCCAGCGTGGAAGATGGAGTACGAAGAGATTCCAGAGTTTCTTTCCACACATCTTCGCAACATGAATCCCGCTTCGTTCAAGATCGATGCGCGCAGGATCAACAAGGCTTTCCACAAGACTTCTCAACAGATCAACGAAGAGATAGGTGCCTTCGTCGTGCAACGCTTCGGTTGGAAGGTGAACTTGAATCAACCCGAACTCGCGATAGGCATCGAGATGATAGAAGGTCAGGCTTACGTGTTCTTTGAAACTAAGAAAGGCGTCGGAGGTCTACCGTCGAGCACTCAAGGAAGACTTGTTCTGCTCATGAGCGTTGGCATAGATTCACCCGTCGCAGGCTTCTTGATGCTCAAAAGGGGCGTCAGCCTGACGGCTTTGCATTTCGATCAAGGTCACGCGGACCTTGCACGACAAATGATCGACGTGCTGAACCAGTACAGTTCAGAACCGATCGAACTGATCGTTGTGAATCATTTGGAATACTTTCAACCTTACGTCACGGAACTCGAGCGAATGGGAAAAAGAGAATGGACATGTGTCATCTGCAAGGTGCTCATGCTCAAAAAAGCTGAGGAAATCGCCAAGGAAAGATCTGCACTCGGTATAGTCACAGGCGATTCGCTCGGTCAAGTTGCATCACAAACTTTGGAGAATCTGTTTCTCGAAAGCAGCGTTGTGAAAATGCCTATCTACAGACCACTCATAGGCATGGACAAGGACGAAACTGTGAGAATCGCCAGACAGATTGGGACTTTCGAAATCTTCGTCGAAGCCGCAAGGCACTCTTGCCCTTTCAGACCATCTTCTGTTGTAACCAGAGGTTCAACGTATGGGCTGAACAAAATACTCGAACATTTCAAGTCAAAATCTCTCTGGCAAGGCTGAGACCTTTAGAAGCTCACGGAGCAACTGTTGCCACCCTTCTTTTTACTCTCGTACTGCAATTCGTCGGAGCGTTTGAGTATCTCATCCACGTCTGTGCGTTCTTTCACAACGATACCGCCTATCGAGACGGTCACACGAACGATCTGATCGTTCTCGGCAATGTAAGAAGCGGCTATCAGATTTTTCAGTCTTTCTGCTATCTCCTCTATTTCCTTCTGTTCCTTCAATTCCACGACCGCGACGAACTCGTCACCACCGTACCTGGCCACCAGATCGCTGACTCTCAAATTCTTTTTCAATGTACCAGCGACGAACCGCAAGACCTTGTCCCCAACGTGGTGTCCAAAACGATCGTTGATCGACTTGAAATCGTCCACGTCGATGAACAGCACACCTATGATCCTCTCGAACCTCTCAACCTCGCTCAGCTTCATCTTGAGATAGTATTCCAAACCTCTTCTGTTCAAAACCTGCGTCAGCTCGTCCACGAACGCGAGTTTTCTCAGTTGCTTTATTTCGTTTTCAAGAAAGCTCTTTTCAACCTTTTCTCTGAACAACTCGATGGCTCCCACGACATCTCCAGACTCATTCACCACAGGTATACCCACAACGATCACAGGCACTCTGTAACCTTCCCTGTGGTGCAGGAATACTTCCGCAGTCTGAACAGTTGCTTCCTCCATCGCTTTCACTAATGGACACTTTTCCAAACAGAGCTCTGTGCCTTTGTCATCCACGTGTTTGAGGATGTTGTCTTGACAACGCGTTCCCAAGACTTCTTTCGCTTCGTACCCAGTTATCTCTTCACTCTTCTTGCTCCAGTACAGGATTTTCCTTTCGCGGTCAATGCAGTAGACACCGTCTGAAACGTTTTCGAAGATTTTCAAAAGCAGTGAGTCTTTCAAAATCTCGTCCACCGTGAATCCTCCTTGTTCTTTTCTCAAAAACGATTTTACAACAACGTCTCACACAACACATTTTTCCCTCAGCTTGAACTCTTCAATGATCTCTCTGACTTTGTCCAGTAGACTTCCTTTCAGTGGCTGAAGCGGTGGCCTCGGATCTCCCGCGGGCATTCCTAAAAGTTTCATCATCGCCTTGATCCCGACGGGGTTGACCAGAAGGTACGCCGCTTCCATCACGGGTTTGTACTTGAAAAAGAGTTCCCTGCACCTGACGGCATCCTCCCAACTCCCCCAAGGCTTCGACATCAATGCGAACTCTTTCGGTAAGACGTTACCCGTTACGTTCGCAGTGCCGTGTCCTCCCATCGCCATCAAAGGCAAGATCAAACCGAACTTTGGTGAATCGCAACACAGCACGTTCAACCTTCCTGACGACACCTCGATGTCTCCCATCAACTGCGTCAAACTCGGCGACGCTTCCTTGATCGCAACGATGTTACCTATGTCCAAGAGTTTCGCTATGGTTGAAGGATCGATGTTCGCCACGACTCTGGATGGATTGTTGTAGATCGTCACGGCTATGTTCACAGATCTTGCCACCGTTGCGATGAACTCGAAGATCGCTTCCTGTGGAGGCACTATATAAGGAGGAACCACGAGTTGAATTCCGTCCGCGCCGCACGCTTCAGCGAACTGCGAGAGTTCCACGGTGTCTTTCGTCGTTGAGCAACTCGTTCCGAAGAAGGCTTTGATCTTTCCTTTGCAATACTTCGCCATCTCTTGGATGATCAACTTCCTCTCTTCCATCGACAACGAAGTCGCTTCTCCCGTTGAACCCATGAATATCAACCCGTCCGTCTCATTCGCTACATGAAAATCCACCAGCTTCTTGAAACCATCGATGTCGACTTCGTCTCTCTCGGTGAATGGTGTCACGAGCGCGACCCAAGAACCCGAAGGCCTGACGAGCTGTTCCATACCGTTCGCCTCCTCGAGATCTTTTGTATTCAAATCCTACCACCTTGAAGCTGTTATCCCACCTGCGCCAACAAGATCATCCCTTTTCACGGGACCGTCCTTCGATGTTCATAATTTTGTTTCGAATTCTCAATGTTTATGCCCGTATACATATCAATGGGGGCGCTCCAGAGGAAAGATCATCCGGCCGGAAGTGGGAACCTACATTGGTTTCATTCTAATTCGTCTGGTCCTGCGAGTTATATCCTTAAAAGATATCCAGCGCTCCCGAGTGAAATCGACATTCCAACCAGCCTTTATCAACATGGGCTCAAATTTCCAAATAAAGCTGTTTCACCGACGAAAGTTTTTCTTCGAGTCAAGTTCTTCCAACCAGCACCGAACTTCGAACTGTACATAGAGTTTCAAGGTCCCCAACGATGGGACCTTTATTTTTTCTTCTTTCACCGTAGAGAAAATTCTTCTCCATCGATACACGCTCACGACCATTCCTCTAAAATCCTCCTTCGTCTTGCCGATATAACTAATGAAAACCAACGGGCCCGTTGGTGGAAGAATCCACCGCCAGGGAGGCGGTGAGAAGAACAGGGAGGTGCGGATATGCGTATCAACCACAACATCAACGCATTGAACGCTTGGAGGAGCATGAGTGAGACACAGTACTCGATGAGCAAAACGCTCGAGAAACTCTCCTCTGGTCTGAGGATCAACAGAGCGGGAGACGATGCAGCTGGTCTTGCGATAAGCGAAAAGATGAGAGGCCAGATCAGAGGTTTGAACATGGCAGTCAAGAACGCACAGGACGCCATATCGTTGATCCAAACAGCAGAAGGAGCACTGACAGAGGTCCATTCGATCCTTCAGAGGATGAGAGAGCTCGCAGTTCAAGCCGCATCCGACACCAACACCAACGTTGATAGGAACCAGATCCAAGCCGAGCTCGACCAACTCAGAGAAGAGATCGACAGGATCGCCAGAACGACCGAGTTCAACACGATGAAGCTTTTGGATGGGAAGATAGAAAGCTTCAGGCACAATCCAGACGTGAAAGTGGTGACCGGTGGTAACTTCGATCTGAAAGCTTCGCAGTCTGCCAACCTAAGAGGGATCGAACTTGCAAGCGGTTCCAATGTTACTGGCAGTGGAGTGATTAGCTTTAACATTGCTGGCAGATCTTTGGGAGCATTGTCAATACAAATCTCAGGTGCAACCGTGTCTTTACTCGCTGGCGGGGCAACCGTGGCTTCGTTCACTGTGTCTAATGAGGCAAACTTTGTGTCATATGCAACGACAGTCGGTGGTCTCAGATTCGAATTCGTTGTTTCTGATGCCAGCATAGGCATCAATACGGTAACTGCCGTTGTGAATTCGTTCAGAGTCACGCTTGCAACATCGCTCATCTTAGCTTTTGAAGATGTGAACGAAGGTTCCTACGTCGTTGAGGTGGGCCAGTTTGCTGGAGCCGCCACGAGCCTTCTGGACGTGAGAATCAACTACTTCAGCGAGACAGGCCTTGCGACCCCACCCATAGTTGATTTCAGCGATGGTCTGGCTATCTATGGGACAGTCTCAGGATCCATTAGCTACAATACTACCGATCAATCATTCAACATAAACATTGCAGCTGGTCCCAGGGGTATTATCTTCACTTGGCTAACTAATGTTTACAACATCAACTCCTTCGGTGGAGCCTTGCCATTGGAAGAAGTGATAGACAGCGGTGTTGTGAGGGCGGAAAGAAGGTGGTATGAAGACACTTCGTTGATCTTCCAGATAGGAGCGAACGAAGGACACAACATGATAGCTGGATTGGACGACATGAGAGCAGCCGCGCTTGGACTTACGGAAGACTCTTTGCGCGTCACGGATCAGAACAGTGCGGAAAGAACTATAATGGTCATAGACGCAGCGATCCACAAAGTCAGCACTGCACGCGCAAGACTTGGAGCAGTGCAGAACAGGCTAGAACACACGATAAGCAACCTTGGAGTAGCTGCAGAGAACTTGACCGCTGCAGAGTCTCGAATCAGAGATGCGGACATGGCCAAAGAAATGATGGAGTTCACCAAACAACAGATCCTGATGCAATCCAGCATGGCAATGTTGGCACAGTCCAACGCATTGCCACAGACGGTGCTGCAGCTGTTGCGATAACACTTCCAAGGACACAAAAGGCGGGCTCACGCCCGCCTTTTGTTTTTGAAGGAAAGTTCTTCGCCGGGATAGAAAATTGATGTGTGAGGTGTGAAGATGGAAGAACTGTTTAGAGAGATCGAAAGGTGTGTCAGTTTGAAAGATTTTTCCAAGGCAAAGGAGCTCGCCCAAAAGATCGAACCCGAGTCGATGAGGCACAACATGCTTGGAGTTCTTTTCTACCAAGAAAATGAGTTGGACAAAGCTTTGGAACACTTTCAAAAAGCTTTGAAGCTCGATCCGACCAACGACGATGTGCTTTTCAATCTTTCGAAGGTCTTGTTCGAGAAGAAGAATTTCTTCGAATCTTGGCGCTATCTGACGAGGATCAAAGACAAAACTTGGGAAGTGTACGATCTTTTGGGAGACACACAACTCGCACAGAACAACGTTCCCATGGCGTTGCATTATTATTCGAAAGCCGCACAATTGAGCGACCTACCACAGATGAAGGAGAAGTTCGAGCAAGCAAAGATAAAATTCAAAAGGCCTGAGAAAATCGCGATCTTTTGCTTGCCAGGTTTGGACAACTTCATAAAGGACATCGCACAGGTGCTCTCGAACGTTTTTGAAGTGAAATTGATCGTGACGACAGATGGAAATCAGATAGTTCAAGCCTACAAGTGGGCCGACATCGTCTGGCTCGAATGGGCGAACGAGCTGGCGGTGGAGATCACGAACAAGTTGGAGAAGATGGGGAAACGGATTCTGTGCAGACTTCATGGTTATGAATCTCTCAGACCGGATTTTCTCAGATCTATAAAATGGGAAAAAATTGACGAAGTGATCTTTGTTGCTCAAAACGTTTTAGAGACGGCCATTCAGAATTGTGATCATTTAAAACGAAAAGAAAGGACTTTAATCCATAATGGCTTGGATTTGAACAAGTACACTTTTAAGCAAAGATCCAAGGGACCAAATCTCGCTTTTGCAGGACATTTCAATTATAAAAAGAATCCAGTTTTAGCTGTGCAAATTCTGAAAAAACTTGTCTCACTGGACGAACGGTACAACCTTCAATGGGCTGGCACCATTCAAGATGAGCGTATGTACAGGTATATTGGATACATCCTTGAGAGGATGGGAATAAGAGAAAAGTTTCATTTTGTCGGGTGGAAAGACGACATCAATTCGTTTCTGGAAAATAAAAACTTCTTTCTCTCGACCAGTATACACGAAGGCTATGGAGTAGCTATTATGGAAGCCATGGCGAAAGGTATAAAACCAGTCATCCACAACTTTTATGTGGCAGAGGAATTCTATCCGAAAGACTGGATCTTCAACACAGTTGATGAAGCCGTCGAGATGATAACGTCCAATGATTATGATTCTGAAAGGTATAGAAGATTCATTGAGGATGTTTGTTCCCTAGAAAAACAAATCTCCGAGATTTTCAGAGTCTTGCTTCAACGTGTATCCGTATCCTCCAACACAGTTTCGGAAATCAATTGTGAAATCAGGAAGAGCTATAGAATCTTTAATCCTCTCGAGTATGGTATCAAAGTGAACATCAGCAACTATGAAGATGAACTTGAGATGAAACTCAACCAAGCTAAGGCTTTCATTAATCAGGTTCCGACGGATCTCCTCATCAACAACGTTGTGCCTTTGATCATCGATTTCTTGGAGGAGTTCATTGGAAAAGGGATACCATATCAGAAAACCGTTTACTACGCATTTCTCAAGGATCTCCATGAAAAGGGATACTACAAGCAGCCACCAGAACCGATCATTTCGAAGTTTCTCGAAGTTTTTGAGTCGATCAAACGCACAGGAAAAATATTGAAACCCATAGTCGCTTTTCACAACGATGGAAACCTGATGGTTTTTGATCCTTTGAAGCGACAACAAGTTAGAATCCCTGATAGCGTTTCTCTTTTAGTTGCTAGTGGCCACCACAGAGTCGCAATCGCAAAGTTTCTGGGTATGAGAACAGTTCCAACGTACGTTGTATCAAATCAGTTCGTCGGCGACGAAGGTGCTCTAGGAATCTTGATAACGTATTGGCAACCTTATTTGCAAGAAGCTTTGCCGGTTTACGTGAAATATATCCAGGAGGCGTATGTCGGAGCGTTTGATGGAAGCTATCAAAGCACCATCGATCAGGCGAAAAAAGAAATTGTCGAAAAGTTTGTTCTCAGAGTGAAACCTAAAACTCTCATAGACATAGGTTGCAACAGAGGTGAGCTTTCCTATCGTTTTCTAATGTATGGTGTGGACGTTCTGGGTGTAGATATCTCACCAAGGGAGAAGCTCAACCTACCCCCTGACTACAAATTCATACAGTTGGACGTAGTTAAGCAAGATCTCCCACAGATAGCCGATGTGATACTTTTCCTGAGCGTTTATCACCACATACTTTACAACCATGGTAAAGACAAGGCAGATGAGGTTTTCCACAGGCTCTTCAAACAGTGTCGCTTTCTTGTTTTCGACTCGGGGCACCCTGAGGAATCTGGACTTTACAGGCAGGGTTGGATAAAGGAAATGCAGAAGCACTTCAAAACGGAGAAAGAATTGTTCGATCACTTCGGTCTGAATTACTTTGTGTTAGGTAAATGGCGAACCACCCAGGGAGACGAGAGAACGATCGTTGTCTTCGAGAACAAAGACTTCAGCTGAACTCGCTCCGAATGAATTTTCAGTTGTAACCCTTGTGACATCTGGCGATCATCGCTGAATCGTCAACACTCATGCTCTGTCCGTTGTGAATTCGCAAGCCGAATTGGATAGAATGAACTTGGGGGTGATCTAATGCGAAAGATCTTTTCGATCATACTTGCTCTTTACGTGACCGTCCTCTTTTCAGCCACCACGATCGTTGTTCACTACCACAGGTTCGATGGAAACTACGAAGGTTGGAACCTCTGGATCTGGCCCGTTGAGCCGATAGGACAAGAAGGGAAAGCCTACCAATTCACCGAGGCCGACGATTTTGGCCTCAAAGCTACGGTCGTTCTGGACATGGACTTGACAAAGGTCGGAATCATCGTCAGACTCAAAGAGTGGGAAGCCAAAGATGTCGCAAAGGACAGGTTCATAGAGATCGAGAATAACTTCGCTGAAGTCTGGATCCTGCAGGGGGTGGAGGAGATTTTCAAACAAAGGCCGGACACGAGTCCAAGAATTTTCTTTGCAAGACTCAAAGACTTTTCGACGATAGAAGCCTACGCCACCAATCCGATCGAAACGAAAACCTATCTCGACAGGGTGAAGCTCTTCGTCGATGAAAGAGAGGTGAAACTTGCAAGTTTAGAAAAAGCCGATCCAACCGATATAACCAGAACCAGACACTTCTTGGTGAATCTGGCAGAACCACTCAGTGAAGAAGACCTCTCGAGGGACATCTTCTTGCACGTGGAAGGTTTCAAGCCTGCGAGGGTGTACGCGATCGAGGTTTTGGACCAACTCTACTACGACGGTCCGTTGGGTTGTTTCTACACACCTCAGTTCAGCGAGTTTTACGTTTGGTCACCCGTGAGCAAATGGGTGAAGCTTTTGCTCTACAAGGATGAAAAGGAAGAGCCAGACTTGATCGTGGACATGCAGAGACTCGAAAAAGGCTCTTGGTATGCCAAGCTGGAGGGAGACCTCGAAGGCTGGCTCTACAGATACAGATACTTCAATTACGGCAAAGAAAGAGAATCGGTCGATCCGTATTCAAAAGCTGTTTCTGTGAAGAGTCGCTACAGCGCGATCGTAGACTTTCAAAAGACTAATCCTTCTGATTGGGAGAAAGACACTTGGGTGAAGCTCGATTCGTACGTGGATGCGATCATCTACGAGATACACGTAGCCGACATGACAGGTTCTCCAACGAGTGGTGTGAAAAACAAATGCAGTTACCTCGGTTTGATAGAGGAAGGCACGAGAGGTCCAAACGGCGTCACCACTGGGTTGGATCACATCAAAGAACTCGGTGTGACGCACGTTCACATCCTGCCTGTGAACGATTTCTACACTGGAGATGAGATCAACAGAGACTTCGAAAACCACTACAACTGGGGTTATGATCCGTACCTCTACATGGCAGTGGAAGGCATGTACAGTTTGAATCCGTTCGATCCAGCTGAGCGAATAAAAGAGTTCAAAAGGATGGTTCAGGCCTTCCACAGGAACAACATCGGCGTGATCTTGGACGTGGTATTCCCGCACACCTACGGTGTAGGTGACCTTTCACCGCTGGATCAGGCCGTGCCTTACTATTACTACCGCGTGGACAAAACGGGACAGTACGTCAACGAGAGTGGCGTTGGAAACACCACGGCGAGCGAAAGGTTGATGATGAGAAGACTCATAGTCGACACGGTGGTCTATTGGACGAAGGAATTCCACGTGGATGGTTTTCGCTTCGACCAGATGGGTTTGATAGACAAGCAGACGATGCTTTTGGTCGAAAAAACTCTGAGAGAGATCAATCCAAACGTGATCATCTACGGTGAGCCTTGGGGTGGCTGGGGTACACAGCCGAGGTTTGGAAAACATCATCTTGGAGATGCGAAAATCGCAGTGTTCAACGATTCCATCAGAGATGCGATCCGTGGTTCTGTGTTCAATCCAACGGTGAAAGGCTTCGTGCTTGGAACGATCGGTGCCGAGACGAGATTGAAGCGCGGTGTCGTGGGAAGTATAGATTACGGTGGAACGATCAAAGACTTCGCATCTTCACCCGAGCAGACCATAAACTACGCTGAATGTCACGACAACCACACGCTTTGGGACAAAAATTACCTTGCCGCGAAGGCCGACAGAACGAGGACTTGGACGGAAGAAGAGCTCAAGAACGCGCAAGAACTCGCCGGAGTCATCCTTCTGACGAGCCAAGGCGTTCCGTTCCTCCACGCGGGTCAAGACTTCTGCAGAACGAAGAACTTCAACGACAACTCTTACAACGCCCCGATCTCTTTGAACGCGCTCGATTACGGAAGGAAGGCGCAGTTCATAGACGTGTTCGAATACCATAAAGGTTTGATAGAACTCAGAAGAACACATCCCGCCTTCAGAATGAGAGATGCAGAGCAGATCAAAAAGCATCTGGTTTTTTTGGACGCACCAAGGCGCGTCGTTGCGTTCATGTTGAAAGATCATGCAAACGACGATCCTTGGAAAGAGATCTTGGTGATCTACAACGGCAACGTGCAACCGGTGGAATTCGAACTGCCGGAAGGAGAATGGAACGTCGCGGTGGACGATGAAAGCGCGGGTGTGGAAGCTCTGTACAAGCTCGCTGGAAAGATCGAGCTCAAACCGATCAGCGCGCTGGTGATGTTCAAGGAGTGAAGTGATTGAACCAGTGCAACGAGAAGTTCTGATTCATAAGCCTTTCGCTTTGAAGTTTAACTGAACTTTTGATGACGCAACAAGAAGATAAAAGGAGAAAACAGAAGAAAAACGTCGATCGTTCATGTTAATCACCGACGACAGTCAGCGAGTGGTAAGAACGAGTCGACAGTACTGACGACTCGACTTGACAGTGTGTCTTTCGCAGTTTAACATTGTGTTAGTAAAGTCGCTTAACAAACCAAATCTCGATGGAGTTCTGCAAATCTCGCACTCTGAGTACCACCTAATCCAAAGGGAGGTGGCGTTGTGAAGAGGTCTCTGCTGGCGGCTCTCGTGGTAATCCTCATTCTGTCGGTTTCAGTCTTTGGCAAAGTGAAGATCGTCTACTGGCAGTACTACTTCGAAACGAAAGTCAAAGCCATCGACGAGCTCATCAAGGAATTTCAGAAACTCTATCCAGACATCGAGGTCGAACACGTGACGTTCCCTTACGAAGCCTTCAACGAAAAGGTGGCGGCATCTGTCCCGGCTGGTACCGGACCAGATGTCGTGAATCTCTACTACGGATGGATACCGAAGTACGTCACGTCAGGTTATCTGCAACCACTTCCAGAAAACGAGTTCTCCGATGAATACTTCCAGAAAAACTTCTTCCCGTTCGTGGCAAAAGGTGTCGAGTTCATGGGTAAAAGATACGCCATACCCATAGCCGTGAGAAGCCTCGCGTTGTTCTGGAACAAAGATCTCTTCAAGGAAGCCAAACTCGATCCTGAAAAGCCACCAAGGACCTTGCAAGAACTGGTAGAAATGGCGAAGAAGCTCACCAAGTACGACAAACAGGGCAACATAGTTCAAGCCGGTCTGGCGACCCAGCCATCCGGGCAGGGCCATCATTGGATAAGGGAAGTCCTCGTCAGGCAGTTTGGAGGAGCACCTTACAACCAAGACTACACAAAGGTAACGTACTACGAAGTATCACAAGCATTGAAGTTCTACACCGACCTCATAACTGTTCACAAGGTCGGTTATCCAGGATTCATGAACGACGATATAACTGCCTTCACGTCACAAGCGGCAGCCATGAACATCGATGGATCGTTCAGAATCTCGGCACTCAAGAAAGCTGGTATAAACTTCGGTGTAGCTGAACTGCCCGAACACAACGGTATCAGATCGAACTTTGCTTCCTTCTGGGCGAACGGGATCACGAAGAACTGCACCGGAGAGAAACTGGATGCTGCAATTAAGTTCTTGAAGTTCCTCGCGAGCGAAAAGGTCATGGAGATGTGGCTTGAGAAAGTTGGAGAACTTCCCGCTAACCCTGCCGTGGCTCAGAAATACTACAACGACCCGATATACGGCCCGTTCTTGAGAGGACTCGAGTACGCACATGCGACCTTCTTCGTGGACGAAACGGCTCAAAGAAAAGTCATGATGGACGCCGTCGACAAAGTGTGGCTCAAGGGTGTATCTCCCGAGCAAGCCTTCAGGGAGGCCGCACAGGAGGAGCAAGTGATTCTCGACAAGTTCTGGAAGTCGGTTGGTAAGTGAAACGTGGGCGCGACTCGGTCGCGCCCCTTTGGGGTGAGATCGTGAAGTTGAGGCATAAGAAAGTGCTGACCGCGTACCTTTTTCTCTCGATACCCCTTTTGTTTTTCGCCTTCATACGGTTCTATCCGATGATTTCCGCATTTTACATGAGCTTCACCAACTGGAACATCATATCTCCCGTCAGGAAACTCGTTGGGTTATCGAACTATGTGGGTATATTCAAGGACCCGGTATTCATGATCAGTCTTTTCAACACGCTCAAGTACGTTCTTTATGGTGTTCCAAGCGTGATAGTGCTCTCGTTGGCACTTGCGCTGTTGTTGAACAACGTGACAAAGTTTCAAAGTTTCTACAGGCTAATCTACGTTATGCCGTACATAACGCCGATCGTTGCCACGAGTTGGGTTTGGCGTTGGATGTACCAAAAGCCACCGACCGGCGTCATAAACAACTTTCTCAGCTTCCTAGGATTACCAGCGAGAAATTTTCTTATGAGTACGACGGAAGCATTGCCATCCATAGTGGCGACGACAGTGTGGGTCGAGATCGGATATTGTGTGATCATCTTTCTTGCGGGGCTTCAAAACATACCAAAAGAATACCTCGAGGCCGCAAGGGTGGACGGCGCAAATCGAAGACAGTTGTTGTTCAAGATAACGATTCCCTTGCTGAACCCAGTGATAGTGTTTTTGTCTGTGATGGAGACTATAATGTTTCTGAGAATATTCACACAGGTATACAACATGACCGATCAAGGCTCGGGCGGACCGCTCAACTCGACACTACCCTTAGTCCTCTACATCTACCAAAAGGCTTTCAAATCCTTCGACATGGGCACAGCGGCAGCTGCGACTGTCGTGCTCTTCCTCATGATACTCAGTATCACTGTACTACAGCTCAAAGTACTGAACAGAAGAGTTCAATATTGAGGTGGTGACATGGCCAGATCCGACAGAATGGTAAAGTTGGTCAGTTACATCGTTTTGACTGCTCTGGCGATAGTGATGATCTTCCCTTTCTTCTGGATGGTTCTGTCGTCTTTGAAACCGTTCAGGGAGATCTACAGGCCCTATCTGTTTCCAAAGTCTCCCACCTTGGCTAACTACCAGAAGATAATGAGCGCTTCATTGTTTCCGAGATGGTTTCTCAACAGTTTGATTGTCGCGCTGTCGACCACCTTTTCTGTGATGTTCTTCGATTCTTTGGTTGGCTACACGATAGCCAAGTACAGCTTTCCAGGACGAAACATCATCTTTCTGTTCATCCTGAGCACATTGATGATCCCCACCGAGATGCTGATAATACCGTGGTACGTGATGTCGTCCAGGCTCGGTTGGATAGATACCTACTGGGGTATCATGTTCCCTGGTATGATCACCGCCTTCGGGATTTTTCTCATGAAACAGTTCATGGAGACGATACCAGACGATCTTTTGGACGCCGCCAGGATCGACGGAGTATCTGAATTTGGAATTTTCTGGAGAGTAGCCCTTCCACTCGTCAAACCTGCTCTGGCTTCACTTGCAATTTTGAATTTCATAGGCAACTGGAACGCGTTCCTATGGCCTTTGATAGTTGTTTCAAAGCCCAGGATGTACACCTTACCTGTTGGCTTGGCAACCTTTTCGAGTGAAAATCTGATGCACTGGGAGCTGATCATGACCGGAGCGACAGTTTCAACGATCCCGTTGATAATCGTCTTTTTGATCTTCCAGAAGCAAATCATCAGGGGCATAATGCTGTCTGGTCTGAAAGGATGATATCGATGAGACTGATCGATTCACACGTTCATTTCCCGCTGGATTTCGTCAGAGAGTCCGAAGACGATCCATGGTTGAAAAGAAACAAGGAAAAATGGTTGAAAGCGTGGAATTTCCCCAAGCCACAACGGATAGACGATTTCGACGAACTCTGTAGACTGTGGTACTCGGAAGCGCAGAAGTACAACATAGAAAAGATCGTCTTCGTGACAGCGAACGGTAACGAGAACATGATAAGACTCGTCGCGAGTCATCCAGACAGGTTCGTTGGTTATGCTCATCACGATCCGTCAAATGAAGGTGCTGCGGAAGAGCTCGAAAGGTGCATCGAAAAAGGGCTCAAGGGGTACAAAATCTTGGGACCCAAGGTCAACACGCCTCTGAACGACAGGTCGCTGTGTCCCGTTTGGGAGGTTGCCAACGCGCACGAGATACCCGTTTTGATTCACTTCGGTATCTTGGGTGCAGCCGGTGGGATCGCGTACCACGTTAACATAAATCCGTTGATCATACACGACGTTGCGAAGCAGTTCAAGAGGATCAAATTCATCGTGCCACACTTCGGGTGTGGTTACGTGTTCGAAACGCTCAACCTCTGTTGGGCGTGTCCGAACGTGTATATCGATACGAGCGGCTCGAACCAGTGGATGAGATGGATGCCTTACGAGGTCACTTTGCAGACGCTCTTCAGGAAATTCAGAGAAACCATTGGTGCAGACAGAATCATCTTCGGTACCGATTCGAGTTGGTTCCCACGGGGATTTGCGAAGGTCTATCTGGAAGAACAGCTGAGGGCGATGATCGAGGTCGGTTACAGTGACGAGGAGATAGAAAAAGTCCTATACAAGAATATGAATACCATCTTGGAGATGGTCAAGTGAGTTTTTCGAGAGTTTACAAAGAAACGGTCCTGGACAGCTCTTTCGAAAACTGGAAGAAGCTCTTGAACCATTACTTTCGAATCAACGAGGCTCACCTGCTCATGCTGGCGAAAACTGAGATTCTACCGAAATCGCTTGTCGTAGAGATTGCACAGGCGCTTTCAGAGCTCGAAAATGAAAAGATCGATGAGAAATTACCAGATGGCGTAGAGGACCTCGTTTTTCTGATTGAGCGAAAGTTATCGCAGAAGATAGGTATTGAAAAGGCTGGTTTCCTCCACACTGCGCGCAGCAGGAACGACATAGATGCAACCATTTTCAGAATGTGCGTTCGCGAAAAGCTCCTGGAGATCGCGGCTGAATTGATCGATCTGGTGGAAAGGCTATCAAAAAAGGCCGAACAAAACGTTCGAACATTCCTGCTCATGTACACGCATGGTCAACCCGCCCAACCTTCGACCTTAGCACATTATTTGCTCTCTCTGGCCTTCGATTCTCTGGAGGTTCTGGAAGGATTGATCTTGGCCACACGTGTTGTGAACCTCTGTCCCATGGGATCTGCCGCCATAACGACGACAGGTTTCAGAATCGACAGAGAGATCGTGAGTGATTATCTCGGTTTCTTCGAGCCTATCGAAAATTCCTACAGGGCGATCGTCACATCGAACTGGATCAACATGGCTCTTGATCCACTCAAAGTTCTTGCGATCGATCTGGCGAGGTTTGCTCAAGACGTTCTTCATAAAGCTTCCTGTGAGGTTGGTATCTTCAGCTTTCCTGACGAACTGGTACAGATCAGCAGTATAATGCCACAGAAGAGGAATCCTGTTATCCTTGAACATTTGAGGATAAGATCGAGTGTTTCTTTTGGATTCTTCAATGCCGTGGAGGTTGCTTTTCTCAACACGCCGTACCAGGACGTTAACGAGAACGGAGATTTTGTCTTGTTCAAGTTTTTGGATGGAGCCGAGGTCTTGAAGCAAGCCTTGAAACTGACGAAGGAGATCATCGAGAAGATGACCGTGAACGAAGACAGAGTCAAAGAACTCTCACTCTCCACAGGTTCCACAGCGACGGAACTCGCCGATCATCTCGTGAGAGAGTTTCGAATCAGTTTTCGCCAAGCGCACCAGATAGTCTCCGAGTACATCAAGAGTGGCATGCGGTACGGTTCATTGGTGGAGAATTTTGAAAGGCTCACGGGGAAGAGATTCACAATGAGCCCCTCGAAGGTCGCTGAGGTGCTTTCGGTGGAGAACTTTGTGCGAGTCAGGCAGGTGATGGGTGGGCCGGGTGAAAAAAGTATCGAAGAGATGCTTGAAAAACTGCGAGAACGCATTCGAAGGGGTGAACGCGTGATCGAGGAGACGAAGATTTTCATAGAAGAGAGTCTGAAAAAGCTGTGGAACGATTTTGCGTCACTCGTTGCAGGAGGTTGAAAGATCAAAGATTTCTGGTGGCCAAAGCGGCTGAAAGAAACATCTTTGTTTCCTTCGTGAGGTTCCCCCGTTTATACTGAATTCAGCGTGATGAAAAAGATGTTCTGCGAAGATCTCAGTTCTTGTAACGTTTGCACGAGCGTGGTTGACCTTCGTGATGGACGTGGTGATATAATTTGGTTAACAGATGAAGGAGAGGTGAGAGCGTGAAACAAGTGAAGGTGTTTCTAAGTGTGCTTCTTCTGATTTCGTTCGTACTCTTCGCCAGAACCGTCACCGTGGGAACGAGTGCAGACTTTCCACCCTTCGAGTACATCGAGAACGGACAGTTCGTCGGCTTCGATATGGACCTCATGCGCGAGATAGCCAAGATCGCAGGCTTCGAACTGAAGTTCGTGGACATGAGCTTTGATTCACTCATACCAGCTCTGAGGGCAGGCCAAATCGATGTTGCTGCCGCGGCAATGACGATAACGGAAGAAAGGAAAAAGGTCGTGGATTTCTCGATGCCTTACTGGTCTGCAGATCAGAGCATAATCGTGAAGGCAGATTCGGATTTCACGATCACAGTGCTGTTTGGAAAGTACAGAATAGGTGTTCAAACAGGTACGACGGGTGATCTGTGGTGCACGGAGAACTTGGTCCAGAAAGGACTTTTACCTGAGCGAAACTTGAAGAGGTACGACACCTTCATTCTTGCTCTCAGCGATCTTTTGAACGGTAACATCGACGCGATAGTTTTGGATTCACCGGTTGCGAACAGATTCGCCGCGACGAAGCCTGTGAAGGTCGTGGGCATCATTGTAACGGGAGAACAGTACGGTATAGCCGTCAGAAAGGGTAACAAGGAGCTTTTGGACAAGATCAATCAAGCTTTGAAAACTCTGATCGAAACGGGCAAGATCAACGAGTTGATCGACAAATACTTTTGAGGAGTGCGTGGGGGGTTAAGGGATAGACAGCTTGATATTGATCGTCGAGTCTTTACCGATACTCCTGAAGGGTACGTTGGTGACGATCCAGCTGACGTTGGCGGGGTTGGCGCTCGGGCTCGTCATAGCCATCCCGGTGAGTTTCTTTCAGGTCTATGGGGCGCGTGTACCGCGCCTCGTTTGTTCCATATATGAAAAGACCTTCAGGAGCATCCCATTGTTGGTCCTCTTGATGCTCATCTTTTACGGTTTAGCTGAAGTTGGTGTGAGGCTCGATCCTTTCGTGGCTTGCGTTCTGGGACTGGGGTTGAGGAGTTCTGCCTATCAGTCCCAAATCTTTCGTGGGGCAATCCTTTCCGTGGGCAAGGGCCAGACCGTTGCGGCCCTCTCAATAGGCATGACGCGCTTTCAGACCTTTCGATACATCGTCTTTCCACAAGCGCTTCGCTTCTCCATCGCTCCTTGGACCAACGAACTCACGGTTGTCTTGAAAGACTCCTCCATGGCCTACGCGCTCGGAGTGGTTGAGCTGTTGAGACAGGGAAGCTACATCATCGCGCGAACCTACGAACCCATGGTGATATTCCTCCTCTGCGCCGGGATATACCTTGCATTAACGGTCTTTGCAAACAGAATCTTGACCTTCGTTGAGAAGAAGTTGAGAATACCTGGATTCGAGACGAGGGAGGTTGTGCATTGAATCAGGAACCAGTCCTCATGGTTGTGGATCTGAGGAAAAAGTATGGAGCAACAGAGATCTTGAAGGGTGTGTCGCTCGAGTTGAAGAAAGGAGAAACCAAGGTGATAATCGGCCCGAGTGGCACTGGAAAGAGCACGCTCTTGTTGTGCATAAACAGGTTGGTCGAACCAGACTCTGGGAAAGTCTTTCTGGAAGGAGAGGAGATAACATCTAAGAACGCCCACAGGATGAGACAGAAGATCGGTTTCGTCTTTCAGGATTTCAACCTGTTCAATCACTTGACGGCCCTCGACAACGTGAGGATAGGATTGATCAAGGTTCAAAAACTTCCGAAAGACGAAGCGACTCAGATAGCCTTGGAACAGTTGAGAAAGGTGGGTTTGGCAGATAAAGCACACCTTTATCCGTCGCAACTTTCTGGTGGTCAAAAACAGCGCGTCGCCATAGCGAGGGCTTTGGCGATGAGACCGAAGTTGATACTCTTCGATGAACCAACGTCCGCATTGGATCCAGAGTTGATAGGCGAGGTGCTCTCGGTCATGATAGACCTTGCAAAGAGTGGCATGACGATGCTCGTGGTCACTCACGAGCTTGGATTTGCAAGGAGCGTGGCGGACGAGATCGTGTTCATGGAGAACGGTGTGATCGTCGAACAGGGACCTCCGTCTGAGATCTTCACGAATCCCAAGGTTGAAAGGACTAGACAGTTTCTCAGAAGGCTCACAGAGCTTTACGGTGAGGAGAGAAGATGAGTTTTGCCGAGGTGTTCGTTCAAGCGATCCCAAAGCTTTTGAACGGTCTGATCGTCACATTCTACATGACCGCCTTCGCGGCGATCTTCGGACTTCTGTTTGGAACGCTCCTGTGTGTCTGGCGTGTTTACGCCAACAAAGTGGTGAGCTTTCTCAGCGCAACGTTCATAGAACTCATAAGAGGTACTCCTATGCTTGTTCAGCTCTTCATCCTCTACTACGGTCTTCCAGTCTATGGGATAAGGTTTTCCCCGCTGGTTGCGGCTCTCATCGGCTTCACAATGAACAGTGCAGCTTATCAAGCTGAGTACATAAGGGGTGCGATACAGTCGATAGGTTCAGGACAGATGAGGGCAGCTCTGTCCATCGGGATGAGCAAGTGGCAAGCGGTGAGGTTGATCATCCTACCGCAAGCGTTGAGACGCGTCATTCCAGCTTGGACGAACGAGTTCATATACCTGCTCAAGTACACCTCCATGGCTTACATCATAGGCGCACCCGAGATGATGGCACAAGCCAAGTTCATCGCGAGCAGGAACTTCGAGTTCTTCAAAGTTTATCTGATCACCGCTCTGATCTATCTGACAGTCGTTTGGATCTCATCTTTCTTCTTCGCGTGGTTGGAGAGAAAGCTCAGAATACCTGGAACGGTCGTTGGGGAGAGATGATAGGACTCGACGTGGCATAATTTATATCGAGGAGGAAGATTTCTCATGATCCAGAACAGCTTACTCTTCGACAACGGAACTCACAAATTCTACTTTCTTGGGTGGGAAGAGAAGGAAGAAGAGATCGTTCAGACGAACCAGTACTTGATAGTCGACGGAAACGAAGCTGTTTTGCTCGATCCAGGTGGTGCCCACGTGTTTCCAAGAGTGCTGGCGAACGTTTCCGAAGTGGTGGATCCCTCGAGAATAACCCACATCTTTTACACCCACCAAGATCCCGACGTGACGAGTGGTATCATCCTGTGGCTCTCGATCGCCGAGAACAGCAAAGTCTACATCTCGAACCTCTGGATCCGCTTTTTGCCACACTTCGGGGTGTTCGATCAAAGAAGGGTGGTCGCCATACCAGATCATGGGGATGTTATCAGGCTCAAGAGTGGAAATGTACTCGAGTTGATACCATCGCACTATTTGCATTCAACTGGGAATTTCACGTTGTACGATCCGACTGCCAAGATACTCTTCTCAGGTGACATCGGTACTTGTGTTTTTCCGGCTGGAAAGAGGTATCGAGAGACCGAAGATTTCGAATCGCACGTGAAGAACATGGAACTGTTCCACAGAAGGTACATGACGAGCAGCGTCGCATGCAGAAAATGGGTAGAGATCGTTTCGAAGAAGCAGATTCAACAGATTGCACCACAGCATGGCGCAGTGATGAAAGGCGCTTGTGTTCGAAAATTCTTCGATTGGCTCAGGGATCTCAAATGTGGAGTTGACTTGATAGATCAATTCTACGGGAAGTGATAGCTTGGACAAGAAGACCTTTGACAAAATTTCTTCTGCGTTCTTTGCGGAAAACTTGATGACCAGTTTCATGAATCAGCTGGACGAAGCGCTCGTCTCGAGGGTTCTCGATCTTCAAAGGCAGATCGGTTCGGTGATGGAGAAATTTTCCAAGATGAGCGGAGAGCTGTCGGAACTGCAAACGAAGTTCTCCAGAGACAGTGAGGCGCTCGAGTCGGCTTTCGAGGCCATAAAGAAAGTCGGTAGCCAGATGGAATCTCAGCTGTCCCAGTCTGGTGCCAGCTTGGAACAGGCGAGCGAGAAGTTCGAAAGTGCACTGGAACAAACTTCTATGACGATCGAGAGCTTCAGGGAAGCTCAAACGATGGTTGAGAAGATCAACACCATCGCGAAACAGACCAAGTTGTTGGCACTGAACGCTTCGATTGAGGCTGCGAGGGCTGGTGAGTTCGGTAGAGGCTTTGCCGTGGTGGCAGCAGAGATACAGAAGCTCGCCACCGAGTCGGGTGTTGCTGCGCAGGAGATAACGAAGAAGGTCCAACAGCTCAGTGAGATGATAGAGAAGTCCATCGAGGGTCTGAGAGTGGTTGGTCAAATCTTTGAGGTCTTCAAGAATTCCACCGCGCAGATGCTGTCTTTCTTGAGGCAAAACGCTGATGTGATCGTTCAGACCAGTGAAACGTTCAAAGAGGCACAAGAGAATTTCGAAAGACAAGGTGAGTCCATTGAAGAGACCTACCGAGTCTTGCAGAATGCCAACGAGAAGTTCAACGCCATGCTCAGGGTCATAAGCTCAGTGGTGAAGGCGCAACAGAAGCTCAAAGATGTGAAGCTCTGAGTTCAGCGTGATTTTTTGGACTTGTCGATGATCTGCACGTGTGGGCAGAAATCTGAAACCAGCTCAACGACTTCCTGTCTCTTTTCCAAAGTTGAAAACATCACACTGCGCGAACCTTTCTTGAACACGAACGTGGCTGAGTAGCGGCCTTTACTTTGCATTCTTGGTAGTATTATCTTTTCAAGTTCCTGCGCGTTGAATTTTCTTCTTCCAACGCCTGGAAGGACCAATTCGAAATCACTGATGAAGATCCCTTTCGCGTAAGCGAAGTACTGTAAAGTCTCGAAAATGTTCGTCAGAGCGATGATGGGCAAAAAGAAAACCAACACGAACCACGTTACGCCAGCGAAGTACATTACAGCGAGGAAGACAAACGAAAAGATCCATTGCATTATCATGGAAACGAGGAGCGATCTGATCAACCCTTCATCGTAGATCCACATGTTCTCACCGAATGGATTTTACCAGAGGAACGGGCGAAAAAGGCATCGTTGTATCCGTTCAAAGTCCAATCTTCGCAAAGTTGTATTGCCTCCGAATGAAGACTTTTTGATTCTGTTCGGGGTGTGCTATCTTTCTGTTAGAAAGCTTGCCAAACTTTGCGAAAGGAGAATGCTTGTGCAGATCGAGTACGTAGACAGAAGTCATTCTAACTGTGTCAAGTATGATGCCATCAGGGCCAAGTACGGTGATGACGTCTTACCGGCATGGATCGCGGACATGGACGTGAAGGTGTGCCCCAACATGCTCGAGGCGTTCCGTAAGAGAGTCGAACACGCGGTCTTCGGCTACACGTTCAGACCGAGCGAATACTACGAAGCGATCGCTCAGTGGTACGAGAAGAGGCATGGTTTCTCCGTGGAAAAGAGTTGGATCGTAGACGGCCCCAATGTTATGCCCATGATGGCGTTGTTCATCAACGTTCTCACAGAACCCAACGATGAGATCGTCATTCAACCACCTGTGTACCCACCTTTCTTCAACGTGATCAGAAGAAACAAGCGACGGATCGTGGAGAACAGACTGAAAAGAGTGAACGATAGATACGTCATGGACCTTGAGGATCTCGAAGGCACTTTGTCCAGAAGGAAGATCAAGTTGATCATCCTTTCAAACCCACACAATCCTGTTGGAAGGGCGTGGATGTACGAGGAGTTGAAGGAACTTGCTCAACTTTGTTCGAGGTATGGGACCATCATCATCAGCGACGAGATACACGCAGACATCGTGTACGAACCGTTCCGATTCACGACGATCCTCAAGGCTGGTCTTGAAAACGTGATCGTTTTGAACTCCGCTGGCAAGAGCTTCAACGTGCCTGGCTTGACGAACGGGTATGGAATAGTGCCGAACGAGAAGTTGAGAAAGCTTTACAACGAAGCTTTGGAAGCTTTTGAACTGACAACACCGAACATCTTCGGAGCTTTGGCTTTGCAAATCGCCTACACGGAATGTGAAGAATGGCTCAGAGCTTTGCTACAGAAACTTCGTCAAAACAGAGATTTCGCGTACAGTTTCATAAAACAAAACATGCCGCTGATCGACGTTCCCTTGCCAGAAGCGACTTTCTTGATGTGGCTGGATTGTTCGAACCTCGGATTAGAGAATCCGCAGAAGTTCTTTTTGGAAAAAGCTAAGGTCTATCTGAACAACGGTGCGGATTTTGGTGAACCCAAGGGTGTAAGATTGAACTTCGCGTGTTGTCCTGAGAATCTGAAGAAGATCCTCGAATCGTTGAAGAGAGCTTACGATCTATTAACTCGATTTGGCCGCGATTTCGAGTGCTAAACTCCTCACTAAAAAAGCGGCATCCTCAGAGGGATGCCGCCGTCTTGATCGTTCATTTGGAATTCGTTTAGAGTTCCGCTGTCAGAAATCAAAGAGTCTGGCGCATCTAACCGATCTAGTGGGGCAGAAACGTCGGACTCGGATAAAGAGTTGGTTGCTCATTGTCTAAATATACCGTGAAAAAGTAAGCTTTGTTCTGAACGTTTTTGATCGTGATCATGGGAATCTCTGTTGCCACTTTCGTAGCTGAGTAGGTCAGTGCGATGTTGATCATGTAGACCTTTTCAACGAAGTCCGGTGCACCACTCACTTGATAAAACTTGTAGTTCGTATACTCAACGACGTTGGTGACCTCTATCTTGGTGGGAGTGGCTGTACCGCCAAACTTTAGAAATTGTCGAAACCAATAAACGACGCTGCTGGCGTAGTCCGACATTTCGGAGTCATCGGGTTCGACGTAGACCAACTCTGTTGCGCTGGCTGTAAATACGATGTCCAAAAGATCCTTTGCCAATTGTGTTGGTGATTTCCCGAACAGATCGAGCATGGTACACCCAGCCAAGATCAGCGTAACTGTGACGACACTGACAAACACCAACCTACCGTACCTCACATGCATCCCCCTTCGAGCGTGATTTACTGAAGCAATTATACTACAAGACTATCGAAAGTTGTATCACTCTGAACAGTTCGAGTGATGATTTTCATACCCTGTTCTCTCTGAGGATCCTCTCGAGAACTTGGTCGGTGATTCTGTAACGATCTTGGAATTTTTCTACGAGAGACAGCTTTTGAAGCGTTTCGAGCACGGAGAAAAGTCTTGAATCGCTCACGAAGTCTCCCCTGGCGTGGAGCACGTTCTTCAATCCTGTCCACGTGTTGATGCCAATGGCGATCGATTTCAAAACTGTCATGTAACGTGGACTTCTTTTGGTGATCTCTGAAAGTTCTTTTTCGAACAACACGCTCATCGTTGAGAAGACTTCCTGAAGGGCCTTATCCTTGTTCTTCATCGTCATGTACTTGAGTCCGAACAGAACCAGATAGCCCACAATGCCGTCTAACTGTTTCACAACCTCGGAGAGATCGAAATCGATTTTTTCTTCGAGTTCTTCGAAACCTTTCCTGAGGAACTCCAGTGACAGTTCAAAGCTGAAAGGCTTCACTGTGAGGAACCCCATGGCTCTGCCGTACAAAGGCGAATCGGGATCTTCGAACTTCAAGAAATCGTGAAGCATACCAACTTCCGAACCTGTGAAGATAAACCTCACGTGGGGCAGATTGTCGTAGCTGTACGCCAACAACATCCGTATCTCTTCCCCGCCCCTTGCGCCGTAGAATTTCAAATACTGGGCTTCATCGAAGAAGACGATGAAATTCTTGTTGTTTTTCGCGGCGAAGGCTTCGAGCTTTTCGAACATGTCGGAAAGTTCGAACTGTTTCGCATCGATTTCCACTGAGCTCCCATGGATACTGATTCCTCGAATCTTTCTCAAGAACGACGAGAGTTTCTCGATTTTCGAAATCTTGTTCAGCTCTTCACCGACCAGCCTCGTCAGATGCAGCGATGAGATGTTCCCAAAAGACATCTCGTACAGCTTTCTCACGTCGATCGACATGAAGTAATTCTCATGCTCGTTGAGATAGACCCTTATCAAGGAAGACTTTCCGACCCTGCGAAGGCCAGTGACCACCACGATGGGATAGATGTTCAAAAGCTTTTCGAGCTCAGAGAGTTCTTCCTCTCTGTCGAAAAGTTCTTCTCTGGTCGCTTTTGGTGTAGAAGAGAACAACATTGAACCACCCCGATGGTATTGTATCACTTTCGGGGGCGGAAGTTACTAACGCCTGCGGAAGTAGTTTTCTTCTCGACGAATTTCAAACAAAAACCCGCCTCACGGCGGGTTTGGTGCCGAGGGCGGGAGTCGAACCCGCACGAGGGGGTCAACCCTCAACTGATTTTGAGTCAGTCGCGTCTGCCAGTTCCGCCACCTCGGCGTACACACAAATTTTATCACACACAGTGCAACCGATCAAGTGCTTTTGACTTCATCTCACAACCATGAGTATGAGAACGGGCAGACTGATCATCGACAAAGCGGTGGAAAGCACCACACCTTGGGCCGCGAGTTTGTAGTCCTTGTCGAACATCCTCGCGAAGATGGCCGTGTTCACACCCGAAGGCATTCCCGCCATCACGACGGGCAAGACTTTCACGATCGTTGGCAGGTCTGTGTACGACATGACCAGATACACCAAAGCTGGTGCGACGACCAGTTTCAATATGGAGGCGAGGTACAGATCTATCTCTGCGACGAAGTCTTTCAAATGTGCCTCCGCCAAGAAAGCCCCCACCAAGAACATCGCGAGCGGTGTCGTCATCGACCCGACGCTGTCGAGAACGGACTTGACCAGCGTGGGCAATCTCAACGGTGTCAGAAAAATGAATAGACCGAAGAGTGTCGACAACAAACCTGGGTTGATCAATATCCTTCTGAAATTGAGCCTGCCACGCGCCATGATGCTCACGCCGATCGTCCAAGTGAGAATGTTGAACCAGATGTTGAAGACCGCCGAGTAAAAGACGCCTATCTCTCCATAGAGAACGTTCATTATGGGATAACCCAGATAACCAACGTTTCCGAAGATGACCATGTACATGTAAACCCCGCGCTGCGTTTCTTCGTACTTTCTGAAGCGAACGAGCAAGATCGCGAGCAAGATCGTGAAGCCGTACATTATTGCTCCGGTGAGGAAGACTTGCAACGAGGTCGTTGCAACGTCTTTTGAGAACTCCCTGTCCATGGAATTTATTATCATCGCCGGCAGTGTCACATAAACGATGAGATCCGAACTGCTCTTGGTGAATCCATCGTTCAGGAGATTTATCTTCTTCAAAACGAACCCGAAAGCCGTCAAAAGGAAGATCGCCAGAACTTGGTTCAGCACCACGTGCGTCATCCCAATCCTCCGAAAATGATGATAAACTATGGTCGAGCCTGTGAATCACTCTGTTCAAGTAAAGATACAACATCTTCATATCAGGAGGTCGCTATGAAGGTATCACTGCTACGTTGCGACTCGTACGAATACGCCATGGAGCAATTGCGAAGTTCTCTGAAAAGCTTCTCGCACCTGTTCACACCGGGAGATTCGGTCTTGGTCAAGCCCAACATGCTTTCAGCGAGAAGACCGGAAGAGGCCGTAACAACGCATCCAGCAATATTGAAAGCCGTTCTGATTTTTCTCAAAGATCTGAAGTGCCACGCGATGGTCGCAGACAGTCCCGCTTCGGGCAGTTTTCAAAGGGTAGCCGAGAAGACGGGCATAAAAGATGTGTGTGAGGAAATGAACGTACCGATTTTCGAACTGGATCAACCCATCACGGTCGCTGGACAAATCTATAAGAAGATAAACTTGGACAGAAGGATCTTCGAGGTTGACAAGATCATCAACGTGGCCAAGTTGAAAACGCATTCTCAAATGATCCTCACGCTCGCTGTGAAGAACACCTTCGGTTGTGTCCCAGGCTTGGAGAAATCTGGTTGGCACATGCGCTGTGGCACGAACGAGAATTTTGCTGCTTTCTTGGTTGATTTGCACAGGTTGGTGAACCCCACTCTGAACATCGTCGACGGAGTCGTGGGCATGGAGGGTAACGGACCAGCCAACGGCAAGACAAAGCGATTCGGAGTGATAGCGCTGAGCACCAACGGTTTCGTGCTCGATTTTGTGCTTTGTAAGAGATTGAACGTCGATCCACTGCTCATCTACACCGTGCGTGAGTCGCTGCTGAGAAATCTCATCGTCGAACATGATGTTGAAGGGGATTGGACGGGTCAAATACAGCTTCCAATCACGACACCCGTGCTGCCAGTACCGGAGGCTCTCAGAATGCTCGCGAGGAGGTTGGCACGTTCACCGAGGATATCTAAAACCAAGTGTGTTCGCTGTAAAATATGTGAAGAGAGATGTCCCGCAAAAGCGATAAACATAGACCAGATGAAGATCAACTACGAAAAGTGCATAAAGTGCTACGTTTGTCATGAAGTTTGTCCGCAGGGAGCTATAAGCCTGGTCAGACGAATTTTCTGAAAGGAGTGAAGATCTTTGAAGTCGGGTCATGTGAAAATCGATTGGGTTTACAGGTTCATGCCGTTGCTCAAATCCATAGAAGAAGAGTACGGTCCTCAGAAGCCTTTGAAGGAACTTCGCATAGGCATGTCGATCCATCTCGAAGCCAAGACTGCGAGGCTCGCGCTGCTGCTGAGAGATCTTGGAGCAGAGGTGATAGTGACTGGAAGCAATCCTTTGAGTACGCAAGACGATGTTGCAGAAGCGTTGAGAGAAAGAGGTTTAACGGTCTATGCGAAGCGCACCGAAGACGAAAGAGTGTACATGGACAACATAAAAAAGGTTTTGACAACTCAGCCTCACTTGATCCTCGATGACGGAGCAGACCTGACCGTGACCGCGCATACAGAGTACCAAGAAGCTTTGAAGAATCTGAGAGGCGTTACCGAGGAGACCACGACGGGGCTCAGAAGGTTTCGTGCGCTTCACAAGAAAGGTTTACTCAAAGTACCGGTGATCGCGGTGAACGATGCCTTCACAAAACATCTGTTCGACAATCGTTACGGCACAGGTCAATCGACATGGGACAGCATCATGAGGAACACGAATCTGAACGTTGCGGGTAAGATCGCCGTGGTGTGTGGTTATGGTTGGTGTGGTAAGGGCATCGCGATGCGTGCGAGGGGGCTCGGTGCGAGAGTCATCGTCACCGAGGTCGATCCCGTGAAGGCGCTGGAAGCGGTCATGGATGGTTTTGAGGTTATGAAGATTTCGCAAGCTGCAAAATTGGGCGATTTCTTCATCACAGCGACGGGGAACACGAAAGTGATAAGCGAGAAAGAATTCCTTGAAATGAAGGATGGGGCGATACTGGCGAACGCGGGACACTTCGATGTCGAGGTGGACGTGAGAGCCTTGGAAAGAATCTGTGTGGAGAAGTACGAAGCCAGACCGAACGTGACAGCGTACAGGCTTGCGAATGGCAAAGTGCTGTATTTATTGGCTCAGGGAAGATTGGTGAATCTGGCGGCTGCAGATGGACATCCCGTGGAGATAATGGATCTTTCCTTCGCCGTCCAAGCTCTGTCTCTGATCCACCTTGCAAAAACCAACCTCGAACCTGGTGTGTATCCTGTGCCTTCCCACATCGACGAAAAGATAGCACGAATGAAACTCGCAAGTATGAAAATAGAGATAGATGAGTTGAGTGAAGAGCAGAGAAGCTATCTTGAAAACTACTGAGGTGAGAACGTGATATTCGAAATGCTCAACAGTGTTCGCTCGCGAGGAAGAATGGATTATTGCTTGCCTCGAGTCTGGCTTGAAGGTTGGTACGATGGACCTTCGAAAGAAGATGGTGAGAGGATCTTCGTTGATCCTGCCATCGTCTATTCAAAGCTTCGAGAATGGTTGCAGTGCAACAGAAACTTCGATGCGAAGGTCGGAGCGTCTCTGGCCCTTCAGAAGGGTGAGCCAGACAGAAGTTGGATCAAGAAGGCTGTGCTTTACAGCAGCTTGGTGCGCACCAACAGTGCCTACAACCACAAGGGTTTTGGTAGATTCGAGCAGGACGATGTGCTGGGTTATCGCGAGGGTGGCACGTTCTTGAAGATGACTCTTTTGCTTCCACACTTTAAGAAGCTCGGAGTCAACGTGCTTTACTTGCTGCCGATCACCCAATCGAGCAACATGTTCAAAAAAGGAGAGATCGGTTCACCGTACGCGGTGAAGGATTTTTTGAAGATAGATGAAAGCTACCACGATCCACTGCTCGATGGCTGGAACGTTGCGGACGAGTTCGCCGCGTTCGTTCAAGCGTGCCACATGTTGGAAATCAGAGTGGTGCTCGATTTCATTCCACGCACCGCAGCACGGGACTGTAATCTCATACTGAAGCACCCAGACTGGTTCTACTGGGTGAAACTCGAAAAGCTTTCAGGCTATGCACCACCGAGGGTTGAACATTTGGGGTTCTGTCAACCGAGTTTCGAGCAGATGTGTGAGTTGTACGATCTAACGGCTGTTCGTGAACATTTGAAGAAGTTCTCGCCAGATCCTTCCAGGCTCGATCCAGAAAAGTGGGACAATTTCGTGAAAAACTGCGATGAAGAGAACTTCATGTACGAGATCGCGAAGACCTTTGGGATCATCACCGCACCGGGTTTTTCTGACTGGCTCAACGATCCACAACCAACCTGGGACGATGTGACGTTTTTGAGATTGTATCTAGACCATCCGATCACAGCTAAGGGAAAAGTGGGGGAAGATCAGCCACCTTACGTGTTGTTCGACGTGATCAAGGCGAGTCGTTTTCCCGGTGAAAAAAAGAATTCTCAGCTCTGGGAATACATCGCGTCCGTGTTGCCAGAATTCCAACGAAAGTATGGCATAGACGGCGTGAGGTTGGATATGGGACACGCACTTCCCAACGAGTTGCAGGGAATGATCATGAACAATGCCAGATCGATCGATCCAGCTTTCGTGTTCATCGCAGAAGAGCTCGAACCACACAGGGTGATCGAGGCGGCACGAGCTGGGTACGACGTCGTCGTTGGAAACAGCTGGTGGATGCTTCCAAGATTTCCCGAAAAGACCTACGAATTCTTTCAGAACCTCTCATGCAACATGCAGCTTCCATTCTTGGCGGCCTCAGAGACTCCCGATACACCCAGAACGATTGCGAGGAACGAAGGCCAAAGACTCAAAAAACTTCTTCCGTTCCTGTGCGCCTTTGCGAAGAACGGCGTTCTCACGCTGAACTGTGGCCAAGAGATAGAGGAAACACAGCCGATGAACCTCGGTCTCGACAGCGATGCGTGTGGTAGGTTCACCCTGACTTGCGACGATGAGTTTCAGGGTAAGCTCGCCTTCTTCGACCATTACGTTCTCCACTGGAGAAGGACGGAGCTCATCGACTTCCTTGCGAAGCTCACGGCTGTGAGAAACCAGTTTTTGAATGTGTTGCTGAAGGGAGAATACAGGCCGGTCTATCTGAGCTGGCAGGATGGTACGATATGCAACGCTTCCTATTGGACGTCGGACACGGCCGTCATCGCACTCGCAAATCTGAAAATGAGTGAGTGTACCGTGAGCGTTCTTCTGGATCGAACCGTGAACGATGCCATCGAGGTGATGGAACTGCAAAGCTGGGACGAATCTGGTTGGAGGGTAGAAAAGGTTTCGAACGTCATCGATTGCACCCTTTCGCCACTCGGTTTCAAACTCTACGCTCTCAAGTTCAGGTGGGTGAGGAATCGTTGAAGAAGGCGTATCTTTCGAATCTGAAGCTCTACGATTCTCCCGATGCTCGTTTCCCGCTCGATTTTCATCAGGTGTTGGGGAAAAAGAAAGCGATATTCGTGGAGTTTCTGAGTCTGGATGCACGAGAACTTCTCGCTTGGAATCTCTTCGGTGACCTTGCGATGCCACAGCAGATCGAGCAGATCCTATCGCTCGTTCCAGCCGACAAGACGCTCCGATTGAGAGAAGAGAACGTCTCGCTGGAGCATCTCACACTCCCTTCCAACGTATCCGTCTTGGAAGTACACGATTCTGAGTTCGATAAGTTCTCTTCAAATCCTGTGGAAGTGGAGAAACCTCTTTTCTGCGTGAAGGAGGACGAGCTGAGTGTTTTCATTGAGAGCTCGGTGAGAGGTTGTAAACCTGTCCTGAGGGAAAGTTTCTCAACATTTGAAGATGGGCAGGTTTTATACACGATCGAACCGCTTTCGGAGGACAAGATCGAAGAATTTGCGAAGATACACTTCCACGTCTTGAACTCCTATCGTGTCCCCAAGAACGATCTTGAGAGAAGGCTCTTGGGAAGGATTCCAGAAAAGTTCAGAGCTTTGTTCGTGGAGATATTGGACCTACAGGGGTGAGATGAAGCGGTGCAGATACGAAAACTGAAAATCGAAGGCTTTGGTAAACTCAAGCGTCTTGAAATTTCATTCAATGAGGGTTTGAACGTCATTTACGGTCCCAACGAGTCTGGGAAAACGACGCTGTACAACTTCGTTCGCTCGTGCCTCTGCAACCTGGACGAATCGGAACTGAAAAAGTATGAACCATGGGACGGTGAAGAGTTTGGCGGTGAGATCTCCATCTACAGGGATAAAGAAGAGGTCGTGCTTTCGAGCTTTTCCGCAGAAAAACCCTTCGAGAGAAGCTTCGCCGACAGTTTGATGTTCTTGAGCGATGAGGAGGACGTGGAACTAAGGAAGGCCGAGGATTCCCTCGTTGCGAGGATGAGGAACAACCTCCAACGCGTCGAAGAGGCACAACTTTTGAGACTCGCCTTGGCCAAGGCTGCGAGCTACGGTGAAAAGCTCCTGTCGGAGAAGAGACAGCTGGAGCTCAAACTGAAGCAGATAGAGAACGAACTTCAGGAATTTCAGAGAGCGAGACAGGAAAGCTTCGTGAGGTCTGCAGAAGCTTCGAAGTTGGCGCAAAAGATTTCGACGTTGCGTGGAGAGCAAGCCAAGCTTAAGGCTCAAATTGAACGATTGAACCAGAAGATAGAGGAATCTTTGAAGCAGTTGGGACGTGAGCTGGAGCGAGAGTTGAAAGAACTCGAGGATCGCTTAGAACAGGAGAAAAAATATACGATCATCGATGAACCGCAGCGTGAACGTATTTGCCACGCGAAGGAACAACTGGACGAAGCGATTATGCTCTTTGAGGAACGTTCAATGAAGCTGGAAGAAGTGTCGAAATTGCTCCAAGAGACCATCAAGGAACGTGAGGAATTGTTGAACTCTTTGGGACACAGGGACATAGAAACGTTCAAGCTCAAGCTGAAGAACCTTCGCCTCACTTACAAGCTTTTGGAGGCCAAGTTTCAGCAGATTCGTGAGTTCGAATCGAGTTATCGAGAGAGCTGGAAATACTTTGAAAAGTTCGGCGAAAACTTCTTGGATGAACTGACAAACGAGAAGATGCGCGTTCAAGATCAAGAAGAGGCACAGCTGAGGAGCAAGTTGAAGGTCTTGGAAGAAAACGTGTCGAAAGACAAAAGAAAGATTGGAAAGTTGCGTTTGACAGCGATAATCCTGCTCTTGGTGGCCGCGGTCTCGGTGGTCCTTGGTTTCAGCATAGCTCGCTGGTGGTTTGCCTTTTCGGCAGTGCTCGGTCTCGGTGCGCTCATCTCTATGTTGAGCGCTCGAAGTTTGGACAAGCGTGTGTCCCACTTCGAAGAAGAGATGTTGAAATGCCAGTTGGAGTTGCGAATGATTGAGAAGAAAAGGGCGACGACCGTGCAAAAGTTTCTTGAATCGTTTGGGGTAAAGGATGCCACACAGTTGAGGCAGATCTACGAAGAATACAGAGATTGGTCGAAAGAGAAAGAAAGATTCGAGCGCATGAAGTCAGAACTGCAAAGAGAGGTTGAAGATCTACTGAGAGAACTCAGACAGCACGGGGCGCACGAGTTTTCCGACGTTCCCACCGTGATACTGCGACTCGAAGAAAAGGTTTCGCTCTTCGACGAAAAAACCCTCAAGATCGCACAGCTGAGAGAAACGATCGAGCATCTTAGGAGCGAATTGAACGCTCTGGATCGGGAAAGACAACTGAGGGAGATCGAATTCGAGCGGCTGCTGCACAGTTTTGGCTTGGAGAGTTACGACGAAGCGCAGGAGGCACATGAGCGGTACCATCGTGTCGAAAATTTGACGGCTGAGAAGGAGAAGCTCGAACGTGTGAAGAACTGTTTGGAGAAGCTTGACTTGGAGTGTCTGTCGAAGCAATACGCAGCCTTGTCGAACTTGTTGGGCGAGAAAACCAAACTCGAAAGCCTTCTGAAGAAAGTTGATGGAGACCTTTTTGATCTGCAATCCCAACTCGCCGAACTGGAAAAACACATTGACGACGAGTCGATACTTCAAAGAACGGTGGAACTGTTGAGGGAACGATCCTTAATTGAGCTTCTAATCTCCACGCTGAACATGAAGCTGGAAAGATTGCCTTCTTTCTCACAGTTTTTGAGCTCTGAGCTTGAGAACCTCACAGGTTCCTACGTGAAGAGTTTCGCGAACCTCTTTGTGGGTACTTTCAGGAGGTTTTCAAAACTGGCCAACAATGTCATCGTGGACAGAGATCTTTCCGTGAAGATCGCGGTGGGCACCGATCTGCAAAGAACAGAAAGTGTACTGAGCAGGGCCACGCTCGATCAGATGGTTCTTTGTTACAAGCTCGCCCTACACGATGTCCTCGAACTCTCCGAACCGCTCCCTCTAATCGTTGACAACTTCATGATAAGGTTCGACGAGGAGCGTCTGAGGACCGTCGCTGAGCTCTTGCAGGAGCTTTCCCAAAGGCGCCAAGTGGTACTTCTGACGAGCGACAGACAGCTGGTGGATTTCTTGAAGGTACAACCTGTGGCCTATCTGTCGTGATCTAAAGGATCATGAGCCTGTCTTTCCCCGACATCTTGGCAATTTGGAGCGCCTGAGTCGCAATCTTGATGAGTTCTTGCGTGGTTCGCCCGTGCTCGGGGAACATTGCGATACCGGCGCTCAAAGATACTCTCACGTTGAACTCGATCCTGCGCACTTCCTCGAGCAACCTGTCGGTGATCTCTATGGCCTTGGACTTGGTGACGTTCCTCAAGAGCAACGCGAACTCTTCTCCCCCAAACCTCGCCGCAACGTCGGTCTTTCTCGTTCTGTTGCGAAGGATGTCGGAGATCTTTTCCAGCAGTTGATCGCCAGCTTCGTGCCCGAAACGCGCGTTTATGCTTGAGAGATCGTCCACGTCGAGTATCACGACCGCGAAGCGATTCCCCCTTTCAATTTCAGCTTCCAGCACACCAAGAAAGGCTGAGTGTGTCAACAAGAGCGTGTGCGGATCGTAAGAAACTCTCGTGACGATATCGTGGTACAGCTGTGATCGTTCCAAAAGCTTATACACTTGATCGGCCACTAACTCGATGATCTGTATGTCTTCCAGCCTGGGTCTTTTCCCGCTCTGTGGCGCATCCACCGAGATGTAACCCACCATTTCGTTCATCGGGCTGCGTATGGGAACGATCAGCATATCGTTCGGTCGCCACGCCTCGGGCTCGTCCTCCATTGGTCCATTCAACAGAATCGCGACGTATTCTGCGGGCAATTCGATCGCACCTTCGGGTATAAAAAACGAGTTGCTTATTCTGAAACGTTCTTGGGTGAACCGTAGCACGTATTCGATCGGTGGAGGATTCTGTCTCAGTCTTGTGAACTCCTCCTCGCTCATACCATGATACGCCACGCGCTGGATCACGCCAAGGTCCCTGTTCAAAACGTTGATCAGCACGTGCTTGAAACCCGTCAAGTCGCTGATCGCTTCGGCGAGCTTGTTCAAACTCTCATAGATGGAAGAACTCTGTGATGTGCTGTCTACCATTTCCACCAGTTTTGCGAGTTTCTTCCTGAAATCTCTGTAATTGGATTCGAAGTTTGAGAGTTCTTTAGTCTTCATCTTGTAGTGGAGCAACCACCTGTAGACGACGAAGTTCAGTGCGAAGGCGATCAAGATCCACCAACTTTGTGCATATTGACCGATGATGTGGAGGCATGCCAAACACGAGACAAAGACTGCGTCTTCCACGAAGAACCACTTGCACTTGTTGAATTGAATCGAGAACATCAGTGAGAAAGGAAGAAAGCTTAACAAAAGCGATTTCCACACGGGATCCGTTGCCCGAACGAAGAACACGACAGTCAACGCGTAAACGCAGTAATATTTGAGAAACTCGCTCAACCTCTTTCTGAAGGCGGTTTTATCCATTCGCATCGATGCACCGAGTGCAACGATCAGGGGAACCAAACTTTCAGATCCAAACAAGGCGTGTGGCAAAGCAACGAACAAGCCGAGTGAAGCGGTCCTGTCAGATCTCCTTATGCTGAAGACAGCGATGCTGTACAGAAGAAAAGCGAGGTCCAGAGTCGTTAAACTGAAGGGCCTCAAAAAGTAAGTGAGCAACGTCGCTGGAACAATTAGAAGGAGCGTTTTTTTCAACTCTTCCACTCCTTCATGTCCAGGGTCGAGAACTCGAACGGAAACTCCACCCACTTCTTCTCCAGAGAGGATCTGTATATTGCCAGAACGATCTCGACTGCTTTTGAGGCCGATTGTGCATCTATGTACGGTTTTCTGTCTTCCAAAATTGCACGACAAAAATCTTCGTAAAGTGGAACGTGACCGTGCCCGTACACAGTTTCTGGATCTGGCAAGTTCATAAAAGGATGAGCTTCTTCATTTGGAAAACGCCACACCAAAATCTTGTTCACGGCAAGCCCTCCGACTTTTACCGTTCCCCTCTCACCGAAAATCGTGAGCACCTCTTCCAGGTTTCTGTCGAAAACGTTCGAAGTTGTCTCTATGATACCAACGCAACCCGATTCGAATTCCACTATCCCGATCCCAAGATCCTCCACCGGAATGTAAGGATGATTCATATTCTTGATCAATCCCAGTACGCGTTTCGGTTTTTCACCGAGCATCCACTGCAACAGATCTATTCCGTGGATCGACTGGTTCATGAGCACACCACCGTCGTGTTCCCACGTTCCACGCCAAGCGTCCTGCTTGTAGTAGCTCTCGTTCCTGTTCCAGCGCACCGAAACGGTGCCATGGAACAACCTTCCAAAAGAGCCGTCTTCTATCTTCTTACGAAGCTCTTGAATCGGGGGGTTGAACCTGTTCTGGTGGCACACTCCAACTTTCAACTTTTTGCGCTTCGAGGTTTCGACGATCTCCTTCAAATGCCTTGTATCGAGCGCGAGAGGTTTTTCGACCAAGACATGTTTGCCGAACTCCAGTGCTTGCATCGTCATCTCATAATGAAGACCGCTCGGTGTGGCTATGGAGACGAAGTCTACGTCAGTCCGACGCAAAACATCGACGTACGAGGTAAAAACCTCTGGCCGCCTGCCAAGCTTCTTTTCGATGACGTCCGCAGTCTTTTGTGCCCTCTCTTCGATAATGTCACACACCGCCACTGGCTCGAGCATACGAGAATTTTTCTCGATCGCCTCGACATGTTTGGAAGAAATTCTACCACAACCTACCAGAGCCATTCTCAGCTTCACTGTGAAACACCTCTCACGATGCGCCAGATTCGCTCAGAAGTTTTCCCATCACCAAAGGGATTTTCCGCAGTATCGAGTTTCGTCTCGCTCGCTGAAACCATAGCCTCGTGTATCGAGTTCTCCTCGGTCCCCGCAAGTATTCCAAATCCCGACTCTATGAGTTCAGGTCTTTCCGTCGTGCGCCTGGCGACCACAACGAACTTACCGAACGACGGTGCTTCTTCCTGGACCCCACCGGAATCGGTGACCACAAACCAGCAGCCTTCCAATAGCGCGAGGAAGGAAACGTAATCAACAGGTTCGATCAATTTGAAGTGTGGATTAGACCCCACGGTGTCGAAAACGATTCGTCTGACATTGGGATTCTTGTGCACAGGCAACACAACGTGGATGTTTCTCTCTTCGGCAAATTTCGCGACAGCCGAGAGTATCGACACCATCCTCTCGCCTATGTTCTCCCGCCTGTGCAAAGTCAACAGAATATATCTTTCGAAAGGAACGATCCGGGATCTCATCTGTGGTAGATCGAAGCTGTTTGTTATCATCTTCAAAGCGTCAACCACGGTGTTACCAACCGTGTAGATGCGATCCTCTGCTATACCTTCTTTGATCAGGTTATCTCTCGCTTTCTCCGTCGGCGCGAACAGATAAGTGCTGACAACATCGATGACTCTCCTGTTCATCTCCTCAGGAAACGGATCGTAGAGATCATGGCTTCTCAAGCCTGCCTCGATGTGCGCCACCTGAACTTTCGAATGAAATGCACAGATCGCACAACTCATCGCGGTCGTCGTATCTCCCTGAACAAACAGAATATCTGGTCTTTCTCGTTGCAGAATTGGTGGCAGTCTTTGCATGATGCTTGCAACAACGCTGTCGAGCGTTTGATCGTGCGTCATCACGTTAAGATCGTACTTTGCTTCTATGCCAAACACGTTCATCATCGTGTCCATCATCTCTCTGTGCTGTGCCGTTGCCACGATGAACGCTTCTTCGTTCTTTTCGATGAAAAACTTGTACACGGGTGCGACCTTTATCACCTCTGGCCTGGTACCGAACACAAAGCAGTACTTCATTTTCGAACCTCCAATGACGTTTTGTTTCCTTTGCTGTCTATCGCCACGCGCATCACGAGTCGTTCCACTTCGACCTCGTACACGGCATCCTGATCGAGGTCTGAGTATGCGAGAATTCTCTCAGAGATTGGACGAATCTCGGACTCCGGGACGAAGAGTACTCGAGAGAACCTCCTGAACGTGGTCTCGTTCAAATTCGTGTCGAATGCTATCACAGACACTGCACCATACAGAAATGCCTTTTCCAGGAACTGCTCACAGCTCTTTGAAGGAATCGGTTTCACAAAACTTTGCTCGATGCGGCCAAGACAGATGAGTTCATTCTTGATGAAATCCGGTATCAATCCCTCGGCACGCTCGTAGTTGATGATCCGTTGAAAGGCTGCTTCACCCAAGATGACGAACCTTCCCGTGAAAACGATCTGATCTGACGCTTTCAGTTTTCTGACCACATTCAGTGACACTGGATACTTGATGAACAACATCATTTACTGCTCCTTTCAACCTGTGAAGATGATCGTCAGTTTTTCAATGAACTTCACGAACGGATTCATGATCAACGGCATGATCCACAGAAAAAGCAATGCCAGCATGAAGAGAACACCGTAAACTTCGTACTTCAAGTACCATTCGGTGTAACTCTCAGGCAACAGTGCACCGAGTATTCTCGAACCGTCTAAGGGTGGTATGGGAAAGAGGGAAAACAGTGCATAGGTCAGACTGAACCTCGCAGCTTTGCTGAGCGTCTCGAAGACCAACTCGGAATTGTTCAAGAATCTTGCAAAAACACCATACAGGAGAAAACAAACCATTCCTATCGCCGGGCCAGTTAAGGACACCAGAAGGAAATGCTTTCTTCTCTTTCTCAAATTCCATGGTCTAACCGGAACAGGGCGGGACCAACCAAAGTTGAGAAAGATGAAGGCCAGAGTACCGATCGGATCGAGATGAACAAAAGGATTCAAGCTGGTGCGTCCAACCTTCGCAGGCGTTTGATCACCCAGCCTGACCGCCAGCCTCGCCTTGAAATACTCGCGTGGTACGATCGTCAAAACCACGGCCAAGAATCCTGTCACGATCTGTCTGAAAAGCGTCTCCAGATTCACCGAAGCACCTCGACTTAGATTCTATCACGTTGACTACTTGACACTCCCAATCCCCTGAAGGAGATGGGATTCTTAGCAGCTCATTAGGCTGCCTTCCACGGAGCGTTTGATACTCCATGGCCACAGAGGTGTGGTTTGAACCTTACACCTCTGACGGGTGCCAATCCCGCTACTACTTGGAACTTCTTCCCAAGATACCTCTGCCAGATGTTTATCGCTCCTACTCCGTCCCTGTGATACCTAAATCCACAACTTTTACACTCATAGTTGCGACCAACCGCATGATTCTTGCTACCACATACAGGACAGACCTGAATCCCCAGTAGCTGTGCTTTGTAGGTTATCATGTCCACCATCTTTCTGAAACACCACTGATGAACTTTTTGATTAAAGTTATCGTTCCCTTCTACACGCTCTCGAATGTTTGTGACATCGCCAATCATGATGGTTGCAATCTTTCTTTGTGCACATATGCCAAGAAAGTTGCTGGTTATCTTGTGCAGTATGTCCGTTATTTGATGCTTTGTTCGTTTCAGCATTCGCTGCTTTGCTTTCAACAGTTTTCTATACCTCTTGGAACCTTTCTTGCATTTGCTTAACGTTTGCTGAAAGTCTGCCAACTTCTTATTGCGATATCTGATTAGACTGTTGAGAATACCACCGTGATACGAGACCACTTCAGAGCCATCAAAGCAAGTTATTGGACGGAGTATGCCAAGGTCTACAGACATAACTTCAACAGACTGTTTCTCCTCATGCTCATTCTTCACCTCTATTGCAAGGTGAAGATAATATTTCTCAGCCTCATACACAAGTCTTACTTGCCTAATTGTTGTACCGGCTGGCAGTGTCGTTTGTATCAAAATTGGCTTTTGACTACTACCCATTGAAAGTTTCAGAACCCCTTCTGGTGAAAGTTTTATAGCAGTATCTTTCCAGATGAACGGCATAAACCTTTTCTTCTTATGTGGTGGTCTCAACTGTGGGTTTGTCTTGCCTGCAGTAAAGTAACTGTTAAGCGCCTGAAAGTATTGCTGAACTATAGCCTGTTTGGAATGGGTATGGATATTGATAGTGCTACTCCAACGCAGGATATATTTTTGTGCTGCTCCTGGTGAAAGCCAGAAACCTTTCTTGCTTTTTACTTTCTTGACCAGCGACATGGTTTTGTTGTAGATTCGACCAGCGAGCCTGTTCAGCTCAGAACACAGAGGATACAATTCTCTCGGAACAGGCACTTTGTAAGTTCTGACTATATATCTTGACATTGTTTCGCCCTATACAATTTATAACACATGCTAATAACGAACAAGCTCCTTACCCATCCCCTGAAGGAGAAGGGCTTGCGGAACACTATTTTCTGTCATTGTAGTTTCAGAAAGATCCTTTTATCTCTGAAATCGATCGCACCGGGCTCTGGATACTGTTCTTTCACTGTACCCACGCCTTCGTACCTGATGTCTTCTTTTCTGATTCCTATTTGCTCCAGTATCAGCAAGGCGTCACGTAACGTCAGACCTCTCAGATCTGGCATAACAGTCGCCACAACTTTCAAAGGATGTTCCTTTCTGATCTGAAGTATTCTCTTCACTATCGCCGCGAACACCGGGGCGGCGACTTCCCCTGCCAGATATGCACCTGCCGAGGGTTCGTCTATGTAGACCAGAATCGTGTAGAGAGGATCTTCGGCCGGAAAGTAACCCACGAAAATGGAGAAGTACCTGTCTTTGTCCTTTCCACCCACGAGCTTCTGTGCGGTTCCCGTTTTACCTGCCACGCTCACCTCGAACACGTCAGCACGCTTACCGGTCCCTTCGAGAACAACGCGATGCAAAGCTTTGCGGATGAAATCACTCGTTCTCTCGCTGATGACACGTTTTTCCTCCACTGATCCACCCTCGACGATCGTTGGTTTGACGTATTTTCCAGAGTTTGCCAGCACGTTGAACGCCGCTAAGAACTGCACAGGTGGTGTTCCTATACCCTGACCAATGCTCACCATCGCGAAATCTATCTTTGACCACTGGCTTGGTTTTCTGAGCACCCCGGGTATTTCCCCAGCTATCTCGATGTTGGTTTTCTCACCAAATCCGAACCTTTTGAGCCACTCGTAGTACACTTCGTCGCCCAGTTGCTCTTTAATGCGTTTGGCGATCATTATCGTCGCACTGTTGCAAGAATGAATCAACGCCTCACTCACGCTCACGACGCCATGCACGTCGATGTCTCGCACGACTACGTCAACTTCCGGGACGGGCTTTATCTGCCCGGTGCAGTTGAAAGTCTCTTCACCGCTAATCACACCGCTCTCTAACGCAATCGCGTAAACGATGGGTTTTAAAGACGAGCCAGGTTCAAAATAACCAAGTACCGCGTCGTTCCAGCTTCTCGTCGTTACCATGGCCCTGATTCTTCCAGTTTTTGTTTCCATGACTATGGCCCCAACACTGACCGCTTGGTTCTGTTCCCTCGCCTTGAGAATCTCTTCGTAACATGTACGCTGAAACTCCATATCTATCGTCAATCGAATGTCCTTTCCGTCTATTGGTTCTCTGAGCGATTCCAGTTTGGGTGAGAGTGTTACGAATCCAGAAAAGCGCAAGAAAGCCCTACCATCTTTCTTGCCCCGTAGCTGTGAATCCAGTGCTTCCTCCACGCCACCTACTCCACGATTGCCGATGACCGTGCCCAAGATCTTATCGATGCCGAAATCGGTGAATCTCTTTCTTCGCGGTTCAAGTTCGATCGATACGTAGGGAAGCAACTCTGTGGGTATCAACCTTAGGATCTCATCTCGGGATGTCGCTTCGCCGAGTCTGAGAAATCTCTGCCGGCTCGCAAAAACGTCCTGGGCCGTTTTGCCAACGTTGAAATTTTTCAACAAAAGTTCCAGATGCGGTTTGAGTCGATCCAGATTTGCACTCTTCAGATAATCGATGTCCAGATATGCTACGCTGACGAACCCGTCGTACGCGCAGAGCCTACCCTGAGCGTCAAGAATCTTACCCCTCGAGGCGGGAATTCGGATCGTCCAGACTGGTCCAACACGAAAATGTGAACTTCTCAGCGAGAGCAACACAAAAGAACCCACCGAGAAGAAGAGGAAGGTGAAGATCAAGAATTTCAATCGGTTTGATACTAACTTATTGCCCATCAGATCTCGGACTGATCACCTCTCGTGAGGACATCAGCAGTATCAGTTCAGCCTGTAACTGGTTCAACTGCTGCTCACGTTCAAGGATGCGCATCTGTAGAACTCTGTTTTCCCTGGACAAGTTTGCCACGGTGTGCGTCAATCTCACCATCGGAAGTGTGGCCACAAGTATAATCGCAAGGAAGGCACCTATCAAGACGAGCCTCACGAGGTACAGAGACAAAGTGCGTTCAACCGCGCGACTCCTCCGCTTCGCTATTGATCTTGCAGGGGTCAAACCTCCCCCCTCCTCTCACACCCGCTCCGCTACTCTCAACTTGGCACTCCTGGCTCTTGGGTTCAACGCTATCTCGGATTCACTTGGTGTTATCGGCCTCTTCGTCAGTTGTTTTAACTTCGGCTCGTTCCTGAAGAACTCTTTGACGATCCTGTCTTCCAAAGAGTGGAACGACACGATCGCAATCCTACCGCCCGGTCTCAAAAGCTCTGGAGCCTGAGCGAGAAATTTCTTCAAATTCTCAAGCTCAAAGTTCACAGCTATTCTTATCGCTTGAAACACTCTGGTCGCGAAATGTCTTTTTCTACTGTGTTTGTTCGGAATGGCTCTGGCAAGAACTTCAACCAATTGCTTCGTTGTCTGTATGGGTCTGTTGCGAACTATGAACCTTGCGATACGTCGTGCGTATCTCTTTTCTTCGCCGTACTCGAATATGATCCTGCTCAGGTCCTCTTCATCCCACGAGTTCACTATCTCGTACGCCGTCAGACTCTGTCGTTTGTCCATTCTCATGTCGAGCGGTCCATCTCTGTTGAACGAGAAACCTCGCTCCGCTTTTTCCAGTTGCATTGACGAAACTCCGAGATCCATCAAAATGGCATCAACATGATCAAAACCAAGATTCTTCAGAACCTCTACCGCATCCACATACGAGCTCTTGAACAGTTTGACACGCCCCGCGAGTACGAATCGCTCGAGCCTCTTCTTTGCCAGATCCAAAGCTTCTTCATCCACGTCCAATCCCACAACGACACTGTTGGGAATCTTGCTCAATATCGCCTCGGCATGTCCACCCAAACCCACGGTACAATCAAGGAACACACCTTCGATGTTTTTGAAAAACTCAAGGACCTCTTTCACCAAAACAGGAACATGAACGATATCCATCCAATCCGCTCCGCTGACTTTCTTTTGTATTATATAGCTAAACTCTTTAGAAAAGCAAGTCGACCCTTTCATCATTAACATGACGAAAAACCTCCTCAGTTGTGGAATTTATGTCCCTGCGAGAAAGGTAATCTCATGTTTACAATTTTTATCCCGAGTGGTCGGTGCATTCACAACGGCGAGTAATCTTTAAAAACCTTTCGTTTCGAACGAACGTGAGAAGAAAAGTCCTCACTTTGTTGAATCAAAAATTTCGGACAATGCCCGAATCACTGTACATTTTGTCTTTCGCGATTCTAAGTTGTACAATATTCTTGGTTCAAATCATTCGTGGGAGGTGAGGGCATGAAGAAATGGCTGGTGGCACTCTTACTGGCAGCACTGGCACTGCTTGTCTTCTCTAAGACCACGATCACACTGTGGCATGCGATGAGTGGTCAGAACCTCAAGGCTCTCGAAGATATCGTGAAAGCCTTCAACGAGACCCACCCGGACATCGAAGTCGTACCCGTGTTCACTGGAAGTTATGCCGAAACGCTCACCAAAGCCATAGCAGCTTACAGGAACAACACGCACCCACATATCGTTCAGGTCTACGAAGTGGGACTTCAGACCATGCTCGACAGTGGCGCGATTGTTCCGGTCCATGAACTTGCCGAACCGAATTTTGACTGGGGGGACATTGTTGTCCCGATACTCAATTACTACTCTGTGGATGGAAAACTCTACTCAATGCCGTTCAACTCATCAACAGCGATGCTTTACTACAACAAGGACATTTTCGAGAAAGCAGGCTTAGATCCCAACAAACCGCCCACGACTTTCGACGAGGTCTTCGAGTACGGTAAGAAAATAGTTCAGTCTGGTGCGGCACCTGGTGGTATCGCTTTTGGTTGGCCGGCGTGGGTGTTCGAACAGATGCACGCGTTGCACGCTCAGTTCTATGCGAACAACGAAAATGGAAGGAAGGCCAAGGCCACGGAGGTTTACTTCAACAGAGAATTCGGTGTCAAGGTGTTCAGCGAATGGATCAAATGGGCGCAGAACGGTGTCCTTATTTACGGTGGCAGGGAGTACAACGCCAACAACGCTTTCATTGCAGGTCAGGTAGCAATGTTGATTCAGTCCACATCTTCACTCGGATCGATCGAAGCAAAAGCGAATTTCAAAGTTGGCACAACTTTCCTCCCAAGAATTCCGGGCTATCCTCGTGGCAACTCCGTCATCGGTGGTGCTACGCTTTGGGTGATGAAGGGTAAACCCAAAGAAGATTACAAGGCCGTTTGGGAATTTCTCAAGTTCGTGGCAAGACCGGATGTCTCGCAGAAGTGGCACAAGTCGACAGGCTATTTCCCAACGAGCAACAGTGCGTTGAAAGGTTTACTTGACGAAGGTTGGTTCTCCGAACATCCAAACTATCTCACGGCATTCCTGCAGATACTGAGTGGTATCAACAGACCGGAATCGCAAGGAGTGAGACTGGGCAATTTCGTTGCGATAAGGGATGTCGTCGATTCCGCATTCGAAAAAGCATTGCAGTACAAAGGCCCAGACATCGAAAAGACTGCCAAAGCGATTCTGGACGAGGCAGCAAAACAGTGCAACCAGATACTGAAGGACTACGTTTCACTGTACGGTAAATGATGCGAAGGGGGCTTTCGCCCCCTTCCTCATCTTTCGAGTTTTGGAGGCTGATTCGATGCATGCTCAGAGTAGGTTCCCAAACAAATTGCTTCCGTACATTCTTTTGTCGCCTTCCATAGTTGTGATCGCTGTGTTCTTCATTATCCCAACCGTGAAGTCGATCTACCAAAGTTTCTTCAGAGTTTCCCCGTTCGGTGACAGACGAATTTTCGTGGGATTCGACAACTTCGTTAGGCTTTTCAATTCCCCAGCCTACGTCCAGAGCTTGCTCAGAACGTTGATATTCGCGACAGCCGTTGTCTTGATTGGACTATCGTTCTGCATGATTGTGGCTGTGCTGTTGAATCAGAGAATAAGAGGCATGTCTGTTTTCAGAACCTTCTTCATATGGACCTACGCAATATCACCAGCGATCGCTGGCACCATTTGGGCGTTGATGTTCAATCCGGCTACCGGTCCTGTTGTCTACCTCGTGAAATTGTTGTCGGGGAAATCCATCAACTGGATGAACGACGGAAGGCTTGCCCTCGCCATTGTAATCGTGGCAGCTGTTTGGAAGATGCTCGGTTACAATGTGATATTCTACCTTGCAGGTTTGCAGGCGATTCCAACCGAGTTACTGGAGGCAGCATCCATAGATGGGGCGAACGGCATCAAGCGTTTCTTCAGAGTGACCTTTCCACTCCTGTCACCAACGACGTTCTTCCTGCTGATCATGAACATGCTGTACGCATTCTTTGAAGTGTTCGGTCTCATAGATATCATGACCAAAGGTGGACCAGGGAACGCAACGGAAGTGCTGGTCTACAAGCTTTACAAGGACGGTTTCATATCGATCGACATAGGTTTCGCTTCAGCTCAGTCTGTGGTTCTCTTTGTCTTCGTCACAGTCTTGACCATCTTGCAGTTCCGTTACACTCAGCAGAAAGTCTTCTATGGTTAGGTGATGGGAAATGAAGGTGTACAAAAGGCAGAAGATCCAAGTCTACGTCGTTCTTTCGATATTGTTGGTCGTCGTCATGTTTCCCGTTTATTATGCGTTCGTCATGGCGACACTCAATGACAAGGATTCTTACAGTTTTCCACCGAAATTCCTACCGAGTTTCCACCTGATCCAGAACATGAGAGAGGCCTGGAAGTCAGCCAAGATGGGAAGGCTCATGTTCAACAGTGCTTTCATTGCGATTGTGGTCGCTCTCGCGAAGATACTTTTTTCTATTCTCGCCGCGTTCGCTTTCACCTACTTTGGTGATTTCAAAGGAAAGTATCTCTTCTTTTCTCTAATACTCATTACTCACATGTTACCCCTACCGGTGAGACTCTTGCCAACCTACGATCTCATGAAAGCTTTCAAGTGGGTCAACACCTATTACGCGCTCACGGTACCGTTCTTTGCGAGCGCCACGGGTACCTTGCTGTTCAGACAACTGTTCTTGACTGTCCCTGGTTCCTTAGCTGATGCGGCGAGGATAGACGGTGCTGGCCCGATGAGATTCCTGTGGCACGTGTTGTTACCACTGTCGAAGACGAACATGGGTGCACTATTCTTGATAGAGTTCAACTACATATGGAACGAATATCTTTGGCCGCTCATCATCACGACGACCCCAGAGATGCGTGTCGTTCAGATAGGGATAAAGATGCTGCTCGCTTCGGAGGCTCAAGCGGCCGATTGGAACGTCATCATGGCTGGCACGATTATGGCGATGTTACCACCTCTCGTGATGCTACTCATATTCCAAAAGACTTTCATGGAAGGTTTCAGCATGAAGGAGGAAAAGTGAACTACATATGGCTGAAAAGTTGAAGCTCTTCATATTCGATGTTGGAGGCGTTCTGTGTGACGGTACCTCAGTTGTCCTTCCGATTGCTGGGCACCTCGGCCTGAGCGAACGAGAGTTTCTCACACTGGCTCAGAAGGCGGGCCTCAGAGAGCTTCAAATTGGAAAGATCTCCGCCAAAGATTTTTGGAAAAACTTCTCCAAATTTTTCGGCCGAACGATCGAACGAGATCTCTGGGCTGAGTTCTTCAAGCCTGTTCTCAAACCAGACACAGTGCGACTGATAGAAGAGTTGAAAACGAAGTACAGAGTCGTCGCCGGGACAAACACAATAGAGTCACACTATCTGATCCATTCACAGCAGGGACATTACGACGTGTTCGACCGAGTCTACGCGTCTCACCAGATCGGCCTGATGAAACCACAGAAAGAATTCTTCTTGTACATATTGGAGAGCGAATCGGCAAAACCTGAAGAAACGTTCTTCGTGGACGATACGATCGAGAACGTTGCGGCGGCCAGAGAAATAAACATACGTTCGTTGCTGTTCACGAGCGCCGAGAAGTTGAAGCAAGAGCTGGCCTCACTTGGGATTGATTGAGAAAACGCACAGCTTTTGATTCATGTTTGTCTGGCGAATCCCCTCTGGAGAAGCCTTGGGATCACCTCGTTGTTCACAACATATTTCGGTATCTTACCGCTGAAGAAATCCACAATGGACTCGGCAGCTATCATGTTCATGCGAAGTATAGCTTCGTACGTGTGTGCCCCAACGTGTGGAGTCATTATCACGTTGGGACAGTCAAAGAAAGGTGAGTCTGCTGGAAGCGGTTCTGCGTTGAACACGTCCAGCGCCGCACCAGCGATCTGACCGTTCTTGAGGGCTTCAATGATGGCTTCCTCGTCGACAACACCACCACGCGCGGTGTTTATGAGATACGCCGTTTTCTTCATCAGAGAAAGTTTCTCACGATCGATCAGATGTCTCGTGCTTTCGTTCAAAGGCACGTGCAGACTGACGAAATCGCTCTGCCTCAGTAATTGATCGAGCTCCACCTTTTCAAAGCCCAGTTCTCTCAGAACGCTTTCCTCTACGTAGGGATCGTACACGAGCACGCGCATACCGAGGCACAGCGCCCTCTTGGCGACTTCTTTTCCAATCGAACCAAATCCGACGACGCCCAAAGTCTTGCCGTGGAGTTCCAAACCAACGCTCGAGACAAACTGACGCTTCTGATAGAGCGTGTTGTGCAGATCGATGAGTTTCTTACTTAAAGCGAAAATGAACCCTATCGTTAGCTCAGCCACAGAAACTGCGTTCGCGTTGGGTGTCACAGTCACGGGGATTCCAAGCTCGGTGGCGGCCTCGAGATCTATGTTGTCGACTCCTACCCCATGTTTTGCAATGATCTTGACGGAAGAATTCTGCATCATCTCACGTGTTATCTTCTGAACACCCACTATCACGGCGTCGAAGCCTTTGAGACCATCGGCATCCACATTTTCTCTTCTCTCGACTTCAAAACCGTTGTCCTGCAACAACTTCAAAGGTTCGTTAGAGTACTTTCCAAAAGTTCTGGCCAGAACCAAGACTCTCTTCACCGACATCGCCTCCGTCTCAGTACTTCAACTCGGATATTGCCAGTCTGCTCTTTTTAAGATTTTCTATCGACGAAGGATCTTTCACGGCAAGCAACGTGTAGATCGTGTCCAAAATGACCAACTGTACTATACGGGAGGTCATGGCATCGGTCCGGATCTTCGTTTCTTTCGTGTTCGTCACGAGCACCACCGTGGCCAACTTTGCCAAACTGGACTTGCCGTTTCCCGTAATTGCGACCACTGGTATACCCATCTCGATGGCCTTCTTCGACAGAGCAACTATCGATTTGGTTTCGCCAGTGTGCGAAATTGCCACAACGAGATCGTCTTTTGCCGCGTTCGCAAGGAGTGTGACCATGATGTGTTCGTCGTTCGAGAACAAGCAGTGCTTTCCAAGACGAGAGAACTTGTGAAACGCATCGAACGCGACGGCCGCCGAGGCGGCAAAGCCGAAGAAGAAGACTCTCTTGGCCTTCAGAAAGAGTTCCGTCGCTTTCTCCAAGCTCGTCGCGTCGATCGTGTCGAGTGTGTCAAGTATCGCTCTCACAGTGGCTTTAAAAATCTTCTGAGTGATCGTTATAGTGTCGTCACCCTCGGTAATGTCCTCGTAGACTATCTCCAAAGGTGCTTTCGACAGTTCCTGGGCCAAGAGGACCTTGAACTGTTGAAAACTCGTCAGACCTATTTTTCTGTAGAACTTGACTACGGACGCCTCGCTCTTCACACCCGATATTTGGCTTAACTCGCTTATCGAACACTCCAAGACTGCCCTCGGATTCTGAAGAATCGTATCCGCGATCTGACGCTCCGCCTTCGTCAACGTCCTATAGTTCTCCCTTATCGCTTGAAGTACGTTCATACATCGCCCCCCAGTTTCAAGCCGTCGTTGCACCTCCGTCGATCACGATGTAACTACCGGTCATGAAAGCAGCTTCGTCACACGCTGCGAATAGTATAGCAAAGGCGATCTCCTCCTCCTTTGCCAGCCTTCCGACGGGCTGTCTTGCGATCATCTCTGCGAGCACTGCGTCCGGATCCTTAGACGCTCTGACTCTTTCTGCAAGACCCTGAGAATAGGTGGTGCCAGGACACACGGCGTTCACTCTGATGTTGTCTTTCACATAGTCGATGGCCAACGACTTGGTCAACCCCAGCAGTGCTGCCTTCGAGACGCTGTAAACGCACCTATTCGGTATCCCTTTGAGTGCCGCCACAGAGGAAACGTTCACTATCACACCCCCACCCACCTTTTTCATCTCCGCAACGGCGTATTTGGCAAGGAACATGGGCCCTTTGACGTTGATGGCCATCGTTCTCTCGAAATCTTCCTCGGTGAGATCTTCTACTTTTCCAGATGGGACTATGCCCGCGTTGTTCACGAGTATGTCCAGCCGATTGAATTCATTAACGGTCTGCTTCACTATTTTCTCCGCTTCCGAAACCTTGGACACATCTCCGTGGACGAAGATCGCTACTCCTCCATTCTTCTTGATCATCTCGACAGTTTCATTGCCCCTCTCAGCGGATATATCGTTAACTGCGACCTTTGCACCCCTCTCCGCGAACATGATCGCAGCCTTCCTGCCTATGCCAGAACCTGCACCGGTGATGAGAACCACTTTCCCCTCAAAGTTCATTCTGAACACCTCCTCAACCGAATATGAGTTTCGGTATCAACAGTGAAAGTTGTGGGAAGAAAATGACGAGAAGTATTACGATGATCGTGGCTATCAAGAACGGCCAGGACGCCTTCGTGTACTCTTCCAAGGTGGCTCCCAGGACGCTGCAGCCTGCGTACATCGAAGCGCCAACGGGTGGGGTCTGGTTACCCATCGCCGCGGAGAGTATGAAGACCAGACCAAAGTGCACTGGATCTATTTCCAACCTTCGCGCCACGGGCAGAAGCACTGCGGTGGTCATCAGGATCAGAGCTGTGGCATCGATGAAGAGGCCAGCGAAGATCAAGAACAACATGATGATTATCATCAGTACGTAAGGATTGTTCGATATACCGAGCAGGAAACTGGCTAACGTTTCGGGCACCCTCTCCCACACCATGCCGTAACTGAAGATGTTCGACATCGCTAAGATCGCCAGGACTGCGCCAATGTCCCCGATTGAGTTCTCGAGTGTCTCGCTGAAGAACTGTTTCAGGTTCATCTCTCTGTGTATCAAAAATCCGACGATCAAGCCGTAAATCACTGCGAAGGAACCGACTTCTGATGGTGTGAAGATGCCCGTTCTCAGACCCAGTATCAACAACACGGGGAATATCAAAGCCCAAATGCTCTCCGACAAAGCTCGCGCGATTTCTTTCCTCGAAGCTCGCTTCTCCCTCTCAGGTTGAAGCCCAAGTCGTTTCGCAACCAAGTGGATAACGAACATGTAGATCATCATGAGCAACAAACCCGGTATGATACCTGCCGCAAACAACCTTCCGATAGAAACTTGACCGATCGTACCATACAGAATGAATGCTATACCGGGCGGTATTATCGGCACGATTAAGCTCGTCCAGACGTTGACAGCCACAGCGAAACCTCGAGGATAGCCTCTCTTCAACATCTCCGGACCAAGCATCCTTGTCTCCATCGCTGCATCGGCGATGCTTGAACCCGACACGCCGCCCATCAAGGTTGACAAGACGGCTGAAACCTGTCCCAATCCACCTCTCATGTGTCCCACGAGTGAGGACGCAAAATCCAGCAAACGTTTCGTCACACCCGCCGAATTCATCACACTGCCTGCGATGATGAACATCGGAATGGCGAGCAACGTGAAATTGATGATCTGTGAAAGCGCCAACTGAATTGGGATGGTGATCGGAAGGTATGGATGTTGCAAGAACCATATGAAGCCCGCAATACCTATGGCGAACGCAATGGGCATACCCAAGAGCATGAAAACCAGAAACGCTACAAGCATCCAGAGCATGTCATTTTGCCTCCTTGACAACTTTATTGCTGAACTCCTTGATTATCTTTTGCACCGTTGATCTGGCCAACAGAGCCGCGCCAACAGGAACTGCCATCGTGACCCATGCATAGCTGAAGTTCGGCATCCCCTGGAACTTTCTGAACCTCTGTGTCCAGGTCAGTTGAGCACCCCAGATGATCATGTAGACACAGAAGGCAAGAATTATTAAGAGCATGACGATCCTGATCACTCTCTGAACCTTTGCTGGTAGCCTCTTAACGAACAGGTCGACCGACATCATTTTGTTTTCGCGCCAGGCAATATCCATTGCGAAAAAACAAGCCCACGCAAACAGGAAGGAGCTGAAATCAACCGCCCAGTTCATGGAGTTCTTCAGAAACCTTGCCACACCTGAAGAAAACACCATGACGATCATAACGATCAGCAACAACTTCGCCGCAGTCTTTTCGAATCTCACCAGATACTCGTCGAACTTCTTCACGATCTCTCACCTCGTAAAAGAGTATAAAAAACCCAGCCCCCTGGGGGACTGGGTTCAACTCACTCGCCTCTGACTTCCTTGATGAGTTGCTGCAACGCGTCCATTATGCCGAGTTTGATGTAAGCCTGTTTCGCCGCCTCCATGAACGCTGCCTTGTCAACGTCGCTGATCACTATGATGCCCTTTTCGATGCATTTCTGCTTGAACTGCTCGCTGAGTTCCGTCATGATCTTCATCGAGACTTCAATACCAGCCTTGTCGCACTCTTCTTCGATGATCTTCTGATATTCGGGTGGCAGGCTTCTGAACCACTTGGCACTGACAACTTCGAAGTTGATCAGTAGTATGTGCCCCGTCTCAGAGGCATACTTTACGACCTCGTACAGCGAGCCATTGTAAACGTTTGCATATGTCAGCTCGGCACCATCGCAAGCCTTCGTTTGAATCGCCGTGTAGATCTCGCCGAAGGCTATGGCTACAGGTTGTGCTCCAAGTGCCCTGATGGACTCCTGCCAAGCTGGCGACGGTGGTGTTCTGATCCTCAATCCAGACAGATCTGCAGGTTGCCTGACAGGCTTGTTCGTGAAGAAGTGTCTGTAGCCCTGCACCCAGAAGAAAGAGAGGACTTTGAAGCCGTACTTGTTCTCGAGTTCGTCGAGCCACTTCTTCATGGAGGGTGACTCTTTCACTTTCTGCAGAGCCTGAATGACTTCTTCTGGTGTTTTCGCACCCATGAAGTCGATGAAGTAAGCGATGTTCATAACACCAATTGGGGGAACGTACATGCCCATTCGTGCCGAGTCCGTGTTCTGTCCCACCGGTGCACCGGCCCTGATCTGTTCGAGTATGTCTTCCTCCACGCCGAGCTGTGCGCTGTGGAACACCTCGATCTTCACATCTCCGTTGGTTCTTTCCTCCACAGCTTTGGCCCACTTCAAGAACGCTTCGTGGTAAGGTTCTGTGGCCGCGAGAACATGGTTGAACCTGAGTACGTACTTGGGTGCCGCGAGCAATGTGCTGACAACGATTGCCACGATGGTCAAGACCAGCAGCTTTCTCATAACTACTCCCCCTTTGAGAAAAATATTTTGACAAACTCCCACAAAGTAGTGGGATGTCAAAAAAATTATATATGAAAAAGGGACCCCTTGCAACAGGGGTCATCTGTTAACGTTTCTCAAAGGTTTCCAATCCAGCTGTAAAAGCGTTATGAAGTGCTTACCGGAAACGCTTTTGCGTTCGTTTCTGTTGACAGGTCTCATGGTGCAAGCCCAGTCAGCGTGATGCAGAATCATCGATCTCGCGATTGCACTGAATTTTTTCTACACCATGGTGTCTGACTATCAAAGAAGCGAAGATATAAGGATAAGGATATCTCGCTGGACCGCGTGGACTCTTCTATGTTAGTTTTGACTCTTATTTGGGGGATTTTGCATGTTGCTTTGAATCATAGGAAACCCTGGAAACGAGTCCCATGCGCGGTTTTCAGGTCGACTTCTTGCTTTTCTTCAAAACAGTTGCTCTAAATCTACCACTCTGTAAGGCAGTGTTACTGTATCACCTGCGTATCGGTCAATTTCTTCTCGAGCAAGAAACTCGAAATCGGTAGAAGTAATTTATGCGATGTACCTGTTTGTCGGTTCCGACGCATGCAGAAACACAACACTCATGGAAACACTCGCATCGCTTGTCTGGATGTTTTCTCAGCCCAGGTCTTGCCGCACTGGTTGGCTTGGTGTAACATAGCCGTGTGGAGGTGTCGCAGGTGGGAATATACGTCGGTGTAGACATAGGTACGACTGCTGTGAAGGTGATCCTCTACGATTCTGAAGCGTTGAAGGTTTTGCTTGACGTCAGCGAACCTTACGATGTGTTCAGTGTTGGTCCCTCTATGTTCGAGCAGGACCCTTTCCAGATCGAGAACGCCGTGTTCAGAGCGTTGAAGAGAGTGGGAGAGGAGTTTCACCACGTTGATGGTATCGTTCTCGACAGCATGCTGCATTCTCTGCTCTTTCTCGATAAGAACTTTGAGCCCATGGGTAACGTCGTTCCTTGGGTAGATGAACGGTCCATACCCCAGGTGTTCCAGGTGAAGAAGGATAGAGAACTCACAAAGTTCCTCCAAAACACGGCAGGTTGCGCAAGCAACTTCGCGTATCCTCTCTTCAAACTCATGTGGTTCGCACAGAACCAACCCGAAAAGATCGAAAGAGCGTGTAAGATCGTCTCGATCAAGGATTACATATTCTACAGACTCACCGGAACTCTGGTCAGTGATATTTCCGTTGCTTCTGGAACAGGATTCTTGGACATTCACAGAAAAGTTTGGTTGACCGACGTTCTCAAAGCGTTGGCAAACGTCGATGAAACCAAGTTGCCGGAGCTCGTCTCGCCACGTTTCGCAAGAGAGATGATCAAGGAAGCGTGTGAAAGAACGGGATTCTCCAAAGGCACGATCGTTTTTGCGGGTATCTCGGACGCCGCAGCTTCGAGCATAGGTTCCGGCGCAGGTGTGGACGATTCGGTGACCATCTCTTCGAGCAGCAGTGCGGCGATAAGGTCCATCGTGAGTGAGCCACCGAAGGATTATCCATCACCTGGTGTGTGGTGTTACGTTGTGGACGAAGACCATTACATCGATGGAGTGGCGACGAGCAACGGTGGGATTGTCTTCGACTGGTACGTGAAACTGTTCTCCAGACACGACCATGTACAGATCATAAAATCGATCGAAGAGAACTTCCACAACGTGGACATCTCGCGCGCTGTTCTGTTCTATCCGTTCGTGTTCAGCGAGAGATTTCCGGAACTGGATCCAAGACTCAGCGCAAAATTCTTGAATCTTCGCGGTGATACGACAGAATGGATGGTGGCACGAAGCGTTTTGGAGGGCATCATCCTGAATCTTAGAAGGATCTTTGATGTGGTGAAACTTCTACCCAAGCAGTGTGATCGGATCTACTCGACCGGTGGCCTGACCAGAGCCGACGTGTGGACCAAGATGCTCGCGACTGTCATCAATCAGAGGGTTATCGTACAGAGCAAGAGACAGGGAACCGCCTTAGGAGCGATCTGGCACCTGCTTGGTGAAGATCACAGAAAAAAGGCTATGGAAGCACTGAAAGGTGAGCTCGAGGTCTACGAACCGGACGAGAAGCTCGTGCCTTATTATCAGAAACTGTACGAGTTGTGGGCAGAGAAGCTTTGAGAATCACGAGGCGAACTGAATTTGATAAAGTTGATAGTACACGCCCTGTCGTGCCAGTAGCTGTGCGTGCTTGCCTTCTTCAACTATCTTACCGTTATGCACGACCAGTATTCTGTCCGCGTTCTTCACGGTGGAAAGTCTGTGTGCGATCATGATCATGGTCTTTTCTTTGGAAAGTTCTCTTATCGCTGCCTCTATTCTTGTTTCAGTTTCCACATCGATGTTGCTCGTGGCTTCGTCGAGTATGAGGATCTTGGCGTCGAACAAAACGGCACGCGCGAGAGCGATGAGCTGTCTCTCACCGGCGGAGAGCGTGTAACCTCTTTCGACGATCTTGGTGTGGATTCCATCAGTCAGGTGAGACACGATGTCGTAAGCGTGGACCTTCTTGAGGGCCTCGACGACCTGTTCTTCGCTGTAGGATTCGTCGAACAATCTCACGTTGTCAAGAATCGTTCCTGTGAACAGAATCACATCCTGGGGAACTGCTGCTATTTGCTTCCTGATTCTCGTCAGATCGTACTCGAACATGTCTTTCCCATCGATGAGGATCCGTCCCTTCTGTGGTACGTAAAGTCCGTTGATAAGGTTCATCAAGGACGTCTTTCCCGCACCCGTTTCGCCAACAATTGCGGTCAGTTCTCCGGGATTGAAAACGACATTGATCCCCTTCAAGATCCACCTTTCTGAATCGTAACTGAACCAGACATCTTCGAATTCCAGCTTGCCCTTTTCAATCCTCAGATCGCTGTTTTTCTTTCCGCTCGGTTCTGGTTGTTCGTCCATAAGGGAGAATATCTTTTCGCACGAGGCCGTGGTGTTCTGGATTATGTCGTATTTTTCGGAAATATCTTCCAACGGTCTCATGAAGGTGTCTATATAGGAAATGAAGGCGTAGAGTTCACCGAATCTGATGCTCTGCTGCAAGATCATTCTCGCTCCAAAGTAAATGATCGCACTCGTGGCCATGTGCCTCACAAAGCTTATGAAAGGTCGAAAGATGCCGAACACGTAAAGCTGTTTGAGCTGAGATCTATAGAGTTCCGAGTTCACCGAGTCAAATTCTTTTCTTTTATAATCCTCAGCGAGGAAAAGTTTTATCACGCTCATCCCGCTGATGTGCTCCGCAAGGTAAGCATTCACTTTCGCTAAGTTGGTCCGCACTTCTCTGTAGACTTTCAGATCGAAGTATCTGAACAGGATCATCGCAACCGCTATGATGGGGAAAATGAAGCTGCTCGTTGCGAACAGTCTCGGGCTGAGACGAACCAGGAAGTATATCGTACCTGCGAGGAGAAACACATCCTTCACCATCGCCGTGATGACGCTCGTGAAGAACTCTTGTATGTTCTGGGTATCGTTGACGATCCTGGTGGTGATCCTACCCGATGGGTTTCTGTCAAAGAAGGACATGGGCAAGCGAAGAACCTTTCTAAAAAGCTCCGTACGCACATCGTGAACGATCCTGTTGCCTAAGTACGACGTGATAAAAGTGCTGAGATAGCCAAACAAGAATTGTGCCGCGAACACACCCACCACTGCGAAACCAAGCCTGGAGATCCCAGAGAGTCTCTCAGACTCGGACAAAGCCTCGTTGTTCAAATAACCGTCTATGATCGTTCTGATCAGCTGTGGTGGCAACAGATCCACCACGGCTGAGACGAGCACCACGAATATCGCAAGCACAAAAAACCACGCGTAGGGCTTTGCGTACTTGAGTAACCTTTTCAAGGTGATCACCCCAAAAGTTAGTTCCACGAATTATTCTATCATGCAACGTCGAGTCTGAAGAACCTCGTTCTGTTAAACTGGTCCTTAAAGAAAGTGATCGTTCCAAGATCTTTGAGCAAAGCCCTCAATGGATCTTCCTGTTCTGGTGACATCTCCATGATGATCGTTTTTCGAGTGAGGAGGGAAGGATCGGAAAAGAAATTTCGGTAGAACTCGAGTCCATCTTCACCGGCAAAGAGTGCCTCGTGTGGTTCTCTTAAAACGTCGAGTGGTAGTTTGGCACCTGTTGGAACGTACGGCGGATTCGAAACGATGAGTTGAACATCACTGAGGACAGGCAGCAAGGGAGTCAAATATGCACCCTTCAGAAGCTGGACACGTGCTCTGTACCGTTCAACGTTACGCTTGGCAACCTCGAGGGCTTTTTCACTCACATCCGTTGCGAAAACTTCGCCTTCACTTCTGAGCGCGATCGCTATAGCTATGCAGCCCGTACCGGTGCCTATGTCCGCCACCACCTTGAAACGCCTTTCTTCGATGAGTTCCAAAGCCAAGTCGACCAGGATTTCCGTCTCGATGCGTGGCACGAACACCCCTTCGCACACGTGGAGTTCCAAGCCGTAAAAATAACATCGTTCTGTTATGTACTGTAGTGGATAGCCACTCGCGCGTTTCTTCGCGAGTGAGATCGCCACTTGACACACTTTCTCGGGAATTTCTTCTTCGAAGTTCATCAGCAACCTTTCGCGGGTCTGGGAGGTAACTTTGCTGAGTATGGACAAAGCCTCCGAACCTGGCGATTCGGAGGCCTCTTTCAGGACGTCTTTGAGAATCGTGTAAAGCTCTCTCAGTTTCATATCCCAAACTTTTTTCTTATCTCCTCGCTCATTCTGTCGGGTGTCCAGGGTGGATCGAATGTCAGGTTGATCTTGACATCTTTCACGCCTTCGATCTGCCTGACCTTGTCTTCAGCATCCTGCAAGATGAGCCCAGCCAGAGGACACGCTGGTGTTGTCATCGTCATCGTGACCGTCACGTTGTTTTCGTTGTCTATGGCCACATCGTACACGAGCCCGAGGTTCACGATGTCCAAACCTATCTCGAAATCAATGACTTGTTTCAAAGCTTCAAGTACCTTTTCCTTCGTGATCAAGCTAACATCCCCTCAAGAAAGTTTTTCGAGAAGATCGCTGAGTATTGTTACATGAGACATCTCTTCACGAACTATCAGACCGATCTTGTCCCTACCGAGTCCCTGTGGAATCATTTCTTTCAGGCCCAGGTAGAAGATTATCGAATCTTTTTCAACGTCGATCGCTATTCTCAGCACTTCCGAGAGCGATCTGACCTGGTTGAATCTCGTTGTTGGATCGAGCTTTGCGTCGAACACCTTACCACTCACCATCGCTCTCAGATAAGCTGCAGCCTCGCCTTGAGGATCGAGGAACTGAGAGATCTCTCTTTCCTTGTTAGCGAGATCGAGTCTCATCTGATGAAACCTCTTCTCGTGTTCTTTTTCCATCTCTGCAAGCTTCAAAAAGATGTTCTTTTTGGTGTATTCTGGAAACATCTCAGCAGCTTTATTGTAGAAAACAACGCCGTTTCTTTCGATCTGCTCGGCCATTTCGAAAATCTCATCGATGTTGAACATGAAGATCACTCCCTCTTTGCTAATTGTGCATCAAGCATTATTATACCAGCAAAGCTATCTTTTATACGCTCGAGCAAAGACAAAATCTTCTGGGCATTTGCCTCTTCTTCAATCTGCTCGTTAACGAACCAGTTCAAAAAGACAAGGGAAGCGCTGTCGTTCAACTTTCTTGCAAGATCAACGAGGTTGTTTATGCTTGCCGTAACTTTTTGCTCGTGCTCGTAAGTGTGTTTGAAGACTTCCAACGGCGAAGACCAATCTTTCCTTGGTTCGTCCAGTGCGTACAACTCCACCCTTCCACCACGCTCGTTGATGTGCTCGAAAAATTTCATCGCGTGACCAACTTCTTCCTGGGCTTGTTTCTTCATCCAGTGGGCCATTCCTTCGAGATTTTCGTGTTCAAAGTATGCGGCCATTGAAAGATAGAGATAAGCCGAATCGAGTTCCTTCTTGATCTGCTCGTTGAAAGCCTTTTCGATCTCCTTGGGGATCATGACTCAACACCTCCTAACAGAATTATATGAAAAAGGCCCCAGCGGGGCCTCGATCTCATATTTTTTTGTGGCAGAACCACCAATCGAAGCACTTGTACTGTTCTTTCCTCTTGGCAGCTTCTTCAACGCTCGTCGCTGGTGGAACGATGACTTCATCACCGATCAGTTCGTTGTTCGGCCAGTCCGCCGGTATAGCAACCTTGTTTTCGTCGGCAACCTTGAAGGCCTTGACGATCCTTACTATCTCGTCCATGTTTCTTCCAACTTCCTGGGGGTAATACAGTATCGCACGTATGACACCATTTGGATCGACAAAGAACACGGCCCTGACGGTGTTGCTTCCCTTTGCTGGATGAATCATTCCAAGCATCTCAGCAACTTTTCCGGTGTCTGCAATGATTGGAAATTCGATCTCCACGCCAATGTTCTCCTTGATCCACTCAACCCACTTGATGTGCGAAAACACTTGATCCACGCTCAGTCCAATCAGCTCTGCACCGAGTTCTCTGAACTGGTTGTACCTCTTTTGGAATGCCACGAACTCGGTCGTGCACACAGGTGTGAAATCTGCAGGATGACTGAACAGAACGAACCATTTACCTTTGAAAGCATCTGGAAGCTTCATCTTGCCGTGTGTCGTGACCACCTCGATCTCTGGAAACTTTTCACCTATCAACGGAATCGCCATAAGGACACCTCCCTGTTTTGCTTTGCAGTTATATTATACCCCACGGTATGGAGGTGATTCATATTGTATACATAACAACACTCAACGTTTACTCTCATACCAAAAAGTAAAGATCCCACGCCCAAAAAATGCAAGGGCAGGTCAAAGCCTGCGCTCTCTATCTTTACCAAATGGACGATGACAACACTTTCGGCAGGAATTTTCGAACAGTAGCGAGTGCAACGCCTTCTTCCCAGTTCGCGTGAGCGAGCTGGAAATCCACATCGCCTATGAACTCCGCGTTGAATTTTTCCTCAACACATCGTTTTAACAACCTCACCATATCGTCGTTCACGATGCCTTCTCCCAGAAACACGACAGAGCTCGGTTTGAGCACCATGATCAGATTTCCAAGAACCAGAGACAACCTCCTGAAGGGTTCAATGTAATGAATTTCCATGGACTTGAAATTCGATCGGGCCTTCGCCCTGATTTCCTCAACGATGGATCTGTACTTTTCTTCCTCGTTCATAGCAAAATCTTCGAAATCTATGTCTTTTCCAAGGTAAGATTTGATCACGGCGTATTCAGAAGAATGATATTCGAGACAACCAGTTTGCCCACAGTAGCATTTTCCTTCGCTCGCGACGATCGCATGTCCTATCTCAAAGTGTTTTGCGTGTCCGTTGTTCCAAAAACTTGCACCTATTCCCGTTCCGTAACTGACCGCGAGGAAGTCGTTTTTTTCGTGGTTGGACAAAAAATATGCGAGTGCGTCGACGTCGTTCATCAAGACAACGTTGCCGATGTCCAAAGAAGTCTCGAGAAGTTTTTTGATATCGAGCCTTCTCACGTTCATGAGGTGCGAAACGACGATCTCGCCACCTGAAACTATACCGGACGAACAGATCCCAACACCGAGCAACCTTTCGCTCTTGAGCTCTTTAACAATTCCTAAAACTGCGGAAGCATAACCTTCGTTGTTTCTCATGTGCGAAAAGATGCGAATCGAGCTTTTCCTTACAGGACGCATCGCTGCGTCGAAGAGAACTCCTCGCACCTCTTCTCGTCCTACCTTGATACCAATGACAGACCAGCGAGAAGCATCGATGCGGAGCAACTGCGAAGGTCTTCCCCTGCTCGGTTCGGTCTCTGCGACGTCGATGAAACCTTCGTTCAAAAGTTCTCGAACGATGTAACTCAGTGTGCTTGCCGAAAGGCCTGTCAGGCTCGAAAGCTCCGCTCGTGACATGGGCCCATGCTCAAACAAGCACTTCAACACGCGCAACTTGTTCTCTTTTCTCAGAGCTGGGGCCGGCAACTTCTCACCCCAAAACTTCGAGAAACGTCTTCAAGTAATTCATGAGGTTCGCCGTCGTGATGAACTTCTCCAGCACGATTTTTCTTCCCTGTTCACCCATTCTTCCTCTCAAATTCTCGTCTTTCATCAGTTCGAGTATATATCCCGCAAGTTCATCTTTCTCCCACGTTAGATAACCGTTCTCACCGTGTTTGATTTGGATCTTCACACCTCCGACGGGTCTCGCCACCACGGGCACTCTCTTGTACAAAGCTTCACTGATAACCAGTCCGAAGCCTTCCCTGGTGGCTGTGTGCAACGCAACTGTGCTGCTCCTTTGTATCGAGTTCACTTCTTTGCTTCCAACCCCTTTCAGGTTCGTGCAAAACTTTATGTCCTCATCTGTTCCGGCGTAGCGTAGGACTTTCTCGAAAAAGATCCAGCCTTCAGGATCGTCCGAAGCCATTGCAGAAACGATCGCAAGCTGGACGGAGGGAACCTCACGTTTGACGAGTCTGTAAACATCTATAGCCGAAAAAAGGTCTTTCCACGGATCAAACCTGGCCACAACAGTTATCAGAGGTCTTTGTGGATCTATCTCGAGTTTTTTCAAGACCTCTCTGACAAAATTCTCGTTCAGCTCGATGTTCTTCTCACTGAGAGGATCTATGCTCGGTGGAAAGGCCCGACATTTTTCTTTCACGTTGCTCGGGAAGTACTCTTCCAGATGGAAGATCATTCTGTTGTAATCGCTCACGTACGAGGAAAACCTATTCCACACCGTTTGATTCGGTGTTGAAAGATCTATGTGACAGCGCCAGATCCACTTCGTACTGGCTTTCGCTTTTGCGAAGGACCTGATCGCGGCCGGTTGAGGATCGTGGATCACCACGATGTCTTCATCCCCGTCGATCAGTTCAGCGTTGGCCCTGCACACATCCTCGTAGAGTTTCCATTCTTCTTCCGTGATGGGAATCTCCGCTCCCTGCAGGGTGTTGTGGAACTTCTTGGTGACGTTGAAGAATTCTCCGGGCGCTTCTATAACCCGCCATTCCGTTTTCAGACCGACCGAGTTCATCAACGGCACCAGGCTCTGCAGTATCTCAGCCACGCCACCGCCGTAAGCTGTTGCGTTGATGTGAACCACTTTCAAACCCTTGAGAGATGTGGCAAGCTGTTTGATCTCTTCCACCTGTTGTTCAACCAAGCCTCGGTACTCCTCTATGGATTTCTCTGCGACTTTGACTCTCATGGACTTCCTCCTCTCATTTGAGGGACCAGCCAACCATACCTTTGATGTAGTAACGCTGCAAGACCAGATAGACCACAATGGGAACGACCATAACTAAAATGGCAGCAGACGAAAGCAAGCCCCAATCCACATGGTACACGCCTCTCATCAGTGGGATACGCTGTGTGGCGAGAAGTTTGTCAGGTGAGTATATCAAGATCAGCGCGAGGAAGAAATCACTCCAGACCCAGGTGAACTGCAACGCGAAGGCCGAACCTATGGCAGGCATCGCGAGCGGTAACACCACCTTGAAGAAGATGGTTATGTCACTCGCACCGTCTATCCTCGCAGCTTCTTCCATAGCTTTTGGAATCGTGGTGAAAAAATTTCTCATGAAGAATGCAATCCAAGGAATACCCCAGGCGGTGTGAACGATGATCAATCCAAGGTAAGTGTCCACGAGGTTCAACGCGTTCATCATCTGAAATATAGGAACGGCGATCGTTTGTTGTGGCAGGGCGAGCGCAATGATCACGAGTGCGAGCAGAGGAGTCCTCAGTTTGAATCTGTACCTCGAAAGCCCATAGCCCGCCATCGTTGCCAGAAAAAGCGGTAAGAGCGTTGCGGGAATCGCAACAATCAAGGAGTTCAGCATGCCTCTCGAAAGGGCTGCGGTCGGGTGATTCCAGGCGCCTGAAAAGTTGTTGATGGTTGGCCGGAACGTTGCGAAATTCCACCAGCCGTTGAGAAGCTCGTCCAGTGGTCTGATCGCCGTCATGAGAACGCCCATGAACGGCAGGATCCAAACGAGTGCAACAAGCCATCCTAACAAGGAAACGAACATGCTTCTTGGTTTCATGATTGATCATCCCTCAACGTTCTGAGCAGAGGTAGACTAACAAGCAAGGTTGACATCATCAAAAGCACCGCAACCACCGCAGATCTATTGAAATCCATAGCCCTGAAAGCGTACGTGTACATCTGCAAAGCCAGCACGTTGGAAGCTCCACCAGGTCCTCCCATCGTGGCCACGTAAACGATGTCGAAAACCTTGAGTTCCCAAAGCAAGGTCATAGTGACAACGACGATTGTTATGGGTCTAAGCATGGGAATCGTTATCTTCGTGAAGATCTTCAAAGCAGAAGCACCATCGAGCTGTGCCGCTTCGTAGAGATCCTTTGGGATCGTCTCAAGACCAGCCGAATACAGAACGGTGGAGAAGCCAACCCAGAGCCATACCGAGCCAAAAATCAGTGCGAGCAGCGCGGTGTCTGGATAGGCAGTCCAGCTCTTTGCTGGTATTCCGAAAATTTTCAGGAAAGCATTGAAAATACCCAGATTTCTATCGAACATGAAGTTGATCATCACACCTCCAACGATCATTGGCATGACCATTCCGAGAAAAATGATGGACTTGATCACGGCACCTCCACGCACATTCCTCAGCAAAACTGCCAGGACAAGTCCCAACGCGAGCGTCAGTGGAAGGTGTATGGCTATCCACAACAAGTTGTGAACGAGGGCCCCCAGGGGAAAGCCCCTCGAGAGGCCCTCAAGATTGATAATTTCCCTACTCGACAATACCCTTATGTAGTTCTCCAGACCAACGAATTTGCCATCCGAATCGAGAAAGCTCAGAACCACAGTCCTTGCGACAGGATAGACGACAAAGATCCCCACCAGCGCGAAAGCTGGTACGACAAAGAAGGCCACGTACTTTGCCCTGTTTCTCATGAAATCACTTCTTTGGAGCTTTCTCCTGAAGCGTTCTGATCACGTCGTTCAGTCTGTCTGGTGCCACCCAGAGCAGTTTCAGCTGATCCCAGAACGTGGGTTGGAACTCTCCACCGATCGAGTCGTCCAGGTCCGGCAGTGCGGTGACGCCCTGTATGATCTTTGCGACTTCTCTATCAACGGGCGGATAGCTCGACAGGTCTATACCGACAGCCGTGGCGACGTGTCCGCCCTGTTTGACCTGTAACGCCTGACCTTCCGGACCACAGAGCCAGGCGATGAGCTTCTTTGCTTCTTCAGGATACTGAGTGTACTTGGGCACGAACGCATAATCAGCGCCGAACACGACACCGTTCGCTCCAGGCAGTGCGAAAACGCCAAGATCATTCGGATCTTCTACCATGCCTGTGATCCAGCTTCCCATGAAGTAGAGTGCGTAGTCGCCATTCCACCATTGCTTCAAAACGAGCGTCCATTCGGTTGGCTCACCGAAGTACTTGTTCTTGAGCAACGAAACCAGTTTGTTCATGCCCTTCATGACCAGATTGCTGTCCCATCTGACTTTACCTTCGATGAGATCGAGTTGCAACTCGGGTCCACCGAAACTGATCAAGAAGTGCTCCGTTACGTCAGACAAAGGCCAACCAACCCCATCTCCACTCGCAATTGGAGCCTTGATTCCTGGTATTTTCTTGATCTTCTCGAGTAGTTCAACGAATTGGTCCCATGTGGTTGGTGGCGTGAGTCCATGCTTTGCGAAGAAGGACTTTCTGTACCAGAAACCGGGTTTTACTTTTCCAGTGTACGCTGCTCCGTAAAGCTTGTCGTCAACTTTTACCGCATCCAGTGCTCCGGGCAGGAACTTCGTTTCGTCGAGAACACCGTTTAACGTTAGAATGTGACCTTTCTGTCCGTACTCTCTGATGAAGCTCGCCCACATGAATATGACGTCTCCCGGAGCCTTTTTGGCTGCAAACTGTGCCGGCAAAAGGTTCGCCAGGTCTTCGGCCCTGTAGATCTTGTACTCGATCTTTATGCCCGTCTGCTTTTCAAACTCCTGAAGCACAGGCATGAATTTTTCCATTTCTGGGCCGGCCCAAGGACCTATGACGGTGAGTGTTACAGCACTCAGGACGGTGGCAAGGAGCAGAACTGCTACTACCAACAACCTTGACATACCAGCACACCCCCTCGGTTTGAGATACTTTTTTCGTAACATGAATTAAGTCTACAGAAATAATACCACCGTACTCGTAACTTGTCAAGGGTCAAAATTTGCCCGTCTTTAACTTCGTCTCCGGCTCAAGAAGCGATGATTCCGTTTCTTCTTTCCAGAAGTTCCCAACCAGTTCTATAAATGCTTACGCTCAGACTCATCTCAGTCGTTTTGGAGGGTGTAAAATACTGTCGCAACGGGGGGGATGTTCATGAGCAGATCCGGTTGGCTCGTCAACCTCCTGTTCATAGCTGGAATCTTCGCGGCGTTCCTTGTTTCGGCGACGTACCGCAAGCGCGACGAAGATGTTCTCTGGTCTCGTTTCGTTGGAAAAACCGGCAGGGATATCGCCTACGATCTTGCACGTGTGGATGATGGAATCGTGATTGTCGGCTGGACTTCCTCGCGAAAAATACCATCCGATCAAAATGTTATGATGCTGAAACTCTCAAAGAGCGGAAAACTTCTTTGGAACAAGGAGCTTGGCTCAACGGGCACAGAAGGAGCAAACTGCGTTGAGAGAACTCAAGACGGTGGATTCATTGTTGCCGCGATCAGCAGTTCCAACGATGGTGAGATTTCTGCACAATTCGGAGGTCAGGACGTGTGGCTTCTGAAATACGATGCTCACGGAAACTTGCAGTGGAAAAGTTGTTACGGCACCCAGGCTTACGAGTCGGCACTCGATCTGCTCGAGGATGATGGATATGTCTTTGTTGGTTACACGACGAAAGCAGGCAACGAGGATGTCTGGGCGGTGAAAGTTGATGAGGACGGAAATATCGTCTGGGAAAGGAGTTTCGGCTCGAGCGGCTGGGACTCTGCCATCGGCGTTGACAGAGCAACCGATGGATACTACATCGTCGGGCTGACCAAACCCGCTGAAAACGGTTCTACCGACATGTGGGTCCTCAAGGTTTCGAAAAGTGGTGATCTCGTCTGGCAGAAAAGACTCGGTGGTGACGACTGGGATCAAGCGAGCGACGTTCTGACAACAGATGATGGAGGATGTCTCGTGCTCGGAACGAGCTGGTCGAAAGAAATGAGTCTCTTTGGTAAGGCAGATTTTGTATTGATCAAGCTCGATGCCAGCGGGGAGATCGAATTTCAAAAGGCCTACGGTGGTGCTCGTGACGACATAGCTCAGAAAATCATCAAAGTTGAAGACGGCTATCTTTTGGTGGGAACCACATGGTCTGACACTGTGCACGGTGTAGAGAAACAGGGTGGTGGCGATTATTTAGTATTGAAGATTGATGAAAATGGTGAACCCATGTGGGTTAAGTGTCTTGGGGCGTTGCTGGACGACGTCGCCTACGCGGTTTTTTCCGATGGAGAAAGTTATTACCTCGCGGGTGTTTCGTATTCACGCTCATTCGCTCTGAGATCTCGCTCGCATGGTGAGGGAGACGCACTGGTTTTGAGAGTCAGGTTGAAGTGAAGGAGAAAGAGGCCCAGCGTGCTGGGCCTCTGTTTCAAACCTTGGTCACGTTGAATTTCACAGGCGTTGGATTCGCTATGTTGTCCGAAACGGGGCATCTGCTTTCGACGGTTTCAATCCATTTCTTCAGGACATCGTCTGGTGCATTTGTTTTCGCTCTGATCGTCACATTGATTTCTTTGTAACCCGCCCTTTCTGCGTCGGACTTTCCTTGGAACTTCGCGGGGTTGAGAATACCCTCGATGTCTATCGTGAGCCCGTCCAGTTTGATGTTCATCTCTTCGGCCACCATGTGACCGACCACGTTCAAACAACCAGCCAGCGCTGCGAGCATATACTCAACTGGGTTCGCTCCTTTGTCTTCCCCACCAAGTTGTGGGGGTTCATCCACGTACATCGTGAAATTTCTCGCTTTTACCTGTGTCCTGGTTGGAGTTTCAGACGTTGCACTGATCGAGAATTTGAGATCCATAAATTCACCTCCGCATCTTGATGATACCGATCTGATATTAGGACCACGTTGCTCGGAATTTTCCATACGTTGTCGGAGATCTGATGGGAAGCGAGCACAAGTCTCAGATCGAGCTTTCAGAAGCTATAGATAGAAAAAGAGAGAATAGTGCACCTTTTCAAGCGCAATCTTGAAGAATCAGTCATCATGGACATTATCCAGCGTTTATCCTGCTTGAACTTAACAAGGGCTTCACGTAAAATTAGTTATGTAAACTTTCTAACCTACTTTACCCAAGGGAGGGGTTCACATGAGGAAGGTCTTTGTGGTTATTCTCACCATGGTGATCGTGAGTTTGTTCGCCGAGACTATCGAGCTCAACACCATCTTCGGTCCTGAAGATCTTAGCTATTACATCGAGCGAAACCAGAAATTCTACGATCAAACAGGTGTTCGTGTGAACATCACTGTGGTTCCGTACGGACGCGATCAGAACATCAAACTCATTGCTTCCATGCTGGCCGGTGGTGAGCAGTACGACATTTTCATTATCGACTGTGTCGAAGTACCGCTGTACGTTGAGAACGGTTGGGTCCTGCCCATTGATGAATGGCTGACAGAAGATCTCAAGCAAGATGCGATACCCTTTGCGCTCGATGGCATGGCCTATCAGGGAAGATGGTATGGTCTGCCGTGGGTTTCCGAGTGGAAGTCGTTCGTCTACAACAGAGAAATGATCAAAAAAGCGGGTTACGACGAATTCCCCAAGACATGGGATGGAGTGGTGGAACTGGCCAAGAAGCTTCAGGACGCCGGAATCGTGAAGTACGCTTCGGCCTGGTCGTGGGCGCAGAAGGAGTCCTTGGTGTGCGACTTTGTGGCGATTCTATCGAGCTTCGGCGGTAGGTTCTTCGATGAGAATCTGAATCCCGTTTTCAACGATGAAAGAGGTGTTCAGGCTCTCCAGTTTATGATCGACATGATCTACAAGCATCAGATCGTGAACCCAGCATCGCTCGGTTGGACCGAAACCGAAGTTTACAAAGCTATCTTCAACAACGATATCGCCTTCGGTATGATGTGGGGAATACCTTTGGTGGACCTCGACAATCCCGAGATCTCCAAAGGCGTCGGTCAGTGGGAGATAGGTCTGATGCCGTCTGTGGATGGCGAACATCCTTACACTGTTTCCGGTCCCATGGGCTGGGCGATATCTTACGGAACGAAGCACCCGAAGGAAGCCTTCGAGTACATAAAGTTCCTGGCAGGACCGGAGGGTGCCCTTGACGCTGCTTTGAAGGCGGGTATCGTGCCAGGATGGAAATCCGTCTGGGAGAATCCTGAGTTCAAGAACACTGTCAGAGGATTGGACAAAATGTACGAGCAAGCCATGTACATAGTCCACAGACCCAGGGTGCCATGGTATTTGGAATTTTCCAACGCTTTACAGGAGGAACTCCACAAGGCACTGACACGGCAAAAATCTCCAAAAGCGGCACTCGATGCTGCTGCACAGGCTGCACTAAAGATAAAAGCTGAATACGAAAAAGGAAGGAAGAAATGAACAACTGGGAGGGTGGGGCCGGCAGGCCCCACCCTTTAGATTCTTGAGAAGAGAGTGAGAGAGCCTTGGAAAAACGCAAAAGAGTAATTGGCTATCTCTTGATGTCACCGTCCTTAGTGATACTCTTCGTGGTCCTTGCCTTTCCACTGGCACACGCGTTCTATCTGAGTTTGTTTAACGTTCGTTTCTTTGCCGGAAGGATTATCACAAGTTTCGTCGGATTCGACAATTACCTATCGATTCTTCGAGATGAATCCTGGTGGAGATCTTTTCTAAACACTGTGTACTTCGTGCTTGCCGATATCACCGCGGGGATGTTTCTGGGTTTCATAACTGCGCTTGCACTCAACCGCAAGTTCCGACTCAGATCTTTAGTCATAGGAGCGATCTTGCTCCCGTACGTCTTGCCCCCGATCGTCCACGCTTTGATTTGGAAGTGGGCATTCAACGCCGATTATGGTTTCATAAATCAAACGCTCCTCAGTCTCGGGATCATAAAAAAGAACGCCTACTGGTTGACCGACCCGAAGCTCGTCCTGTGGGCTCTTATACTCGCAAATTTGTGGCAAGGAACTGCTTTTGCCACGATCATCTATCTGGGTGGAATGAAGTCCATACCCGATGAACTGTACGAGGCGGCAAAGATAGACGGTGCTACTCGGACGCAGCAAGTTTTACACATAACATGGCCTCTGTTGAAACCTTTCACGCAGCTTTTGCTGGTGATGAAAACGATTCTCACCTTCAAGCTCTTTGAACTGATCTATGCCGTGACCGGTGGTGGACCAGCCGGAAGAACACGTGTTGTTTCTTACGAAATATACAGAACCGCTTTCGAATCCTACAAGTTCGGGCGTGCCACGGCGATGTCCTACATACTCCTGGGTATAGTTGCTCTCATCGTACTCGTCTTCAGACGAGCCTTTGCGACAGAGGCAGGTGAGGAGTGACATGAACGCGAAACTTCACAGAGCTTTGATTCTGATCGTGATCATCTGCGCCGTCGGAGCTTCCGTGATCCCCATTTACTGGACTTTTGTGACCAGCCTTTCTCTCGACGTCGATCTGATGCAAACATCTCGCACTTGGTTTCCCCCGAGACCGACATTGAAGAATTACAGAGAGGCCCTGGGATTAGGACAGGGCGCCTATGGTGTGGCCTCGCAGATCAGAGTCACACTTTTCAACAGCCTGACGATCGGTGTCAGCGTCACAATCGTAACGCTCCTTTTGGCGATCCTCGCCGCCTACGCAATAGAGAGATTAAGGGTGCCGTTGAGAAAATATATAAGCTTTTTCGTGCTCTTGACACAGATGTTACCGCCCGTCATTCTTGTGATACCCATCTACCTCTCACTGGCCCGGCTTGGTATGCTCGATAGCAAAACGTCCCTCGCTGTGATATACACCGCGTTGAACCTGCCTTTTGCCATATGGATCATGAGTTCTTACTTCAGAAGGTTACCCGTATCGGTCGAAGAAGCCGCAATAATAGATGGTTGTGGATACGTGAAGGTTCTCTGGAAAATATTGATTCCCATGTCCAGACCCGCCCTCTTCACTTCAGGTATATTTGTCTTTCTCTCAGCCTGGAACGAATTCATAATTGCTCTGGTTCTGACTTCGAGCTTGAAAGCTAAGACTCTGCCCATAAGCATTTCTGAATTCATGGGTCGTTTTTACACAAATTATCCGCTCATGTGCGCTGCGGGTATCGTTTCGATGGTTCCACCTATAATCTTTGCCCTTCTGTTCCAGAACTTCTTGATCGAAGGGCTCGCCAAAGGAGCGGTGAAAGAATGATGAAAGCCAGACTGGTCCTGAAAAATTCCGAAGCCAAAGTTCTCGAGTGCATAAGGCAGTTCCGACCGATATCGAGAGCGCACATAGCGGTCAAAACGGGTTTGAGTAAGCCCGTCGTTTCACAAGCCGTGGAGAGACTGATCAGAGAAGGCATCGTGAGGGAATCGAAAAAGGGCAAAAGCACGCTGAGGGGTGGAAAGCGTCCTACGTTGCTCGAGTTCAACCCAAACTGGAAATTCCTCGTGGGTATTGACGTTGGTGGCAGCAAGATACGCGCAGCGATAACAGATTTGGACGGTAACATGAAACATGAGATCGAGCGAAAGATTCACAGAATCCGATCCGTCGATGATCTTGTAGATCAAATTTCGAGCTTACTCACGGATATGAAGTGTCACAATTACGAGTTGCTCGGTATCGGTGTGGGTGTACCAGGTACTTGTGATCGCAATACGGGAAAAGTTAGATACATCCCAGCTTTCGATTTGAGAGACGTTCCACTCAAGAAGATACTTGAAACAAAATTCAACGTACCCGTCTTTGTCGAAAACGATGTTACTCTGAACGCCCTTGGCGAGATGTGGAAGGGAGCCGCCAAAGGTTTGAGGAATGTCCTTCTTGTGGCGCTCGGCACAGGGACTGGGGCGGGTCTGATTCTGAATGGAACCCTCTACACGGGTGCGAGAGGCATGGCGGGTGAGATAGGCTATCTCGTGACGGATTGGTCTGCAGAAAAAGACGTTGAATACCGGTTTGGTAGGCTTGAAAGGTGGTTCTCCGGATACACGTTCGAGCAGTTCCTCAAGGAGAGAAGAATTCGATCCACGTTGAATCAGGTTTTCGAAAAACTCGAGTCACACACAGATTTCAACGAATTCTTCGACGTTGCCTGTGAACATTTAGCACTCGCGATAGCGAACGCACTGTGTTTGCTTGATCCAGACGTCGTCGTTTTGTCTGGTGGCATCGGTTACAACCAATATGACAAGATCTTGGCAAAGATCGAACCCATCGTTTCCAAAACGGTCCCTGCGGAAATACTCGAACACGTTCAGTTCAAGAGAGCAGAACTTGCAGAGCTCGGTGTAGTGATGGGTGCGGTGTGCTACGTTCAAAAGGAACTCTTCGTGATCTGAACTCAAACTTTCAAGTCGAGCTGGTGGATCGTTCTCACACGACCATCTTCCGTTAGATAGACGCCACTGGAGCTGAGTTTGCCCAGGAGTCCTTCATCATCGTAAAGGCTGAAAAATGTTCTCACAGAACCCAGGTAAATGGCTCCCACGTTTGCTTCGAGCAAAGACACCAGTTCGACTCTCTCCTGGTTCGTCTTTAAAACCCTCAATTTTACGAAGATGCCGTCGGATTCATCGATCCAGCCGTTTTTGTCTTCGTCGTACAAGGCCAGTTCTTTGAAGCCGTTTCCTGTCAAAGGCCCGAACAACTCGTGAGCGTCGTCCAACCGACCATTCTCGTTTGAATCTAACACCAACAGTACGGCATTCTTCGGCAAACGAACATTGTCAAGTACACCATCCAGGTCAAGATCCAGCGTCAGTTTTTTGTCCGAAAATTCCAGCGGTGCGTCGTCGAGTTTTAAGATCAATGGATCCTGTAGATTTCCACTCATAAACCTGAACATCTCGCTTCTTTCGAACGTTCTGCTGGCATGAAAGCTGATTTCAAACTCGATCCTCCGACCATCCTTCGTCTCGACGTAACCTTTCGCAGCGAAAGTGGTCGACTCACTTTGTCTCTCATATTCGCTCCGTTCGTAAATCACGCCGACTTGAGTTCTCGTGGCGCCCGGTTCCGCCGTGTCAGAACCTCCTGATTCGGCGAGCTCCAGCAAAAACAATCTCACCTTGCGACCTGTGAGTTTCTCCAGGATCGCCTTGATTAACTTGAGTTTCGCCTTATCCTTTTCGCTGAGTTTAATTTCGATCTTTGCCGGTTCTACCTTCGCTGGCTCCTGCTGAACGATGCGAATCATCCGGAATCGCTCGTGTCTCTGTACCAAATGCTCATGTCTGTTCAGCGAGGTCATCGTCACGTGATAGCTTCCTATTTTCATCCTGAATTGCCTCCCATTTCTTATCGGTAACATCACAAAAAAATTTGGCGGCATCGCCGCCAAAAACAAAACGTTGCTATCGATCAAGCATTCTTTGCCAAACGCATCCTTGCTCTCTGCAGCAAAAACGCGACCGCGATCAGTCCCAAACCGATCAGATCAGTAAAACCACTCGGTTCAACGAGCAAAATACCGCCGATACCGTACAGCGCTCTTTCCCACACAGTAAGATTGCCAAACAAATAAGCTGCCAGAGCTCCCGAAAGTGAGAACAGTCCCAAGGCACATGTGAACAATGGCCAGATCACCTGTATCGGGTTGGAAACGTTCACCAGCAGCAGCTGTGGTGAAAGAACGAACGCGTAAGGTACGAGAAACGCAGCGATTGCGAGTCTCGAAGCTGTCAGACCTGTCCTCATCGGATTCGCCCTTGCTACACCTGCGCCAGCCATTGCAGCGAGTGCGACGGGAGGGGTCACATCCGCGATGATGCCAAAATAAAAGGCAAACATATGGGCAGCGAGGACCGGTACTCCCAACCTGAGTAGCGCAGGTGCTGCGATCGTTGAAGTGATGACGTAGTTCGCCGTTGTGGGCACTCCCATTCCAAGCACGAGCGAGGTGAGCATGGTGAAAAACAGTGTTATCAAGAGATTTCCACGTGCCAGGTCAACCAGCGCAGTACCCAGTTTCAAGCCTATACCCGTGAGTGTCACGACGCCGATGATTATTCCAGCGCAAGCAGTTGCCGCAACAACGCTCAGCGCGCCTCTCGCTCCCGCTTCGAGTGCTGCGGGAACGTCCGACAGTTTTATTCTCGTACTCTTCCTGATGAGCGATGAGGCTACAGAAAAAACTATCGCGTACAGTGCGGCCTTCATGGGGGTAAAACCCGTCACCAGCAAATAGATGATCGCAACCAGCGGGAACAGAAGATGGCCTCTCTCGAGCAGGACCTTCTTCATCTTGGGAAGCTCTTCCTTTGAAAGACCTCTGAGGCCCAGCTTCTTTGCCTCCCAGTGTACTCCCATCCAGACGCCGAAATAGTAGAGAGCTGCCGGGATGGCGGCAGAGATTATTATCTTCGAATAGGCGATACCTGTGAACTCTGCCATCAGAAAGGCTGCGGCACCCATGATCGGTGGCATCAGCTGTCCACCCGTCGATGCGGTTGCCTCCACTGCACCGGCGAATTCAGGCTTGTAACCGAGTTTTTTCATCATGGGTATGGTGAAGGTACCGGTTCCAACGACGTTTGCAACACTGCTGCCACTTATCATGCCCATCATCCCACTTGAGAAGACTGCGACCTTCGCCGGACCGCCTGTAGCCCATCCCGCAAGCGCGTTCGCAATGTCTATGAAGAGCTGTCCGAGTCCTGTTCTCTCGAGAAACGCGCCCAGCAGGATGAACAGAAAGACGAAGGTGGAAGAAACGCCAAGTGGGATTCCAAAGATACCTTCCGTTGTGTAAAACAGATGTCCGACAAGCCTCTGGAGTGAAACACCCCTGTGAGCCATTATGCCGGGAATGTATCTTCCATAAAGTGCGTACAGGATGAAACACAGAGCGACTATCACTATCGGTAAACCTACGATTCTGCGCGTCGCCTCGAGAACGAGTACGATTCCTAAAATCCCAACTACGAAGTCCAGCCTGGTAACCGTGCCTGATCTCAGAACCAGTTCCTTGTAGTTCACAACGATGTATATGGTCGTCAAAGGTGCAACTATCGCTAACAGTAGATCGAACCAGTGCAATCTGTCCCTCGGCCATTTCTTGCTCGTCGGATAAAGCAGGAAGATCAAGCAGGAACCGAACGCCAGATGAATCGAGCGCTGTATCATTGCGTCCAGCACACCAAAGGCGGCCGTGTAAATCTGGAACACCGAAAAGGTTATCGCTATGGCTGCCACAATCTTGGCCATGAAACCTCTAAAACTTCTGTAGCGCGCCTCTCTGTCGTACTTTTCGAGTATCTCCTTCGCCTGATCGGTTGTACCTTTCTCGTTGCTCACGATGATTCCTCCTCAAAAGATTTTCAACTTCAGAGAAGGTAGAACCTTCACATAAATAGTCAACGCATCGTTAACGTTCGCTATGTCTTTAAACCAAATCGTCCTATCACAGAATACCATACCGTGGCCTTCAATATGCGAAACGCGGAGGACGATCCGCTCGAATCTTCTGTGAAGTTTCAAAACAAATTTTCCCTCTTCGACAGCGAATCCTTCCTCCGCGTCAGAAGGTAAACCTGCCCCGTAAGAACTGTACCGAGTCTCAAACAAAAGCAAGGAACCATCGGGTTCAACTTTGAAACGCTCTTCGACCAACGTGCGTTCCACCGAATGAACAAATACGACGGCAAACCAATCTTCATTCAGAACTTTCTGAAAGATCACCTGACCTTGCTTCTCAACGACCAAAACGTATCGAAATGATAGAAGACTCAGCAAGGCACAGAGCAAGGACGCCCTCACCGTTTAGAGTCCCATCTCCTTGAAGAACTTTTCCGCTCCCGGATGCAGCGGTATGGACATACCTTCCTTACCAGTTTCCGGTATTATGAGTTCACCCTTCGCATGGGCTTCGATCAGTCTCTTCTGGTTTGCGTACATGGTCTTGAGCAGTTGGTAAGCGAGATCTTCTGGCATTTCCGCTCTGACCGCGAGCATCGCCTTGACAGCGACTGTGATGACATCTACATCGACTCCCTTGTAAGTACCGGCCGGGACGACGATCTTGACGTAGAACGGATAATCCTTCTGCAGAGATGCGATGATCTCATCCGGGACCGGAACGAGCACGATCTTTCTGACCGCCGCAAGATCAACGATGGCTGCTGTTGGATGTCCCGCGGTGACAAACGCGGCATCGATGTTTCCATCTTTGAGGTTGTTCGCTGCTTCTGCGAAACTCAAATACTGCACCTTGATGTCGTTGTAAGTGATTCCAGCCGCGGCCAAGATCTGCCTTGCGTTGACCTCAGTACCGCTTCCAGCAGCACCCACGGCGACCCTCTTGCCCTTCAGATCGTAGACACTATTTATTCCTCTGTCGGCGAGCGCAACGATTTGGACCGTCTCGGGATAGAGCGTCGCCAGACCCCTCAACTGTGGGAACGGTTCTTTGAACATTTCTACTCCGTTGTAGGCGTAGAAGGCCACGTCGTTTTGGACGAATATGAGGTCTACTTCCTTGTTCTTGAGCAAGTTGACGTTTGCGACCGACGCGCCGGTGGACTGTACCATCGCGTTCATACCCTTGATGTTTTTGTTCCAGATATCTGCCATGCCTGCACCGAGAGGATAGTAAGTTCCCGCTGTGCCGCCGGTGGCGATGGTCAAGAACGTGGCAGCCTGTACTACAATGACCAAAAGCGCAATCGCAGCAACCAGTAACCTCTTCATTTGGCATACCCCCTTTAGAATAGACTAACCATTATTCTAACACACATTTGACACTCCCAATCCCCTGAAGGGGATGGGATTCTTAGCAGCTCTTTAGGCTGCCTTCCATGGAGCATTTGATACTCCATGGCCACAGAGGTGTGGTTTGAACCTTACACCTCTGACGGGTGCCAATCCCGCTACTACTTGGGACTTCTTCCCAAGATACCTCTGCCAGATGTTTATCGCTCCTACTCCGTCCCTGTGATAACTAAATCCACAACTTTTACACTCATAGTTGCGACCAACCGCATGGTTCTTGCTACCACATACAGGACAGATCTGACTCGTATATTCTTCTGAAGCAAGTTTCACTTCAATCCCCAGTAGCTGTGCTTTGTAGGTTATCATGTCCACCATCTTTCTGAAACACCACTGATGAACTTTTTGATTAAAGTTATCGTTCCCTTCTACACGCTCTCGAATATTTGTGATATCACCAATTACAATAGTCCCATACCCTTTCTGTAAACACATCTTAAGAAAGTTGCTGGTTATCTTGTGCAGTATGTCCGTTATTTGATGTTTTGTTCGTTTCAGCATTCGCTGCTTTGCTTTCAACAGTTTTCTATACCTCTTGGAACCTTTCTTGCATTTGCTTAACGTTCGCTGAAAGTCTGCCAACTTCTTGTTGCGATATCTGATTAGACTGTTGAGAATACCACCGTGATACGAAATCACTTCAGAGCCATCAAAGCAAGTTATTGGACGAAGTATGCCAAGGTCTACAGACATAACTTCAACAGACTGTTTCTTCTTATGCTCATTCTTCACCTCTATTGCAAGGTGAAGATAATATTTCTCAGCCTCATACACAAGTCTTACTTGCCTAATTGTTGTACCGGCTGGCAGTGTCGTTTGTATCAAAATTGGCTCCTGACTACTACCCATTGAAAGTCTCAGAACCCCTTCTGGTGAAAGTTTTATAGCAGTATCTTTCCAGATGAACGGCATAAACCTTTTCTTCTTATGTGGTGGTTTCAACTGTGGGTTTGTCTTGACTGCAGTAAAGTAACTGTTAAGCGCCTGAAAGTATTGCTGAACTATAGCCTGTTTGGAATGGGTATGGATATTGATAGTGCTACTCCAACGCAGGATATATTTTTGTGTTGCTCCTGGTGAAAGCCAGAAACCTTTCTTGCTTTTTACTTTCTTGACCAGCGACATGGTTTTGTTGTAGATTCGACCAGCGAGCCTGTTCAGCTCAGAACACAGAGGATACAATTCTCTCGGAACAGGCACTTTGTAAGTTCTGACTATATATCTTGACATTCTTCGATGTACCTCCTGATAGTCTCTTCTGAAACCGTTCCTGCTGAGCCAACATAATATGTTCTGCTCCATAATCCTTCCTTTGTTCTTAGATGTGGAAACTTCTCAAGAAGTTTTTTAGAAGACACTCCTTTAAACAAATTGGCTATTTGAGCTGGGGATAAGCGCGGTGGTGCTGAAACAAAAAGATGGACATGGTCTGGCTGAACTGATAGAGATAGGACTTCAATCCCATGTTTTTTGGCGATTTCAAAAATAAGTTTCTCGAGCTCTTGCCTAACGCTATCTACCAGAATCTTTTTGCGGTATTTAGGTATCCACACAAAATGATAGTTCAAATTATAAAGACTCCATCTTGTTTTTCTTAATTGCATAGTTTTCACCCTATACAATTATAACACATGCTAATAACGAACAAGCTCCTTACCCATCCCCTGAAGAAGAAGGGCTTGCAGAACACTATTTTCTGTCAAAAAGATCAACATCACTCTGAGAGAGTCTGTCGACAGCATACTGTACGATCTGATCTACAACTTAGCCAGGGCGCTCGAGGCTGAAAGAGAGATCGCAAGGGAAGCGAAGCAGATCAGAGAGTGGATCACCGAAGAAGTCGCAAGCGTTAGAGGTTTTGCGCTCGGATTTTCAATGGTCGCGAGCGCCAACGTGAACG